>JAQBPR010000098.1 GCA_028287395.1 Bacilli bacterium
CCGTTTGTCCAAGCGACATAAGTCGCAACGCACTATTAATGCAATGCGTCATATTACAATAGAGATAGCCTTCCACGACTTTTGAAAGAGGGATACCGATCTGCCAGCCAATCCAACCGTGAACAATTGCATGGGTTCCGTAGCATTCACCACTGCGGATGGCTTTATCCAGCGGCTCCCATAGAAAGTTCGGATACAGCGCATGTGCCAAACGATGCAACCGACGCCCCATTTTTTGCGAGCCTTCACGTGTCTCCATAGCTGCTCTTTGTACATGCTGGATTTGATCGATAAGCCAGATATTGGACCAGTTTTCGTTTGGCGCGTAAGTAAATACGGCTTTAATCGCCATTAAATCCATGGGCGCCCAAGTATGAAAAAGCATGGTCTCCACATAAGAGCGTAAATCATTCAACGAAACTAGCTTACCAGCCTGCACCATGGATTCCAGTCCAAACGAATGGGAGAAACCGCCAACAGGTAATGCAGAGTCGAGAAACTGCGCATACTTCAGCCAATGATAATCCAAGCAGCTCTCACCTCATTTAAAATAAAAAGTAACGCTGCGCCATCGGCAATACCTTTGCAGGCTCACAAGTTATAGGTACGCCATCGACTTTAACCTCATAGGTTTCCGGATTGACTTCAATTAGCGGTGTCACATCATTATGGATCATATCTTTTTTGGTAATGGATCGACAGTTTCGAACCGGCATCATTCTTTTTTGCAATTGAAACCGTTGTTTTATTTGAG
This sequence comes from Bacilli bacterium, assembly GCA_028287395.1. GTDB lineage: Bacteria > Bacillota > Bacilli > Paenibacillales > NBRC-103111 > Paenibacillus_AC. The sequence goes on from JAQBPR010000098.1 coordinate 755, forward strand.
CAGAAAATGCCACCTCAGATACGAAGGTAATTGAGCTTTCGTAAAGCGATCTGCCAAAGGCACCGAACATTGGGCGCCCAACCACGGGCTGCGGGGTCGGAATGGATGCGTTCGGATCCCCCATCTGCGCGTAAGCGATCGTTCCTCCCTTCACTACTATCTCTGGCTTCACCCCAAAAAACATCGGCTGCCAAAGCACAAGATCTGCAAATTTGCCTACTTCAATCGAACCCACAATATAGGAAATGCCATGTGTAACGGCCGGATTGATCGTATATTTAGCAATATACCGTTTGATGCGGAAGTTATCATTTAATTCCGAATCAGGAGCAAGCGGTCCCCGTTGTTTTTTCATTTTATCTGCCGTCTGCCATGTGCGAATAACAACCTCGCCAACACGTCCCATCGCTTGCGAATCCGAGCTTATCATACTAAAAACACCCAGATCATGGAGGATATCCTCCGCAGCTATCGTTTCCGGACGAATTCGCGAATCAGCAAAAGCTACATCCTCGGGGATTCGGCTATCCAAATGGTGGCAAACCATCAGCATATCCAAATGCTCTTCAATTGTATTCACAGTATAAGGCCGTGTTGGATTGGTCGATGAAGGCAGAATATTCAGTTCCGCCGCTGCCTTGATAATATCCGGCGCATGACCTCCACCCGCCCCTTCTGTATGATAAGTGTGGATTGTACGCCCACCAATCGCCGCCAGCGTATCTTCAACAAATCCCGCTTCATTCAATGTGTCCGTATGGATAGCAACCTGTACATCATATTGATCCGCTACCTCTAAACACATTCGAATCGCAGCAGGCGTTGTTCCCCAATCCTCATGCAGCTTGAGACCAATGGCTCCAGCTTCAATTTGCTCCGCTAACGGATCTGGAAACGAAGCATTTCCTTTGCCGAGAAAGCCAAGGTTGACCGGAAACGCTTCTGCAGCCTCCAGCATCCGGCGAATATGCCATGCGCCTGGCGTGCAGGTCGTCGCATTTGTTCCCGTCGCCGGACCCGTACCCCCGCCAATTAGGGTCGTTATGCCTGAAGCTAAAGCAACTTCGATTTGCTGCGGACATATAAAATGAATATGCGAATCAACTCCACCTGCCGTGACAATTTTCCCTTCTCCGGCAATAACCTCCGTACATGCGCCTACAATCATAACCTCATCTACGCCATCCATGATATCGGGGTTACCCGCTTTTCCGATCCCAACGATCATGCCGTCGCGAATGCCAATATCCGCCTTAATTATTCCCCAGTGGTCTATGATAACCACATTTGTAATGACTGTATCTAACGCTCCGGCTGCACGTGTTATCCCACTGGATTGGCCCATGCCATCACGAATAACCTTCCCCCCGCCAAATTTACATTCATCGCCATAAATTGTATAGTCCTGTTCTATTTCCGCCCATAATTCCGTATCAGCCAGTCGAATCTTATCTCCAGTTGTCGGACCGAACATCGAGGCATAAGCTTTTCGTTCCATTAGACTCATTCCGGTTTCGCCTCCCACTCACGCAAAGCATGGAGCACTACGTCCGACATTTGTCCATTTACCGCTTCGCCTTTGGTCAATCCATTCAAGCCGTGTGATATTTTCGCACCGCCAAGCTCTACTAATTGCACAGGCTTCTCTTCCCCCGGCTCGAAACGAACGGCTGTACCTGCCGGAATATCCAATCGCATGCCGAATGCTTGCTCACGAGGAAATAGCAGGGCTCGATTCACTTCAAAAAAATGAAAATGCGAACCTACTTGAATCGGTCGATCTCCCGTATTGCCTACAAGCACCCTCACCGTTTGACGATTTATATTCATTTGAATTTCACCTGGTTTCACGCGATATTCTCCAGGGGTAACAGGCGAAGTAGACAGCGTCATTTCCCCCTTGCCCGCAATCGGCTGATGAACGGTTACAAGCTTTGTTCCATCTGGAAAGGTTGCTTCAACCTGCACTTCTGCGATCATTTCAGGCACGCCTTCCATGACTTGCCCAGCCGTCAAGATTTGCCCTCCCATCGCCATCAATTCGGCTACAGTTAATCCATCCCGTGCACCCTCCATTATTTCGGAAGTGATAAGTGCAATACTTTCCGGATAATTAAGCTTCACTCCACGCTGCTGCCTTTTTCGCGCCAAATCCGCCGCAACCGTAATCCAAAGCTTCTCTTTTTCCCGTTCCGTAAAATGCAATGATAGTACACCTCCCACTTTATTTGGATTTAAACTTATTATATTCACTTTTCACATTGATGTAAACTAAATTGTATTTAATATGTTATATATAATAACATTAAATTTCCTGTATTAAGTAATAACAATAATTATTGAATATATTTAGTGTTATTTTCCTAATTTAAATTAAAAATATTTTAAATTTTCTAGAACACATGTAAATATTATTGACATATAAATAACACAGGAGCTATAGTAGCAATGTAAACCAAAATTAATTAGGGGAGTGGATCCAACGATGATTAGAAAAAGAGGAAGCATACTGGCAATGATTATGTGTTTAACGGTCATGACATTCATCACAGCTTGCGGAACCAAAGACAAACCGACAGCAGCTACTATGACAGATGCGAGCAGCGCAACCCCGGCAGCTTCACCGTCAGGTGCAGCAGGTGAAGCCATTTCGGTAGGCGTGTTACACTCCCTCACAGGCACCATGTCGATTAGCGAAGTATCTGTAAGAGATGCTGAATTAATGGCTATTGATGAAATTAATTCGGCTGGAGGCGTTCTTGGAAAACAAATAAAGCCCATTGTTGAAGACGGTGCCTCTGATTGGCCTACCTTTGCAGAGAAAGCAAAGAAACTGCTGCTAAAAGATAAAGTAGCCGTCGTATTTGGCGGATGGACATCGGCAAGCCGCAAAGCCATGCTGCCTGTTTTCGAAGAAAACAAAGGCCTGCTCTTTTACCCGCTTCAATATGAAGGCTTAGAAGCTTCACCGAATATTTTCTATACTGGAGCTGCTCCAAACCAACAAATCATCCCATCTGTTACCTGGTTGTTAAAGAATAAAGGCAAGAAATTTTATCTGCTCGGCTCCGATTATGTATTCCCAAGAACAGCAAACAAAATCATTAAAGAACAGTTGAAGGCAGAGGGCGGAACTCTCGTCGCTGAAGAGTATACTCCGCTTGGTTACACAGATTACAACTCCATTATCGCTAAAATCAAACAGGCAAAGCCCGACGTTATTTATAACACTTTAAATGGGGATTCAAATGTTGCCTTCTTCAAGCAATTGAAGGACGCCGGAATTGGACCGAACGACATTACAACGATGTCTGTCAGCGTAGCTGAGGAAGAAGTACGCGGCATTGGTCCATCCGTTATGGCGGGTCACTACACCGCCTGGAATTATTATCAATCCACAGATAATCCGGCTAACAAAAAATTCGTTGCAGCTTACAAGGCCAAATACGGCCAAGACCGAGTAACAGATGATCCGATTGACGCAGCTTATAACGCTGTATATTTATGGGCAGCCGCAGTAACTAAAGCAGGTTCCACGGATGTAGAGAAGGTGAAAGCAGCAGCCAAAGGGATTGAGATTGATACACCTGAAGGCAAGGTGAAAATCGACGGAGAAAACCAACATGTGTATAAAACTTCGCGGATTGGTCAAATTCAAGCAGATGGCACGATTAAAGAAATATGGAGTTCAGGCGATACCACACTGAAGCCAGATCCATTCTTAAAAACATATTCATGGGGTGCGGAAGTTACTAAAAAATAAACGATCCCGTTTCAAATAACAAAGGACTGCCCAAGACGGCAGTCCTCTGTTGCATCATTACCAGCAAGTTTCCATGAGTTAGAAGTCTTTTTGGAGGTGTTCGTATGAGTATGATTTTATCGCAATTGTTTAATGGCGCAAGCTTAAGCTCCATTTTGCTGTTAATTGCTTTGGGGCTGTCGATCACCTTTGGATTGATGAATGTGATCAATATGGCTCATGGCGAATTTATCATGATTGGTGCTTATATGGCCTACTTAGCTCAGCAATTTTTCCAAAAAAATGTGCCGCATGAATATTTCAGCTTGTACTATGTAGTCGCAATTCCTCTGGCGTTTGGAGTTGCTTTTGCAGTGGGTTGGTTATTGGAAGTAATCCTTATTCGCCATCTATATGGCCGCCCTTTAGACAGCCTTCTCGCCACTTGGGGGGTCAGCTTAGTGATGCAGCAGCTTGCCAGAACTATTTTCGGGGCACAGAATGTTGCCGTTCAAGCCCCTGCCTGGCTCGAAGGCGGACTGAAAATCAATGCAGATTTAATCTTGCCGTATAAAAGGTTGTTTATCATCGGACTAGCCGCTTTTTGCATCGTGATCATTTATTTCTATCTTTATCGCAGTAAAGGCGGGCGAAAAACCCGCGCCGTCATGCAAAATCGCAATATGGCCGCATGCTTAGGGATCTCCACCCGCAAGCTTGATGCTCAAGCGTTTGCTTTTGGTTCTGGTATGGCTGGGATTGCGGGCTGTGCTTTATCGCTTTTAGGCTCAATCGGCCCCACTATAGGCAGCAACTATATTGTCGATGCGTTTATGGTCGTAGTGCTTGGAGGGATAGGCCAAATTGCTGGCGCTGTTGCCGGAGCACTTGGTATTGGTGTGTTTAATACCGCTTTTGAATATTTAACGTCCGCCTCGCTCGGAAAAGTATTGGTATTTACCTTGATTATCGCATTCCTGCAATGGAGACCGTCCGGTTTAGTCTCCGTCAAATCAAGAACGCTAGATTAATGATGATAAAAAGTTTTCTACAGAAAACTTTGGAGGGTTGAAAGATGATACGAAACCAAAGAAAACTAAAGATTGTGCTCAGTGTCCTTTTTTTATTGATCATTCTCGCGGCGCCCATATATTTATCTGAATTTCGACTATCGCTTCTAGGCAAATTTTTAACGTATGCGATTCTTGCGATTGGCCTGGATCTCATTTGGGGATACACCGGCATCCTCAGCCTCGGACATGGCGTATATTTTGGATTGGGTGCCTATTGTATGGCGATGCATTTAAAGCTCGTCGCTTCCCACGGTGATCTCCCGGATTTCATGTCATGGAGCGGTGTGGACAAATTGCCTTGGTTTTGGGTTCCTTTCTATTCTCCTTGGGCGGCCATTTTCTTCGCTTTGCTCATTCCGATGATTGTCGCAGGACTTCTCGGTTATTTAACCTTTCGCAATCGGATCAAAGGCGCCTTCTTTTCGATTTTATCGCAGGCTTTAGTCATTATAACCGTAACATTATTTATCGGACAGCAAGGAAAAACCGGGGGTACTAACGGCTTAACCAATTTCGATCGTTTTCTTGGTTTGCGGATATCGGCACATTCCACTAAGCTGCTTTTCTTTTATGTGACGATCGTTGTATTGGTGCTTGCCTTTTTCCTCGCGGTTTGGTTTACCTCCAGTCGCTTGGGTAAAATTTTAATCGCCATTCGCGACGGAGAAAATCGCGTTCGCTTTATCGGTTATAATCCGTTGACTTACAAAGTATTTATATACATGGCTTCCGCAGGATTAGCAGGCCTGGCTGGAGTGCTTTTCGTTCTGCAAGAAGGCATTATATCACCGGCACAAATGGGCATTGTACCCTCCATTGAAATGGTGCTTTGGGTCGCTATCGGAGGTCGCGGGACAATTTACGGAGCTGTATTAGGCGCAATTCTGACGAATTCAGCAAAAACCTCATTTAGTGAAGCTTTTCCCAATATATGGCCCATCTTCTTAGGCGCTCTATTTATTATTGTTGTACTTTTCCTGCCCAAAGGAATTATTGGCACTTTAATCGACACGAAATTAAAATGGAGCAAAAGACCATGGACCAAAGCGATTTTTTTAAGGAAATTATAATCACGTACATCTTTTGGACAGATTCCCACAAAATGAAGGAGGTTTTCTAATGCTGAACAACGGTACATTAACCGAGGCAATAGAGCCCGAAGTGATTTTGTATACCGAGAAGCTTGAGGTTGATTTCGACGGTTTTAAAGCAATCAAAAATGTTGATTTCTCTTTAAAAGCAGGCGAATTGCGTTTTTTAATCGGTCCGAATGGAGCAGGTAAAACAACGCTGCTGGACGTCATCTGCGGAAAGGTTAAACCGTATAGCGGGCGCGTGATTTTTAAAGCACAAACGGATTTAGCGAAGCATCAAGAACATCAAATAGCCCAATTGGGTATTGGTCGTAAATTTCAAGCTCCATCTATCTTCGTCAATCTAACCGTGATGGAAAATTTACTGTTATCCATGAAACAAAAACGCGGTTTATTCACGTCTCTCATGGTTAAAACGGATCATGCGCAAAGAGAGCGGGTATTCATCTATACAGAAATGATCGGATTATCCGCCAAAGCCAAAGAAAAAGCCGGCTCCCTCTCCCATGGTGAAAAGCAATGGTTGGAAATCGGCATGCTGCTGATGCAGGAGCCTGAACTGCTTCTGTTGGATGAGCCCGCAGCAGGAATGACAGACCATGAAACCGAAAAAACAGGTGAATTGCTTCATAAAATCAGTGACAATCAATCGATTATTGTGGTTGAACACGATATGGAATTTGTGCGGCAATTTGCCAAAACAGTTACCGTCATGCATGAGGGTTCGATTCTTCGTGAAGGAACTATGACAGAAATCCAAAATGACGAAAAGGTTGCCGAAGTGTATTTAGGAAGACGGGTGGTGGATCAGCATGCTTAAAATCGAGCATCTGAAAGTCGGATATGGGGAAAGCATGATTTTACGAGATGTCACCCTGCGTGTTAAACCAGGGCAGGTCGTTTGCCTCATGGGACGAAATGGCGTGGGTAAAACGACTTTAATGAAAAGCATCATGGGCTTGCTCCGCCCCAAACTTGGTACCATTCAATGCCGTGATCAAGCCATCACTACGCTATCCCCAGATCGTAGAGCCAGGATGGGAATAGGCTATGTTCCGCAAGGGAGAGAAATATTCTCTCATTTGACTGTTGAGGAAAATTTACTCTTAGGCTTAGAAGCCTGTACTCAAAAAACACAAACAATACCGGAATCGCTTTTCACGATGTTTCCTATCCTGAAATCGATGTTAAAAAGACGCGGAGGAGATCTGAGCGGTGGTCAGCAGCAACAATTATCGATTGCCCGGGCACTCGCTTCTACCCCAAAGCTGCTTCTGTTGGATGAACCGATGGAAGGAATCCAACCTTCTATCGTCATGGAAATCGAGCAAGTCATTGCAGCTATCAAGCAAAAACGCGAGGTTGCCGTACTGCTTGTTGAGCAAAGTCTTGCTTTCGCTACCCTAATCGCTGATTATTATTATGTGCTGGATAAAGGCATGATTGTTGCTGAAGGTAATTCTGCTGAATTAAGTGAAGAACTAGTCAAACAACATTTGTCTGTTTAAGTCATGAAAGTGAAGCAGGTTTATTACACTGCTTCACTTTCATTTTTAAAAGCATGAGCCTATAATAGAGGACGTACTATGATCATGTTTTTAAAACGCTTAGGAGGTCAATTGAATGCACGCAAAAAAACTTCGTTGGGGCATCATGGGGTGCGCTAATATCGCGATTACCGCTGTTATTCCAGCTATTTTACAATCCAAAACGGGTGAGGTTACAGCAATTGCGAGCCGTCAAGAACAAAAGGCCAAAGAAACCGCAGCAAAGCTAGGTATCCCTAAGACTTATGGCAGCTATGAGCAAATGCTCGCCGATGCGGATATTGATGCCATTTACATACCGCTGCCGAATCATCTCCATTACGAATGGATGATCAAAGCAGCGGAAGCAGGTAAACATGTATTATGCGAAAAGCCACTGGCACTGGATGCACAGCAAGCTGAAAAAATGATTCAAGCCAGCAGTAAGGCTGGCATTCTGCTTGTAGAAGCTTTTATGTACCGTCATCATCCCCGCTATGACCAAATTAAACAAATAATGGTTTCTGGAGAAATCGGTGTGCTCCGCGGTATCAGAGGTGCTTTCACCTTCAATAATGCAGAAGATTTGGCTAATGTCCGTTTTCAATCCAGTATGGGTGGAGGCTCGCTTTATGATGTAGGATGCTATCCTATCCATGCTGCGCGTTATTTGCTCGATTTGGAGCCGGAAGCCGTTACAGTTCAAGCTTTCTATTCACAGGAGCACGATAATGTGGATATGATGGTTTCAGGTCTCATTGAATTTCCCCATCAAATTGGTTTAACATTTGACTGCGGGATGTGGGCGGAATTTCGCAATACCATTGAATTATTGGGCACAGAAGGTCGGATTGAAATTCCCTGCGCTTTTCTCAGTCCACTTTCACCCGAATCGAATTTTTTCGTCACAGTAAAAGGAAAACGTCGAGAAGAGCAAGTTGAACACGTGAATCAGTATGTATTGCAAATAGATGATTTTGGACATAGTGTTTTAAATGGAACGCCCTTTCGCTTTCCCGCAGACGATGCTGTCAAAAACATGCGAGTGATCGATGCTTGCATGAAATCAGCGAATGAACGTAGTAGAGTGACCCTATAAAAACTGAACTCATCCTTAAGAAGAAGCGCTTATAGCTTCTTTTTTTTGTCACCAAATATGCATCCGCCCATACACTGTATTAGAAAGTTAAAAGGAGGATTTTCATGTTAAACTATAGTCCAACCAATTTTGCCGCGAATGGGCAAGGGTATTACAGCTTTCCTGCTTATCGTGCAGTAGGCGGGGGTGCTCCCGGTGGAATGCAGACAGCACCACAAGGTACAATGCAGGGTACTTACGCTCCATACACCACACCACCGACTCCCGCAGGATCGACAATTCCAGGCGTTCCGCCTGCAACTCCCACACCAGGAACACCTGGCTTACTGCCCCTCGAGCAATCTTATATTGAAAACATACTTCGAATGAACCTAGGTAAAACCGGCACCTTCTACATGACATACGAAAACAATTCGCAGTGGAATGCAAAAATATTCAAAGGCAAAATCGAAGCCGCAGGTCGGGACCATATTATCATTAGCGAACCGAAAACAAACATGCGAATTCTATTGCTCATGGTTAATCTGGACTATGCTACTTTTGATGAAGTACTCAATTACACTTCCCCTTATCAACAAGGCACTCGTTAAAAATCTTTTTTTAACCTCACTGAAAACACCTCCTAATTTTGATCGTTTAGGAGGTGTTTTCAGTGAGGCTTTTATTAAGTTAATATTGGCCTATTTATCTTCACTGACCGTAGATGTCAGTGAAGATTTTATATACTAAAAATAGGATTCATAAATAACCCCCAATAGTTGTATTTCGTATACCATAATGAAAATAACTGATCCTTTACTCTATTTACTTCATCAGACGTTCGATGCATACCTCCACTTTACTGAAATGCCAAATATGTATTTTCTCCACTCCACCGGTAACAAAAGGAATCAATGGCTTCCAGATCGATTCATCCTTTGGATTCAAACGTTCTCTTTTAAAATCTAAAAACGCAGAATAATTCAGATTCGACCAAATTTCTATGAAGAGCCCTGGTTGATCCGTCCCCTCATATAGCAAAAGTCCGGTTTTATCGATTATTATTTGCATATACTGAAGATAGTTGGTTCGCATTCCCTCACTTATGGTATACTCCACAAAAACTTTACACATTTCGGACCTCCTCTTATGCTGAATCAAGTTTATCTTTTACTGCAATAAATGGTACAATCATTTTATAACAGATTTCAACTGGAGGGAACCTAATTGGATTCAGGCACACATCTAGTCATCGGACTCGGACTTGCAGGGCTCGCTTATATTGATCCTGTCATTGCTTCCGACACCACTGTTTCTACCGCCGTACTAATTGGAACTGTACTCGGCTCACAAGCGCCAGATGCCGATGGTCTTTTGAGAATCAAGGGCAACGCAGCGTATATCAAAAATCACCGCGGACTTTCGCATTCTCTACCTGCCGTCCTTTTGTGGACGTTATTTATCACCTTTTTCCTATCTATCGCTTTCCATGACCTTCCGTTAGCCCATGTCGGGATCTGGGTGCTAATTGCGGTTAGCTTTCATGTTTTTACCGACTTGTTTAACACCTATGGAACGCAAGCGGCTCGTCCCTTTTCGGAAAAATGGATTGCTTGGAACATCATTCATATTTTTGATCCCTTTATATTTGTATCACATTTGTTGGCTATCTTCATGTGGTCCGTTCATCTTGAAAAACCAGCGATTATTTTTCCCACATTATATGTAGTTATTGCGCTTTATTATGTGGTTCGCACGATTTATCACAAGGTACTGACAAAAGGTCTCTCTATACAAGATCTTAATCATCAAAACGGAGATCAATATTTACTTATACCTACGATTAATTTGTATGTTTGGCATGTGGTGAAGAAACAAAAAAGCGGTCAATATGTATTAGGAGAATATAAAAATCACCAATTAAAATGGATTGATTCCATTTCTTGTGCGGATCATCCCGCAGTGGACGCTTCTAAGCAGCATCCAGATATTGCTTCCTTTCTTTATTTTTCTACCTATGCCTGTGCAGAATTAAAAGAACGGACCTGGGGCTACGAAGTGCGATGGGTCGATGTAAGATATCGGCATCGCAAGCAATATCCATTCGTCGCGGTGCTGCTGCTTACTCCCGAATTGGAGCCTATCGATTCCTATGTCGGTTGGTTAAGTGAATCTCGTATCGAGAAAAAATTCCGCATCAATCCGCGTTAAAACTTAGATTATGCTTACGATGCCAGTTTTGCAAAGAACGCAAAACTTTAAGGAGTGTTTGTTTGTGACTCGAATGCCAGCTTTACTGTTTGCCGTTTTGGGCACCTTATTGCTCGTTAGTATTAGCTTTTTTATGAGCACTCATCAACCGTGGTTGGCCTTGGCCGCTTCTGTAGTCTCGATTTTTTTCATTGGCTTCGGATTTGTCGTCAAAGCAAAGATGCGCAGAAAATCCCAAAGCTAAACGGCTACGCCGTATTTTAAAAAGAAACCCGTCTTTGGTCGTTATGACCTCAGTCGGGTTTTGATTCATTTATCTTTCAACTGTAAGAAGCCCATTCGCTCTTTAACTTCTCGTAAAATCGGGCCGGCAATCTCTTCGGCTTTCTCAGCGCCCTGAAGCAAAATATCATAAATTTCTCCACTCGCGCGAATTTCATGATAGCGCTGTTGAATCGGCTCTAAAGTCGCTATGATACGTTCGGCCAAATCCTTTTTGAATGCGCCATAGCCCTGCCCTTCATACTTAGCTTCGATTTCAGCTAAACTCAAGTCGGAACAATGTGTATAGATGCCCATTAAGTTACTGATTTCCGGTTTATTCATGACATCATATTTCACTTCTTTGCCGGAGTCTGTCACCGCGCGACTCATTTTTTTACGAATCACATCCGGGGGATCCAGCAAAGCAATAAAGCTTGCCGGATTGGGATTGCTTTTGCTCATTTTTTTAGAAGCATCGTCAAGTGACATAATTCTACCACCGACTTGCGGAATATAAGGCTCGGGTATGGTAAAGGTTTGTCCAAAGCGCTGATTGAAGCGATGCGCCAAATCGCGAGTGAGCTCCAAATGTTGTTTTTGGTCCTCTCCAACTGGGACAAGATCGGCATTATACAACAAAATATCTGCGGCCATCAAAGCAGGATAAGTAAATAAACCAGCGCCGACAGATTCCTTGCCTGCCGATTTATCCTTAAACTGGGTCATCCGCTCCAACTCGCCCATATAAGTCAACGTCGTTAACAGCCAACCTAACTGAGCATGCGCCGGTACGCTCGATTGCATAAATATGCCCGCTTTATTTGGTTCAATCCCCGCTGCAATATAGAGTGCTGCTACGGATTCCGACTGCTCCCTTAATGCCTTTGGCTCTTGAGGAACCGTAATCGCGTGTAAATCGACCACCATAAATAAACAGCGGTGGGTATGCTGCAGTTTGACGAAATTATGAATTGCACCCACATAATTACCGATGGTCAGCTGTCCGCTAGGTTGAATCCCGGATAAAACTTTTTTCATTTTATGACCCCCTATAGCAATTTGAAAACAGAAAAAAGACCTCTCGCCGCAAGGGACGAGAGATCGTGGTACCACCCTAATTCGCTTTCCGCAGAAAGCCTTAAAATTCCGTTAACGAGGAACAGCCGTTCCGCTTACTTCCATTCACCGAAACAACATCGGAAATCGGTTCAGCATTATGCTCCGGGACCCATTCAGTCAACCCGCCACACCGATTCGCACCTGCCATCGGTTCTCTGAAAGAAGCGCATGCTAACCTACTTGTTCCCTTCCATGCATTTGGTTCATTTAGTTTAAAGTTGTTTTTATTATACAATGATTCATAGGAAAGTCAAACTAGATCCTAAAGCTCCAGCATAAATTGAACTATTTTATCATGCAATCCCGGAAGACCCTCATGTCCAAAGTCCGGGAAAATCTCAAGGTGTTTATTCGCAGTAATTTTGTTATAGGCAGCAAACTGAGTGGAAGGCGGGCAAATGGTATCCATTAAGCCGACTCCCATCAAGACATCGCCTTTAATACGCAAAGCTAAATACTGATTATCAATGTAACCTAATTTCGTAAAAATTTCTTCCTCTCGCAAGTGCTGCGGATCATGATGACGGAAAAAATCGCGTAACTCGTGATAAGCATCCTTTGCCAAATCCATTTCCCAAACTCGCTTGAAGTCCGATAGAAAAGGATATACCGGAGCAAGCTTTTTAATTCTTGGTTCTAACGCTGCGCAAGCCAAAGTTAAAGCCCCGCCTTGAGACCACCCCGTTGCCCCAACACGGCTCACATCCACCTCTGGGAAGTCCATCACAATACCCGCTAGCTGTGCCGTGTCCAGATAGATATGCCTGAACAACAAATTATCAGCGGCATCATCCAAGCCGCGAATAATATGTCCTCGCAGCGTGGTGCCTTTTACTCCGCCCGTATCCTCCGAAGTACCGCCTTGACCGCGGGCATCCATAGCAATAACAGAAAAACCTAGTGCAGCATAACTTAATTTATCGGTCCAGTCTCCGGCATCTCCCGTGTAGCCATGAAAATGAATAATCGCAGGATGAGGTTGCGGCACATTTTTCGGGCGAACATATTTAGCATGAACACGAGCGCCTCGCACACCTGTAAAATATAAATCGAAGCAATCCGCAAAAGGTACACTAAAATCGCTCTTCACTAGCTCCACATTTGCTTCCACAGCTTTCATTTCATCCAGAGCGCGGCCCCAATAGGCGTCAAAATCATCAGGTCGCGGATTGCGTCCTCCGTATTGTCTTAATTGCTCTAAGGGCATATCAATTAATGGCATAAACATTGAACCTCTCTCTTTTCAATTTTTAGAGTGTGTTTAATAGGTAGGGTTGCGGCATATGAGGGATGTGCCAAAGCATATGCTCCCGAAGAGAGTTTTCTAACGAAAACTTTTACTGCTCTTGAAAATAAGTTTCCTTTATTAGAATAAGGGCGAAACTCATTTTCAAAGGCAGCTCGAGGCATATGCTTACGAAGCCAGATTTGCTAAAGCAAAACTTTCAACTCTCCGGTCACATTCCCTCATATGCTCTCCACCACTTATTAAACACACTCTTTTAGTAAAATGTTTTCAATAAAGTAATCTTTGAAGTGGTGGAAATGGAATATTGCGAAATGGTCGATGGGATCAATATTGTATCGCCATTTTTGATCGCTAAGCTTGGTTTTGTTCCCTCTTTTTCAGTCCATTCCAAAGTTCCTTCGCCGCTGGCAATAACTAAAATATCCGGATTTCCCTGTCTGCCTAAGCTGATTTCATAGCTTTTGTCGCTCAATGTAATTTTTTCTATCGAAAAATAGGGGCAGGTAACCAAGTGTTCATGAAGGACATGTTCCGTCTTTGCAATGGCAAATCGTTTCGTATCCGTAGCTTGCTCCACCATTGCATTCTTGCTGCCATACAGCATCACATCCGCCGCTTTTTCAATATGCAGCTCTCTGCCTTTACCTGAGCTATCTAGACGATCCCAATCATATACTCGGTAGGTTACATCTGAGGTTTGTTGAATTTCAATGAGTGTCGTCCCGGCAAGCAAAGCATGCATCGTTTGCGAAGGCACGTGAACAAAATCATCAGCAGAAACCGGAAGCTTAACTAAATACGGCTTAATATTGTGATCCGCTACAGCTTGTAAATATTGCTCCCTGCTCCTGAATGTATCTCCATAAATAATTTCGCCGCCCGGCTTGCTATCTAATATGTACCACGCTTCTGTTTTTCCATAATCGCCTTCATGCTTCAAACCATATTCATCATTCGGATGAATTTGCACCGATAAATCGTCCTCAGCTTCCAAAAACTTGATCAAAAGCGGAAAACGATCTTGCTTCGATTGTCCCAAATAGGCCTGTGGATATTCAGCAATAATCTCATTTAAGTTTTTTCCTGCCAAAGTACCGTTCGAGATCATCGACGTTGCATTCGGATATCCGGATAACACCCAGTACTCTCCAATGGGTTTGTTCGTTTCCACTTCAAATAGACGCTTTAATCGCGACCCGCCCCAAATGCGTTCTTGGGCAATCGCCTTGAATTTTAAAGGATATAAATGCAAATCTATCATCTCCAATCATGAGTTAAGAACTATTAAAGCGGCCGCACCGATAAAACCTGCATTTTGATTAAGCAGAGCAGGAACAATTTGTGTCTCTCTGCCTGCAGGACTTAAAGCATATGTCTTCACATAAGAACGAACTGCAGTAAACAAGGGCTCGCCAACTTGAGAAACCCCACCGCCAATAACGAATTTTTCAGGATCAAACGTATTAATTAAACTCACCACACCCATGCCAATATATTCAAACACCTGCTCAACTAGTGCAACCATTTGCGGGTCACGACGATCATATCCGGCAAAAACTTCCTTCGTCGATGTTTCCCGACCCAAACGTTCTGTCGCTAAACGTGCTATTGCTGTTCCAGAAGCAACCCATTCAAAACAACCATTTTGCCCGCATTTGCATGTACCCATTGCAGGATCAATGACAATATGACCGACATCGCCTGCATTTCCGTAAGATCCTGCAAACAAAGCACCATTTAAAAATAAACCCGCTCCAATGCCCGTACTGATCGTCATATAAATAAAGTTGCGATTTTCTTGAGCCGCACCTAACCATTTTTCAGCTAAAGCTGCTGCCGTCGCATCATTTTGCAATTGAATCGGGCATTTAAAAAACTGCGCAAACTGCTCCACCACTTTAAAATTGCTCCAGCTTGGCAAGTTCGGCGGGCAAGTGAATTTACCGGAGGCTGTATCCAACGGACCTGGACCTCCGATACCGATACCTAAGATATCTTTATCTGATATTTCATTCTGCTGCTGCAATAGTTTAACCACTTCAGCTATAATTTGAACCATTTGTTCAGGTGTTTTCGTTAAATCGGTGTGAATCGTTTGTTGCGCAGCAATGGTTCCTTTTTCATCTACTATACCGATGGCGGTCTTCGTTCCGCCAATATCGATTCCAACTGCAAACTTCACCATTACTCGCTCCTTCTAAGTTACTGTCTTGAGTACTAATCGCTGTAGCATCATTTTGTATGATTATAACGATCATTTTCCAAAAGGGAAAGCAGCATATCTGTTGTAACTGTAATATCTCACTTTCCAGTTTAAAAGAATACACTTTGCCAAGCAAGCCATTTTTCACCAAAATGGTCACTTCGTGCGCGAATCCCGAAACATTTATATTAGCCGAAGCTAGAATATGTCGAAGAATCGCTTTAAGAAAAGCCGTAATTTTCTTAGCAAAGTTTGTCGAAACATCTCGAAACCGTATAATATGCCTAGTCCCATAGTCTCAAAAAAAAATAGTCAAATTATTTATCTTATGATAAGATTAGGTAAATTCGAATGGATATCCATTTCATTGTATTTACAAACTTTATATGAATCGATAAAGGCACACCCATTGAAAAATGGCGTCGCAAAACTATAGGGGCTTAAGTGTTTTACACTATGCCAGCCAGTAAACCGAAATTTCGAAGAAAACCTCCGAAATCGGAGGTTTTTTTCGTTTAAGGGTAAATAACAAGCGAAAAATGGCTATAGCGAGGAGAATGTATAATGTTATACAGAGATATTGGCATTGATTTAGGTACGGATAATATACTGATTTACATTCGTAAACAAGGCATTGTTTTAAACGAACCCGCCGTCGTAGCCATAGATAGTATAACTAAAGAACTGCTCGCCGTAGGAGAAGAGGCCTACCGTATGATCGGTCGTACCCCTAAAAACATATTAGCTATTCGACCGTTGCGCGATGGCGTCATCGCAGATTTTGAATTTACTGCAGCCATGTTGAAACACTTCCTCAAAAAAATAGGTGCATCCCATTTTTTTTATTCACAACGCATACTTGTATGCTGCGGAGCGAAAAGCACCTCTTTAGAGAAACAATCCATCAAAGATGTTACTATCCATGCTGGGGGAAAGCAAATTGTTCTAGTGGAAAAGATCAAAGCCGCTGCCATCGGAGCAGGAGTAAATATGTGCCTGCCTTTCGGGAGCATGGTAGTGGATATTGGCAGTGGAACGACGGATATTGCTGTTTTATCTATGGGGAGCATTGTTACTTCATCTTCCATTACAACGGCTGGAAATCAATTTGATCGTTATATTGAACGGTATATGAAAGAAACTTATAATCTTTTAATCGGAGAATCAACCGCAGAAAAAATCAAACTTAATATAGTTGTGTTTCCTCATCCAAACCAAGCTGTCCTGGAAATACGGGGGAGAGATCTAATGACGGGTTTACCCCGTACTGTACTTATTGAACCGCAGGAGCTTACACCCGTTATAGTTGAATGGACTCATGCAATTGTGCAAGCTTGCAAAGCCGCATTGGAGCAAACCCCCCCAGAATTATCAGGAGATATTCTGAGTAAAGGGATCACAATTACAGGGGGAGGGGCATTATTGCACGGGTTAGATCAAATATTAGCGAAGGAACTGCAGGTGCCTGTAACTATGGCCGAAAGACCATTGTACAGTGTCGTGTACGGAATGAAACAGATGTTGGAAAGCAAAACTATGTGGAAAAGGAGGAAAAACTAAACTCATGAGATCAACTAAACAATTACAATATTCTAAAGAAAGTCTTGAATATTTAGTTTTTATATCCGGTGTTAAGGGGGCATGTATTGTTCGAGATTTAAGACAACACTACCAAGTTATAGATTCGCGAATTTGTCCGACCTGTCCGATATGCAGCAGTAATCTTCGTTATATTGTTCTTTGGGGAGATCAGAACGGTTATTGTCAAATATGTGGTTATAACTCGTTAGAAGCCACAAAAGAAATAGAAGAGGTGTGTACCTCAATAAGTGCAACTGACTTAATTATCAGACAAAAATATGTCATAACCGATCTGTTTGGCGCAACATTTACTTTAAGTTTCATGAAATACATCAACACTCCATCGGGTACAATCTTGTTTTTTGAAAATAAAAAAGAACCCCTTGTTTCGGAATTTATTCAGATGAGTTTAACAGAAATTAAAGCGATCAAACCACAATCCCACAACATATAGCCGTAAAACCAAGGTCTGTCGTTTAATTTTGCAATTGATAACCTGAAAAAGAGATAGCCATAGCCGTCCAATTCACGCCAATCTTTGTCATTTCATGAATAGGCTTAGCAGCCTCTTCCGTCTGCCAGGTTCCTCGTACTCCGACCCAACCCCAAGTCATCCCTTTGATAAAATTCATGCTGCACATATCCATTTCTGTAGTTCAAATATAAGTCAGGGGCTATTCCGCCTCCTCCAAAGCATTTAAAAGCATTTTCACCACGATCACGGTATCTTTGAAAAAAGGGCGATAATCTAAATCACGAACATATTGCAAAAATTGCTTCGCAATGATTTGTACCTGGTTTCGATATTCTGCTAAGGAAACGATATATTCTCCAGCCACTCGGTAATGATCGTTAAGACGTTCATCTACCTCACTAATCTGAATCCATTCATGATCAATGTGATTTACAACAAACGAAAAAGCTCTGCATTCAGCATCACCGCAACCACATACGAAAAAGGGCATGCTCTGCCACTGCTCCGCATCAGCCCACCGATTAGGCATGGTTGTTTCATGCGCGCTTAGCAGCAATGCAGGCATACCTACATCAACACATAATGGTTCATTAATGATCTCCTGCCCATCCATTAAAAGTTTTACATCGGCATGAATAATTTGCAGATCCGGATCAAATGACCACTTAGTCATGGAAAGTAAAACCATTCGAGCGGCCTCCTAAGACGAATTTAAAACACGTCTATTCATTTGCGCCCTATTATATGAAAAAAAAACAGCAATGTCTATGCTATCCCTAAAGTATGGTTCCATTTACCAATCTTTTACTCGTGTAAAATCCATCTTTTAACTCATACTACTCTCAACAGGAGGTGATAAATATGGGATCAGGACAAAGCCGCTCCAGTAATGTGCTTGTAGTTCCACAAGCTAGCCAAGCTTTAGACCAATTGAAATATGAAGTTGCACAAGAATTAGGCATTCAAATTCCTCAAGATGGATACTATGGATATATGGCTACTCGTGACACAGGCGCGATCGGGGGACACATAACTCGTCGTTTGGTGCAAATTGCCGAACAACAATTAGCAGGACAATTTGGTGGTAATAGATAGTATCACATATGGATGAGGCCAAAAAGGTGACTTAAAACGTCGCCTTTTTATATTTGTACTTTTTTATAATTCAAAAAAAGCCCGTCCCGCCAGCAGAATAGGCTTAGTTATCTGAATATTCGGGCGATATCATCCATTCGGATCCATTCGCAGTCATCTTCCGTTTTTAACTTCACTCTTCTCAAGCCTTGGTCGATCTGCGTGACAGTTCCGCTTATCTGCTTCATATTAAATGCGTCAAACAGGATAAAAATAATAGGGGAACGGCTCCAATATGATTCTGCTATAGCTGAATTAATCGTCGCCATATCCTCAACGCGAATAAAAAGTTTTTCTTTTTTCACGAGATCTATATGCTCGGCGGAAAGAAAGTGCGATCCTTCCCATAATTGGTCAATCTCAATTTTTCTAGTCATCCTACAGCCTCCTTTGTAATACTTTTTCCCAAAATGAAGTGTTTTATCCCTGCTTAGAGTTTAACCGCAAAAGATTAGTGTTTACTTAATGAATGATTAAATAAATATTAAGTTGCGAATTTCTGTCTTTTCACAAAATTAGGCCAATACCTTGTACAGGTATTGGCCTAATTTTTATATTACAATGGGGGTATTCATATATTAACCA
Organism: Bacilli bacterium; assembly: GCA_028287395.1. Taxonomy (GTDB): domain Bacteria; phylum Bacillota; class Bacilli; order Paenibacillales; family NBRC-103111; genus Paenibacillus_AC. Next base: position 20,089 of record JAQBPR010000098.1, read on the forward strand.
ATTCAGATTCAATTGAAACAATTTGACGAAAAAGCCTCACAAACCGAATTCGGTCTGTGAGGCTTCCGGAATGATAAGAAATATGAGTGCTAATGCATTTCACGCAAGTCTTTTCGAGGATCTTTGTTAATTAAAAAATTCGCCATGTTGTAATTGGATTCAAATTGAACACTTGCACAGAGCGTACCTTGCTTAACAGCAAATTCAAAGCAAATTTCCCCATACGACCAATTGATCTTGTGACGAAGTGATTCTATCGCCATTTGACGAAAAGAGCGTATGTGCGCTTCGGTTAAGCCGCTTCCGGATGCTTGAAAAACGCCGCCTTTACTTTCTAACGGATTATGTCTCGCTCCAAATTTACCAATAATATTATTACGTATTTGCATAAAAACAATACCCGAAGAAAGATGATACAATTCGTCTTGAATCTCACGGAATACAATATCAACTTGCTTAGCCAAAGACAGCTGTTCTAAAGTCATGAAATCCCTCCTTTCATCATTTTCTGCTAATAATTATGTAATATTTGTAAGTCTTATGACTCATTATACTGCGCTGTTATTCCTATTTCAACATAAATTTACAGCATTTTGGCATTTTTATTCAATAACGACAAAAATAGACCCTTTTAGGATCTATAATTAGATTAAAATATTATGTAGTTGGTTCATTTGTTCATTAGCTGCGAAAAGTGATATATTGTTCTTTATTTAATTCTAGAATTTTGCCGAGAGGTATGCCTGTTTTTTGCGCTACTTCCCACACAGTGCTGCTTGGATGCGCACGTAAATAATTACGCACTTGAAAAAAACGGTGATCCCGTAAACTTTGACATTCGGCACAATAGTCCGTTTGACTGCGAAGAACAAGCTTTCCACATTCTTTGCAATTCATTAAAGTCATCGCAATCACTCCCTTGGATTATCGTAAAAGCATTCGTATAAGCCGCCAATTATCAGGGGGTATTTTCCTAATTAAAATTATAATTCAACAAATTTTATTCATCTAGGGTAGTGAGTACTAATTCCATAGACCAAATGCCCTGTAAATGCTATAATCAAAACATAATTAGCAAATATATTCAAAAAGGAGCATATCCAAATGAATGGGTTTTTATCTTTATCCTTTACAAAGAAGCTTTTAGTAGGTTGTTATGCCATTGTCGCTGTTTTCTCAATTCTTTTGTTAATATTAAGCAGTGCCAATCTATTCCTTAATATTATTATTATCGCTGTCGTTGCTGGGGTTTGCTTTCCTTTTATTAAGTGGATTGAGAGAGCGCTTACAGATTCCATTGACAGTATGGCAAGAATTGCTATGAACATCTCTAAGGGAGATTTCACACAAAAGGTACATGTTACTTCTAATGATGCGATTGGTGAATTAGGTAATTCCTTTAATAAAATGCTGGAAAAGCTTCGCGATATTCTAGGCGAAACTACATCCATCTCCAAACAGGTTGCCGAATCCAGTCGTGATATTTACCAAAAAAATCTTAATTCCAAAGAAGTTTTAGCACAAGTGACTTCATCAACACATGAGCTTGCAACGGGTGCTAATCAAATTACAGAAGGGATCTCGAACATCTCTGTCGCAATTAAAGATATTGAGAATAAAATCATGTCTTATGCTCATTCGACAAAAGAAATGAATTCGTTATCTGAGACAATGATTGAGCTGGTAGCAAAAGGAAGAAAAGCTGTCGAAAGTCAAGGCGCTGGAATGAAACGAAACGTAGAAGCGACTGCTAACGTGTCGACTGCCATTGATCAGCTTGCTGCAAAAGCCAATGATATTTCGCAAATCACGAAAAGCATTTCTGAAATTGCCGAACAAACCAACCTGCTTTCCCTTAACGCTTCAATTGAAGCGGCACGTGCCGGAGAGCATGGGCGCGGATTTGCCGTGGTTGCTCAAGAAGTTCGGAAGCTGGCAGAAGAATCAACAACCTCTACTAAAGAAGTATTTAATCTCGTCAAAAGTATTGAACTAGGTATTCGCGATGCCCTACATAATATTGGTACGAACGAAGAAATCGTACAGGTCCAAACAAAAATGATTGAAGAAACAGAAAAAATATTCTCCGAAATTGTAACCAGTATTCAATTTGTAACCGATCAAATTTATGCCTTTGCTAAAGAAAGTGATTTCATGTTGGAAAGCGCACAAACGATCTCCTCCACAATGGAAAGCATTTCAGCCATTACTGAGGAATCAGCTGCTGGTACGGAAGAGGTTTCCGCCGCAATGAATGAACAAATTTCTGCAGTAGATACGATGGTACAACAGTCTGAGCACATGACTGGAATTGTTACGGAGCTTCAAAAAACAATTCAAGTATTTAAATTCTAATAAATGTATCATGGTTAAAGGACTGTTTTACAAGTAAGTAACTTTACTTGTAAAACAGTCCTTTTCTTTTTCAAACAAAATCAAGCACCTATTCCGTCATAGCTAAGAATTGTCTAACGTCTTCTACGGATACTTGTACAGCACTCTGCCAAAAATCAGGCTGCGTCAAATCGACATTCAAATGCTTCACAGCTAATTCTTCTGTTGTCATACTGCCAGTATCACGGAGAAGCGAGATATAACGATCTTCAAAGGCACTTCCTTCCTTAAGAGCAAGCGCATAAATCCCGGCGCTAAACAAAAAGCCGAAGGTATAGGGGAAATTATAAAATGGAACATCGGTTAAATAAAAATGCAGCTTGGCTGCCCAAAAATGAGGGTGGTCATTACTTAAAGCCCCATTAAACGCTTGATTCTGCGCTTCCGACATTAATACATTCAAACGCTCCACACTAACCAAGCCCTTTTTCCGTTCGCTATAAAAGTTCGTTTCAAAAATAAACCGTGCATGGATATTCATAAAAAAGGCTACCGCACGTTGGATTTTATCTTCAAGCAAAACTAAACGTTCTTGGGCATCTGTCGCTTGCTTGACCGCGGCATCGCTAACGATCATTTCCGCAAACGTAGACGCTGTTTCAGCGACGTTCATCGCATATTCCTGCGCTAATGCAGGCAAATCATTCATTACGTGCTGATGATAAGCGTGCCCTAGTTCGTGGGCTAGCGTTGAAACATTGGAAGCTGTTCCAGCATAGGTCATGAAAATTCTCGTTTGTTCACTTAGGGGAAACGAGGTACAGAACCCTCCCGGTCTTTTACCAGCACGGTCCTCTGCTTCTATCCATCCCGATTCAAAGGCTTGTTTAGCGAAGTCTGCCATTTTGGGGCTGAATTGGCGAAACTGGTCCGTAATTATTTGCGCGCCTTCATTGTAAGTATAGGTTTTATTCACGTTTCCTAATGGTGCATCCACGTCTGACCATGCAAGTTGTTTCAAACCGAGCAGCTTTGCTTTTCGCTGCAGATAAGCAACAAAAACATGCTTATTCTGTTCAATCACTTCCCACATCACTGCTAAAGTTTTTGCTGACATCCGATTGATCGCTAATGGTTCTTGATGCACGGAATTCCATCCACGCCGCTTATAAAGCTGCAAACGAAATCCGGCCAAATGATTCAATGCATCTGCACAAAAATCAGCTTGCTCAGCCCAAGATTCCTCCCATTGCTGGAATAAACGCTGCCGCTGTTCCCGATCAGGATTATGTAATTTATTGAATGCTTGCCCTGCCGACAGCTGCACTATCTGCCCATTCTCTTCATAAGGAATACGAATTCGCCCAACCGTTGTATTGTATAAATCTCCCCAGCCATGATAACCGTCAACCGCTAAATCATTGATTAAGGATTCCTGCTCCGGCGGCAGCTTTAGCTGTGCCAACGCTCTACGTTCATCAAGGGGAAAGACGATCGATTTTAACGTATCCGTTTGAAGCAATAATTGCCAAACCCCATCAGGTATGCGACGAAGTATTTCATCAAACAAAGTGAGTGCGGATAAAAAATCAGCGTAATCGCTTTTTACTCTTCCATTTAACTGAACCGCTTTTTTATCATTCACCTGCTCTGCCATTAAACAACTTGTAAACGACTCCGCTTCGCGAAAACGTTTTAAATTCATTTGCAATGTATTCAACAGTGGAACAAAACGTATGGCGTCTTCCTGTGCAGAAGGAGGCTCAAATTGTTGCAGAAGTGTGAGGAAATGAGCAGTTTCCTGTTCGATTTGTTCGAGAAAAGCATTAAATTGGACTGAATTGCTGCCTCCGGGAAAAATAACATCTAAATCCCATTTTTGTTTCAATGTGGTTTGCAGTGGAATTCCACCTTCCGTTTAATTTTGATATCCTGCGTTAATTATGTTTAAATAAAATCTATACCGATAAAAAAGGAGCTGTTTTATGAGACCTTTACCTATATCTGCAGAAACTGCGATCAAACTTGCGGAGCAACTGAATATTCCAATCGAAAATTTAATGCATATGCCTCAGCATATTTTACTCCAAAAGCTTGCAGAACTTGCAAAGAATGAACCAGTAAATAATTCCGATCCAAATATCAACAAAGAGACCCAAGCATCAACGACGGAGCCAAAAAAATGATTCCTTTTCGCAACACTTGGCCCTATGAAACGATTCAAAACGATGTTTATGTAGCTGAATGTCCTTACTGTTCGCAAGAAAATATACTGATTCCCATCCGTAAGCACGAACTGCAAGAAATACACGAAGGACGCAAAAGACTGCTTGTTTTCCCCTGCTGTCATAATAAAACCATGCTCATTGACGTAGATCGCGATTATATCCTTGCCGATCAGCCATTGCGAAAAGCACCCCAGGTTTAATTTATTTCATTTCCTTAATATCTTCCGTTAGCTGCACATTAGCTGCTATCATATCTTCTCTAGTTGTTGCCCATTGATCCCGCGACGCTTTAATCATCGAAGCGTCCATAATTTTTTTGTCGTTGACTACCCTTGCAAACCATTTAACTGCTTCGTTATATTCCCCAAGTCTTCTGTGCAGCTCACCGATTAAATACATCAGCCTCGCATTATTAAGGCTGACCCCTTCGGTTTCATAAACTTGTATATAGGCGTTTAGAGCAAAGCGAAGAAACCGAGTTTCCTGTTCCACATCTTCTTTTTCCCTATAAAGCCACGCAATATGATGTAGTATTCCCGCGATAATACGTTCCTTCTCACCTTTTACTTGTGCGCAGACCAAAGCAAGCTTGTAGGTTTGCATGGCTTCTTCCCAAGTGCGTTCGCCTGAATAATCCTTCATACTCCAATTTTGCTTCACTTTCTCCTCAAATGCTCTTTTTTGATCTTTGCTTATGGTTTCTGTCGAGCTTTCCGTAGTGGCAAGTCCACAAAACGGACAAACTCGTACAACATAATAATCTGGATTGATATCCTTGAAATGAACGCCAAAATCCGCGTCCGTCTTAATTGATTTCTTAAAGCTTGGACGCACTCTTGAGGTCTGAAATTCCACCTCACAATAGGTGCAATTAATTTTCACACTAAATAACGGTTCAACCACGGAAAAACATCCTCTCTCTTTATGAATTCACAAAATGATATGCTGTTCCTTTTAAACGTTCCAAGATAGCAGCTTGCAAGTTTACATCTATTTTCAGCTCAGCTAATGCGTTTTTCATGCAAGCAAGCCATGCGTTTGCACGTTCTGTTGTAATTGGGAAAGGCATATGTCTAGCCCGCATCATAGGATGACCGTAGAGATCCGAATATAAACTGGGACCACCGAAAAATTGGCTCAAGAATAAAAACTGTTTATCCACTACAGGTCGAATATCCTCCGGAAACAGCGGCGCGAGTAGAGGTTCATTCAGTACCTTAGGATAAAAAGACTCTACCAATTGGCGAATGCCCTGTTCACCACCCATCATTTCATATATTGAATTTGCATTTGAATTTAGCATAAGTTCTCCTTAATGCTGATTTAATTCTATTGTATCATAATCAACCGTTGCATGTAATATTAGTCCGATATTGGACATATGGTAATGATAAAATTATGAGGAGGCTAAAGAGATGCGTTCATATCGAATAGGAATGCCAGAACTGATCGCAGTTATGGCGCTGACTAGCCTTTTTATGCTGTTGAAATATCCTGAGCAAGGCTTGGAAGCAACTTTACGCGGCATTGCGATTTGGTGGGATATTTTATTCCCTGCTTTATTTCCTTTTTTAGTCATTTCAGAAATGCTTTTGGGGTTTGGTATGGTGCATTTTCTCGGAACTTTACTTGATCCACTCATGCGTCCACTGTTTCGTATTCCCGGTATCGGCGGTTTTGTTGTTGCTATGGGTTTTGCTTCCGGTTATCCCGTCGGTGCCAGATTAACCTCGCAATTGTGGGAGCAGGGGTTACTTAACAGAGAAGAAGGCGAGCGTTTAGTTGCTTTTACTACTTCTTCCGATCCGATTTTCCTAATCGGCGCTGTTTCGATTGGCTTCTTTCACGATGCCAAATTGGCGGTTATACTTGCGATTTCACATTACGGTTCAGCTTTTATTCTAGGATTACTCATGCGGTTTCATGGAAAGCCAGCTCTCCCCAAGCTAATCAAACAAACAGCTGAAGCAAAAGGCTCCTTATGGGTTCGCGCTTTCGAAACCATGCATATAGCTCGCTTAAAAGATGGACGGCCCTTAGGAACATTATTGCAGCAAGCTATTCGTACCTCTGTCGAGCTCATCTTCGTCATTGGTGGATTAGTTGTTTTTTTCTCAGTGATTCTGGAGTATTTAAGTCTTAGTCCGATTATGGATATTTTATCCTCTATTGTGCGTTCAATGCTCCAATTTTTCCATCTGCCCACACCGTTATCGCCCTCTTTAGTCAAGGGATTTTTCGAAGTCACTTTAGGTACTAAAGCGACAGGACAAGCAAATGATTCGATAGCTTTAATGTACAAAGTTGCTGCTGCTGCCTTTATATTGTCTTGGGGCGGACTTTCCGTACATGCCCAAATCGTTAGTATTTTACATCGGACCAACTTGCGTTATACAACGTTTGCTATTGCGCGTTTGATTCATGCAGTTCTAGCTGCAAGCATTGTATTCATCATTTGGAAGCCTCTACATCCTGTTCGTGACACTGCTGCTATTGTATTATCTGAGAAAACGACACCGGTTTTTTCGGCTTGGAACGTTTGGGAATCATCGGCCTTTTTCGCAACATTTTGTTGTTTGGCATTATTGTGTTTTTATTTTTTGCTGCCCGCCATTCGACCGAAGCGGCAATATTAGCAGGATAGATATAAGGAGTTATTGTGTTATTTTAGATAATTGATTATGATAATAAAACGGATAGTGCGATCAATAAGCATGTCGACTATTGTTCTTAACATTTCATCAAGGAGGCGCGGTATTTGAAGTATTGTGTTGTGGACCGTGGTGATGAGCTCTCCCAGCAATTAGCTCAGCAATTTCATGCACTTGCAGCTTCGTATGAAATGGAACTGGACGAGCTAAAGCCCGAAATCGTCTTGTCTATTGGCGGTGACGGCACCTTTTTACAAGCCTTTCATCGCTTCGAGCCCGAATTAGGTAATTCCGTTGCTTATGTTGGCATACATACAGGTCGACTTGGCTTTTTCGCTGATTGGAAGCCGGATGAAATTGAACTTCTAGCTCAGTTGATGAGCGTTGCTGCCAAAGATAATGAACTGAGAACGGTACAATACCCTTTAATCGAGATCGAAATCACTACCCATCAGGGTGTAGAAACCCACCTTGCTGTGAATGAATTTACACTTAAAGGTATCGAAGGCACACTTGTTGCTCAATTGAATATTAATGATGAGCTGTTTGAGATGTTTCGCGGAGATGGCATCTGTATTTCCACTCCATCCGGAAGTACAGCTTATAACAAAAGCTTAGGTGGGGCCGTGATTCACCCTTCCATTGAAACACTGCAAATAGCCGAAATCGCTTCACTAAATAATCGAATTTATCGTACCTTAGGTTCTTCCATGGTGCTGCCAAAGCATCATCATTGTGATATTTACCCCCAGTCCAATAAGCATCTATTGCTTTCATTAGACCATCTGAATATGCAGCGCAACGATGTGATTTCAATCCGCTGCCGTGTAGCTGACCAAAAAATCCGCTTTTCCCGTTTTCGCCCCTTCCCTTTCTGGAATCGAGTTCGCGAAGCATTCATCGGATTTGATGTGAAATAAAAAAGATCCTTCCTTTATAAAAAAAGGAGGGATCTTTTTTTGTAATTTGTAACCGATTATTCTGCAACAGAAACAGTAGGTTCCAATATTTTTTTGTCATTTGTTTTCTCAATCACAAAATAGGCGCAGCCAAAGTTACAATATTCATTTAAGTAATCTTGAATACTGGAGATGAAGAACTCTTTGCTCCCCTTTGAATTATTATCTTTAAAAAATCCGCGCAGCCTTAATTGGTTATAGCCCCAATCGCCGACAATATAATCATATCTTTCCAATACTTCGCTGTACCGTTCCCGAAAAACTTCAAAATTCCAACCGCTTTTATTATCTTGCACCAGCTCGTAGTTATTTCCACCGATAAAATACAAAGCTTATTCCTCCTAGCACTCAGAATGCAGAATAATTTCGTTCAAATTATATTGTCTTATTATAGCATGAAAAATGCAACTTTCCACTTGTTCGATTTTGAATGTAAATATGTTACACTATTGAAGTTAATCAAAAATCAGATAGATCGGGTGATGCAACCACGATGTTAAATATGGAACAAATTTTAAAATTAGTGCAATCAGGTGAATTAGATATTCAAGAAGCACAGAAGCAATTAAAAGAACATCTTGTTTCGTCTACCGAAGACAGTAACAATCTTGGTTTTGCTAATCTGGATCTGCAGCGTGAAAAACGAACCGGATTTCCGGAGGTTATTTTTGGCGAAGGTAAAACGACCGAACAGATGATTGCCATTATGGGAAAGCTCATGCAGCATACGGAGCGAGTGCTTGCTACACGGGTAGATGCAAGCAAAGCAGAAGTCATTGCAGCAGCTATTCCAGGGGTTACATACCATTCTACAGCACGAGCCTTGACCTGGTTTAAAAAACCGATTTTACAAGTATTCGAAGGTTATATTGCCGTTGTTTGCGCAGGAACTTCCGATCTGCCTGTCGCTGAGGAGGCTGCACTAACAGCTGAATGTATGGGCAGTCACGTAGAAAGAATTTATGATGTTGGCGTGGCCGGCATTCATCGTTTATTTGAAAAGCTTCCCCTTATTCGCGGTGCGAATGCAATTGTGGTTGTCGCTGGTATGGAAGGCGCATTAGCCAGTGTTGTGGGCGGACTTGTTTCCAAACCGATCATCGCAGTGCCAACAAGCATTGGCTATGGCGCAAGCTTTCACGGAATAGCAGCACTTTTAGCTATGTTAAACTCTTGCGCTCCCGGCGTTTCTGTAGTCAATATCGACAATGGTTTCGGAGCCGGCTATAATGCCGGAATCATTCAACAAAATATGGGAAAAAGGTTGTGAAAGCAGATGAAAATGGCTTACTTTGATTGCTTTTCGGGTATTAGCGGAGATATGTCTTTGGCTGCATTAGTCGATGCTGGAGCCGATCTGAACTATATTAATCAGGAGTTAGCCAAAATTCAAATCGAACCTTTTTCTTTAACATGGAAAAGAGTTACAAAATGCGGGATCTCCGCATTAAAGGTCGATGTCATTTTGGATCCTCATGAACTACCTAAGCACCACCGACATTATTCAGCTATCGTTGACATGATTATAACTGCAGGGTTTAATGAACGGGTTACTGCACTTAGCTTATCCATTTTCGAAAAAATTGGCTTAGCGGAGTCAAAGATACATCAAATCCCCATTGAAAAAGTGCATTTCCACGAAGTAGGCGCAATTGATTCGATCGTGGATGTGATTGGTGTGGCTTTGGCACTTGATTCTTTGGAGATTGAACGCATTCTCTCCTCACCTGTGCCGCTTGGATCGGGAACTGTTCATTGTGATCATGGGATTTATCCGGTTCCCGCTCCAGCGACGTTAGAAATGATGCGCGGCCTTCCCATAGCGCCAACTGTTTATGCCTTGGAAATGACAACGCCTACCGGCGCTGGAATTATTTCCGCTCTCGTCAATGAATTCTCATCCAGTTTGCCACCGATGATCATTGAAACAGTAGGCTATGGCGCAGGAACTCGCGATCTGCCAAATCAACCTAATGTACTTCGCGTCATCGTTGGTAAAATAGATGCGCAAGCAGTCGATTGGCCTCATCACCAAGATATATTGCAGCATGAAGTGCATCACCATGGACATCATCATCATGCTCATCACCATAACGAGGAAGTAAAAGAATCGCCGGAAATGAACAAAGAGAGCCACACGCACTCACACGAGCACTCCGATCATCACCATAAACATTAGCCTAACGAAAAAAATCCCCACGCATTTTAGAAAAGTGCTAGGGATTATTTATTTTGCATTAAAAATTGCCTGCGAACTTCCTCGTATACTTCCTTGAGTGGAATTCCAAATTGTTTAGCCACTTGCTCGCATTCTTTAAATTCCGGGGCATATTGCACCATTTTACCGGCTTGATAACCTGTTTTCACTATCATCTCTCCCCACGCTGTGTTGACCTTCTCAAATGTCCGGGAAAGTCGATGTACGATGGCTGGGATATAACGCAGTCCTAACGTTGTAGTTTCACGGAAAATAATACTCTCCATTGCTTCTAACTGTGATGCAGCGGTAATCACTTGCAATTGCAATCCGGGCCTGCCCTTTTTCATTATAATCGGAACCCAGCAAACATCATTCGCCCCTTGTTCAAACAGCAAGTCCATCACATACGAACAAAGCTCCGGATTCATATCATCGATATTCGCTTGGATAATCATCATATTTTCATCGATATGCTCTTTTTCATGGTCAAACTCCATTTTGCTTGACTCCTTATTTTAAGATGACTTTGTTGATTCCTTAGTTTTGCTGTTATTCCCTTCTTGTTTGACCACTGGTGTATCCGCAGATCCTTCTATAGTTGGCGCTATATTTAGATTAGGCAATGAAATGCCTGGGGGAAGCGGACTGGAGTTCCCGACCGGGTTTCCTTTTCCATCTACATAATACATCGGTGTGTCTCCCACTACCAACACGTAAGAAATGGGAATTTCCGATTCGACGGTTTCGGGCTCGGCATCAAATGGAATGATGATCGTAACTTCGGCAATAATCCGAATATAGACCTCCACTAAAATCATATTGATGCCCGCATTTTGCACACGGGTATTCAAATCAATTTTTGCTGCTGCTGTAGGAACGAGACGAACGGGAATATCCGGACCAAATGAAGCCAATAGCACACTATTCATTGCTTGCCCCAAAGGAATATGCTCTGTGCTCGTTTTCAGATGATCGAGTACATTCTGTACAGTGTTAATCGTATCCGATGTGACTTTCATATGCTCGGCATAATTCAGCATAAAGCCTGAAATTTTTCCGTTCTTATCCATCTTCCAATCAATCAGCTTATCAATATTAGTCCCTTGCGTGATTTGTGCAGTAATCCCTTTATTGATCGATTGTGTGGCAATCTGTTGGATCCTGATCTTGGCAAGATTCATCAATGGCGGTCTTAAATTTTTCTCGACATAAATAAAAGACTGTAAGGAAAACAGCATAAGTATGATCAAAAAGAAAAAAATAAATCTTTTTCGACTTTTTGAACGTGTTCCTCTGCTCCGCCATTTTTGAGCCATTGCTTATTCACTCCTGTACCAAGGCATTACTTCATTCTAACCTATGCCATCAGGAATAAAAAAAGTCTTAACGGTAATTATGCAAGCATTTATATACTTCGCTATTTGTTTGGCTTTCCCTGCAATAGTGGAATTTATGGAGTGATGGAAACATCAGAAATCATGATTATAATATTTGGTTGGATCGTAATATTTACCGCTGGATTTGTACAAGGGATAACTACCAAAGCCATTTATTAAATACCCAATAACCGAAAAATAAAAAAAAACCAAGGCATATGTTAAGCCACCCTAAAACCCGGGCTCCTTTTTGTACTTTATATATCTTAGTCTTCTCGTCGTAGCGTTTAGCGTCGAAAGTTAAAATAAAGATCCCCGTGATGAATAGTAATGAAATGACGTAATAGGCATAAGTAACGATTATCTTGATCTCCCCCTTTAATTCTTGTGATCAAAGCCACAGCAATCAGTTTCAGGATATGAGCTAGGCTTATAGGATTAATTAACTTTCGTGCCAATTCGTCGAATCTTAACTCTGAGATTCACATCGAAGGAAATGTCTTGATACATGCTTTCCCATTTCTCCTTGCTCTTGATTTCCCGATTCCAGTAAGCAGGTTGAGTGGCGCGTATATATTCCCCGAAGCCGAAAATGTCGCTGCCGTCCTTTTGAGTCTGCTTAATTAATTTCTTGAAGGCCTTTACCCCGTCCTCTTTCACTTTTTCCTCTATTTTTTTACTACTCTCTTCCGTCAGCTTGAAATTTTCATTGGATTTTTCCCGCACATCCCCCTCTATCAGGCATTTTATTGTGGCGTGAGGCTTGCCATCTTTAATATCTACAGTAATTTTCGCTTTGCGATGAGTGGATTGAAACATGACCGCAGTTTCCGTTCCGGGTATTTGTTCGAGAACGTTATAACCTCCAGGATTCATTTGCTTCATCGTCATAAAATTTCCAATTTGCAATGCATTGGTGGCACCTACCATTTTATCGCTTTTAAAATAAGCCAGTCCGGCAATTTCAATGTTGGATTGTTTCTTTAAATTTAGATAGGGGAGATATCCTTCTTGCCCCTTTGCTGAACTGGAGCTAAAAAAAATACCGAGGAAATCGTTCGGTAATTTACCCATTTTCACAGCTTGGTCCATGGTAGCCAATAAATATAAGGTAGGAACCCGCTCCAATTCGGGAGTAGCTGTCATGAACTCTCTGGCTTCCCCCTTAGACACCGCCATCCAGGCCGTCCTTCGCACCTCAGGTTGACGCCGAAAGTAATCGTTCAGATTTACAATTCCCTTCCTTGCCACAGACTCCGATACCACAATCACCCGCAAGTGGCCGAAAAAGAGCCGATCCGCCAGCTGCTGCTGAAGATTCATCAAAGCCTCATCGATAGTTTCCCCTGCACTACTTAACACCCAAACCGGTCTTTTCGCGCTTTCAGTTTGACCGCCGCCGCCGCCGCCCGGACCTAGAGGTATGCGTCCGGGAACAGCAATTTGCACAGTAATACGTACACTCCCTGCTGTTGGTTCAGTAAAACTTTTTTTATTGAGGTGCGTTGCATTGCTTCTTTCCATTTCGTGCTCTGGCTTTGCCTCGTCAATGCCAATGGCTAATATGACAGCTCGTGTTTCGATTTCCAGTCGGTCCCAGCATCCCGTTAGAAGCGGGAAGATACATACGAGAATAAGAAACAATTTAAACCGGCTTTGCAGCGCGTCGGTCATTCCCATCCCCCCTTTTTTTCTTGCGAATGAGGGCTACGACCAACAAAACAAAAGGATATGCGATCGTGATAGTCAGTCCCCAACGGCCAACGATTTGAATGATTTGATACATGTTCAGAAGGTTTTGCGGGAGCATGGCAATCACAAAGATAAACGGAAAGACAAAAAATGAAAATCTCTTTTGATCACCTACTCGAAACAACTGGTTTATAGAGCGAATAGTCAAGTAATAGGTGGAATAGATCGTTGTAAACACAGCCATAACCCAAACGGCAAGAAATGCGCCATCCAATCGTTCCAAAACGTTGGCAGGCAGTGATGTCGTCTTTGCTAATTCCAGTGTGGGCCAAACCAACTTCTTAATTTCCTCCGCCCCGAATACGGCAACCGTAGCAACTACAATGAGCAAATACAGTCCTCCGGCAATTGTCATGCCCGCTGCGCTTGCGATCAGCGCTTTTTCTGGCCGACGCATGGCGGGGATAACGATCGTCATGATGAAGAATCCCTGAAAGAGGGCAGCCATGGTGAGGATTCCAGTGAATATTCCGCTTGATTGATTTCCCATTATAGGCAATAAATTAATGAGAGTCGCATTTTTTAGCGAAAGGACGACGATCAACAAACCCGGAAACAAAATGACCGGGAAATAAAAATGATGGATATAAGTAAAGATGGTTATGTCTGCACGCGAGGAAATGGCGGCTAGCAGCAGCATCACGATAACGGTTACTTCCAGCGGTGTTTTTGGCAGAATGGACGTGAGCACGACTTCTCCGAATTCGCGCGCAGCCAATGCTGTTATGACAGCGAAGTGAAGAATGATGATGACACTGCCTGCGCGCGCAAGCCATTTGCCAATTAAATCTTCACTATATTCAATAATAGATTTGGTAGGGAAACGCATCCCGAGTAAGGTAATGAAACATAGACCGAGCGAGGCAATAAAGATGCCCAATAAGGTAACGAGCGGCCCACCCGAATCGGCAGACCTGACGGCAAAAAGCGAAAGGGCTAAGACTCCTACTCCGATAATTGTACTAAAGAGAATGATCGCCGCTTGAATCGCCGTTACCTGACGAGGATAATCCATCTGATGTTTCCCTCCTCTCATTTCCTACTTTCAATGGATCCAATGTATTGTTTGGCTTTTGATTCATTCCCTTCGTTTTCTCACCGATGCGGTTATCATTCGGCGTATGGAGGAAGGACGGTCTCTTCGGCATGAACCATAAAGGCATCCGGGCAAGCGTATCCTTCATACCCTGAAAATTGCCTGGAACAATCGGACTCATGTAAGGCACCCCAAACGATTTTAACGAGAGCATATGATTAGCGATCAGGATTAACCCGATCATCACCCCGTACAGACCAAAAATTCCGGACAAAATAATAAGCGGAAAGCGCAGCATCCTGAGCGCCAGTGCCGCATTAAAAGCCGGCGTGGCGAAGGAGCCGATCGTTGTCAAGGCGATGATAACGACGGTAATGGGACTGACAAACCCTGCAGCAACGGCCGCCTGTCCAATAACCAGCACACCGACAATGGAGAGCGCGCCCCCAACCTGCTGCGGCAACCGCAGCGTCGCTTCTCTTAGCACCTCCATGGAAACCTCCATCACCAACACTTCGATTACAGCGGGGAAGGGTACTCCCGATCTCCCGCCTGCAACGGCCACCGCGAACGCCGTCGGGATGAGCTCCGGGTTAAAGGAGATCAAGGCCACATATAACGATGGAAAAATCAAGGAAAAAACAAGGGCAACCAAACGCGCCAACCGAATAAAGCTAGACAATACAAATCGCTCTGAGTAGTCTTCGATCGTCTGATATAACTGGCTGAAAACGATTGGCAGCATAAGGGCAAATGGGGAACCGTCAACCAATATGATCACTCTGCCTTCCAGCATGTTAGCAACTGCCTTGTCGGGCCGTTCCGTATTTTGGATCTGCGGGAATGGTGAGATGTGGTTATCTTCAATAAATTGCTCCAGATACCCTACATCGAGTATTCCATCAATGTCAATCAAAGAAAGTCGGCTGAACACTTCTTCAACTAGCTGAGGATTCACTATGCCATCTAAGTAGCAGACAGCCACTTTGGATTTGGTTACAGACCCGATACGAAGCGTTTTCACCCGAAAGTCCGGAGTCGGGAGACGATAGCGAAGCAAAGAGAGGTTCGTGTCCAAGATTTCGATGAATCCTTCCCGCGCTCCGCGGATGACCTGTTCCGTTTCCGGCTGTGTGATAGCTCGCTTGTCCACAATACGTGTGCTGAAAAGGAACGCGTCCTCCATCCCTTCTACCACAAGAACTGTTTTTCCCTCAAGGATCGACTGGATTATTTCGGGCAAACGGTTTTCCGTTTTCCCATCACCGGCATATAAGACATCGTTCAATAAAATATCCTTCAACGAACGACTACCCTTCTCCTTACCTTGATGCTCTGATGGCGTTAACATCAACGGTTTTAAAATATGCTGGTTTAAATATACTTTCTCGATTAAATTGGAAAAATACATGATCACAGCGGGATACTTATCGAACACGTTAAAACGGCGTATGACGAAATCGTCACTTTCACCCAATATTTTTTCGACGAAAGAGATAGTTTCCTCCATACGGGAGTTCATTTCCGCAGCTTTATTTTCTTCCAAAACTTGATGTGCAGGCGGCTTTGGCGAATTCATTTGAGGTTGTCGGCTTTTTGATACTTTTTTAGACTTTCGTTTAAACCATTGCCATATTGCCATGCTGTCTCTGCCTCCTGACCATTAAGCTTGCATATTTCAAGAAAGGAGTTCTTGGTATCATGCACGGCTCCCCATATATAATTTTTCTCTGTTATTTAGAATTATCCTGATATCATTTCTTATTAAGATGTTATATTAATCCGAAAATATTCATATTTTTTTATTTATTTATTTATTTTCAATGTGAGAAGACAAAAAAA
>JAQBPR010000108.1 GCA_028287395.1 Bacilli bacterium
CGATAAATGGTGCAGTTGAATCGAACCCGCGCTTAAATGCTCAGAAGTAATCGACTTAGGAGCAATATGCTCTCCGATTATCGTACCTACAGCAAATTTGTCACCAGTCAATGTCCTATTGACGATATGATCGGCTTCGATGGTGGAGGGAGCAATAATCGTTCCATCCACGCTTTGCTTGGCAAAATGCTCTAACTGTAACGCCCCCTTTTCCAAGTGTTTGCCTTGCAAAGCTTCGGGTTGAATATGCCTGCCTTGGATCGCCAATCCTTGGATATGCTTGCTTTGAATACTCTCTGTAGCCAATTTATTACCCGTAACTGCTTCTGATGCCAACTTACTTGTCGATACCGATTGATCCTGCAGTTTGAGCGATGAAACAGCCTGATCTTTGATATTCTCTTCGGAGATCGCGTTTTCGTTTATATGCTCCGTAGTAATTGACTTATGAGCGATATGCTCGCCGTTTATCGTACCTACAGCAAATTTGTCGCCAGTCAATGTCCTATAGATGATATGGTTGGCTTCAATGCTAGAGGGAGCAATAACCGTTCCATCCACGCTTTGCTTGGCGAAATGCTCGAACTGCACCGCACCTTTTCCCAGATGCTCGGATTGCAAGGCTTCCGGTTGAATATGTCGGCTTTCGATTGCCCCTTGCTGGATATGCTTGCCTTGAATAGTCTCCTCAGCCAATTTATTGCCCGTTACTGCTTCTTCAGCTAGCTTGCTTGTAGAAATCGTCAGGTTCTGTAACTTTTCTCCGGTTATTGCCGCATTGGCGATATGCTCCGTTTCCAAAGTCAGATTCGTTATTTTTACCCCATCTATAGAACGATCTGTAAAATGATCCATCGTCAACGTCCCTTTTTCAATATGGCGACCGTTGAGTACGCCGGGTTTAATGTGTCGGGCATTAATCGACTCCGGTTTAATATGCTTGCTGGAAATCATTTCGACATCCAGTTTATCACTAGTCACGCTTCCGGATGCCAGCTTTGACGAGGTAACTGTATGATCCCGAAGCATCGCAGTGGTAATCACATTATCCTGTAAATGCTCCCCTCCAATAGCCTTATTCCCTACATGGGCGGATTGAATCGTACGTTCGGAGATATGATTTCCCTGAATCACATCTGCAGCCAGCTTGATCCCTGTGATGGATCTATCTGCTAAGTGACGTGAATCAATGGATTGCTCGCTAATTTTACTTGATTCAATAGCACCGTCCGCTATTTTATCGTTTGTGACACAATTTTGGTCCAAATGAAACGTTTTGATCATGTCCATCGGCAGATGAAAGCTGCGAATAGCTTCAGGCTTAATATGCCGCCCTTCCACGATCTCTTCGAACAATTTGTCGGTGGTGATACATTGAGGAGAAAGTTTATCCGAAGTCACCGATTCGTTCTGCAGCAAGTCGGAAGTAATCGCACCTTGCTGAATATGTGCCGATTGAACCGCCGCTTGGCGCAAATGCCTCGAATGTACGGATTGATCGGCTAGCTTTTCCGCTATTATAATGCCTTCTTGCAGATGATTCTGCTTAATTACGTTATCTCCAATCTTATTACTGGTTACGGCCTTTTCAGCAAGCTTGTTCGCCATAACCGAATTATCTTGCAGCTTCTGTGTCGAAACACTGTTCGCGGCCAGCTTCTGTTCTGTAACCGAGTCATCCGCCAAATGACGCATTTCGATCGTCTTTTCACCCAGATGCTCACTCCATACCGAATTGACTGCTAGCTTATCAGCAGTAACTGCCCCATCGAGCAGCATGCGATTTGTTATCACTGCATTTCGCACATGCTCTGCCCCGATGGCAAGCTCATGAATGTGCTGCGAATGGACGGATTCATCGGCAATGTGATTGCCATGCACCGAACCATCCTGAAGATGTGTCACACCAATCGCTTGTTCACGAATATGCTGAGCGCTTATACTACCCGTTTGCAAATGGGTGGAGTTAATACTGCCCGCATGTATTTTATTTTCGTTAACGGCTCCGTCTCTTAGCTTTTCCGTTGTGACTGCCCCATCTGCAAGCTTAGTCGAATTAATCGTAGAATGAGCCAAATTATTGGTTTGAATCGTGCCGCTCTTTATCTTTTCCGAAGTGATTGCTTGATCTTGAATCAGGTCAGACGTAATCGATTGCTGGTGCATATGCTTCGTATGAATGGAGCCTTCAGCAATTTTAATGGAATCAATCGTTTTATCTGCCAATTTATCTGAGGTAATGCTGTAGTCGGTCAGCTTTTCCCCACTAACGGAGCGGTCTCGCAGTTTTTCTCCTGTAAAGGAATCATTCGCAATATGCTGTTCTTCGACCGCAGCCTTTGCAATTTTCGCAGAGGTTATCGATTCATTCGCCAGTTTTTCTGCCGTTACTGCATAGTCAGCTAATAATCCCGTCCGAATGCTTTCCGGCTTTATTTTTATACCATCCACAGCATGATTTGCAATTTTCTCACGCGTTATGCCCTCATTGACGATGTCGTCCGTATAAATAATTGGTGCATGTTTAAATTCTTTTTTGCGTTCGAGTAGGGTCTTATTCTTACCAATCGTCACTTCAGGAGCAAAGATAGCATGCGGAATTTCCACTAATTCGATTTTCGGACCCCTTAGTTCGATCTTTGGTTCCATGATTTCGATCTTAGGTTCCTCGTTTTCGATTTGTGGCTCGATTACTTCGAGCTTAGCCTTCGTTAGCTGCTTAGTCTGTGAAACATCAACTTTTTGCGTGAAATCAGACTTACGTTCAGTACTGTATGGACGACTCAATTTGTTGGCCTTTCGCGATTTGAGTACTGCACTTTCATCCAGCCATCTGAGCTCAGATGTATTGGCATCCACCATCATTCCACGATCTGCTTTGTTCTTCACCCGCGGGGGGGTGGAATTTCGTTTTCTCATAAATCGGCTCCTTTCTAAGTAGTGCAGAGGAATAAATCTAACTATATAAGTTGAACGAAAGAACTGGATTCTGGCTCCACGTGTTCCAATGAAATTTTCTTGCTATTTATACAAGATCACACCAATGAACACGTCAGAATCCAGAATAACTTTCGTTCAAATTATATAGTCATTTGTAACATATTCTGATGATAAGCCCCATGACACAAAAAGGGCTGCCCAAAATATTGGACAGCGGGCATTTATAGAGGCGTTTTTGAAAAGGCTTATAGTAATCAATTGTTCACTCCCGGAAATAGAAATACATATATTACCATTATTCATATGCGTCGGCCGATGTAAGAGTGAAATTTAAAAATAGGATGATCTTAATATATCTTTCGTTTATCCAATACATTTGATATATTGGTAACAATAGACATTTCTACATAAGGGGGATATATGTTGCGTATTTTAGTTACTGGCGGAGCTGGCTTCATTGCTTCCAATATTGTCGATGCTTTAATTGAACTAGGTCACGAAGTATCCATTCTGGATAATCTATCTACAGGGAAGCTTGAATATGTAAATCCTAAAGCTGCCTTGTACCAAATGGATATATCAGACGATGCCATACACTCCGTTTTTGCCCAATGCCGTCCGGAGATTGTCATCCATCATGCTGCACAGATAGATGTTCAGACCTCTCTAAACAACCCCCTTTTAGATGCCA
The DNA here is from genome assembly GCA_028287395.1 of Bacilli bacterium. GTDB lineage: Bacteria > Bacillota > Bacilli > Paenibacillales > NBRC-103111 > Paenibacillus_AC. Next base: position 3,632 of record JAQBPR010000108.1, read on the forward strand.
AAATAAACATTATGGGTACGCTTGCGCTTTTGGAGCAATGCAAGATACATCAAGTACGTAAATTCATCTACGCTTCTTCTGCAGCCGTTTATGGAGCCCCTGATTATTTGCCAGTGGATGAAGCACACCGCCTTGATCCAATATCATTTTATGGAATTTCCAAGCATACACCGGAGCATTATATTCGCGTCTATTCAGAGATTTGCAGCTTAGATTATACGATTTTCCGCTACAGCAACGTATACGGCATAAGACAGGACCCCAAGGGAGAGGGCGGCGTCATCTGCATTTTCCTCGACAAGCTGCTGAGTGGACTTACTCCGACTATTTATGGGGATGGGGAGCAAACCCGTGATTTTATCTACGTCAAAGACATCGTAGCCGCGAATGTCGCTGCCCTCACAGAAGGAAGCCGTTCCTTGTTCAATATTAGTCGAGATGAACAAATTTCTGTGAATGAGCTTCTTCAGAAAATGTGTGCTATTTTAAACAAATCGATTAACCCTACATATACATCTGCACGTACAGGGGACATCCTTCACAGTCGTTTAGCCAATGCCCAAGCCATTAAACATTTAAAATGGACGCCGCTTTACTCCATCGATCAAGGTTTAGCGGAAACCTGCGCTTATTATCAAAAAGGACTTGATTGAAATATATCATCAGGCGGCAGAAATGCGCGAAAAAAGCAGCTGCGATTCGTACTCGCAGCTGCTTTTTTTAGCTTTGCTTCATATGCCGTCTTTGTTGCCTGTGGAGCAGGGGAAGCTGCTACTGCTCTTTTCTTTGTTTTTTTATGGTACAGGTATAATATATAGCTTAAAGCTGAATACAACTTGAGCAACAGCTGAATGTTTACTGAACGTTTAGAGGATGAATCTATACTGGAAAGGACTGTGGTTGAATCGCCATGATTATCAATGAAAAGATCAGAGCATCGGAAGTACAGCTAAGCGATATAAACGGAAAAGATCTGGGGATTGTCTCCACAAAAGAAGCTCTGCGGATGGCAAAAGCATTAAAAGTTGATCTGGTTTGTCTTTCGCTAACATCCAGCCCTCCTCCCTGTAAGCTTGTCCCTCAATCCGCTTATAAAAATCAATTAAACCAGGAAAAACAAAAGGATCGTCAAAGTGATAAAGGTAGGAAGATCAAAGAAATTCGTTTTTCCGTTTCCATTGAAGATCACGATTACGATACAAAAAAGCGTCAAGCAGAGCGATTGTTAGCTTCAGGGGATACCGTCCAGCTTACCGTTCAAGTAGAAAAGAAGAACAGCCCCGAATCGAAAAATCTGATGGACAGGCTCATTAAAGATTTAAACAACTGCGGTAAACCACAAGCAGCCATGCAGATCAGCGGAAAGCAAATTGTGGTCATTATAAATCCAATTTAAACAACAGCAAAAACAGACCAAGGTAACCGATGGTCTGTTTTATAATAACGCTTAATATGCCTATGCTGTTAGCTCAGTTTCATCCCATATGGAAAGTATTTCGCTAATAGCAGCATCTTTTTCCATAAACGACCTTCAAATCCCTTTTGTAGACCGCATTAGAGAAAAATTTTCCGTATTTAAGAAATTTTTTCACAATTAACGCCATAATTTCTATAATGAAACAGTAATCCGGGTATATTCCAAAATTAACGAATTTCATGTATATAATAGCGAAAAAAATTCCTTGTGACACGCGATAGTACCCCTCTCGAAAAGTGCAACAAACGTCGAAACCTGTACCAAAGGGAGAGCCATATTGTTTAATCTTAACTTTCATTCAAATGCTGACAGGCAAAGCATACAACACTTAATATACAAAACGCAGAGGTATTTGAAAGCTGGCTCCCGGTGCGATATCAAACTTATAGCCTTTGCTAAAATCATTATCGTCGACCCAGCCGCGAATCAGCGTATTTTCGCCAATATCCAAAGTGACCAGGTTGGCCGTTGGTGGTCGCACAGCTTTTATTTCATAAACTGCGTTGCGTTCTTTATCATTCTGAATATAGATGGTTCGACCGACCAGCTCCGCCCAACTGCGATTCGGATCGTTCGATTGCATTTGGACCGTTATCGTGTTGATATCACTAAGCTTACGCGTAAAATCAACAATCTTACCTTGAGCGCTGGCTATGGCAGCCCCAATCAACGTTTTACCGTTTACCATTAACGTGGTCCCATCGTTCAAATAGCCATATTCGGTTTTACCTGCACGTATCGAAACCACTGCGAAAAATCCTTGTATTTTAATCTGATCATCTATCGTATAAATGATCTCAGGATGCAATGAATTGAAAACATAATCTGTGCGACCGTCTTTCATTACCACTTTTACCGCTCTTGCGTCCATTGGATTAGCGTTTTGTCCACTCGCTTTAACCGAAACCGCTGTGATCGTTTGAATTAAACTGCTGCCTTGATAGGGCTCGATCACGGAGGTAAAATTGCTTTCCAATTGGCTTCCACTGCGATGTGCGACCAGAAATTTAAGACTTTTCGGATTGCCCGGTTTATTCTGCGGCGGCGCCCCATCCGCCAAGGCTACATCAGTCAAATCCCCAAGCATAGTCAGTCGAAGATGCACATTGTTTTTTGCAGCCCAATCCACGCTAAAGTTTTGCGTTGGTTTACTGTCCTTTTGTGTGTTTTGCAAATAATTAAAACCGCTCGAATGAGCTTTGTTATACGTATTGCTGGCATAGGGAATATTGGCTCCAGCATAGGTTCCTTGTGCCTGTTTTATCAATGCTAACCCTGTTGTCGTTACGGTACCCTCAGCACCATGGAAGCTGAAATTATGCTCGCTTCCCCCTTTTACGCGGAACAGGTCCACCACATAAGAATGATTCTGATCGATTCGAATCATCGCCGATGTCCTTCGGTACATTGCTGTCTGTGGATATACTTTGGAATCGTCGACGTCGATAAGCCGTACCCTTTCCGTAGCATCAAAGTGCAAAGGAGTCCCTACCCTAGAGACGGATTGCTGAGTGGATTGATCGACAACCACCGTGTTATGACTGATTGTATTAGCTTCCCAATACGTTCTTAACGGGTTATTATCCGCATAAGAAACGTAGCCCATATCCGGTGCAATATTGACACCATAAGCATCCAAGCCAATATTCAAGCTGTCTTTATGCGCATGCTCTGTTACATTGCTACCATAATACATCCAAAGTGTCCGCTGCCCCTCCACATTAGCAGGGGTGAGCGGCGTTCCCATCCCCGCCAGTAAGCCCGCTTTGCCGCGCAGTGCCGTAAAACCATATCCAGTGCGGTTCGCACTGTTCAGCTGCAAGCCACCGAATTGCGTAATCGTTGTTTGAATATCGGCAATGACATTGCCCGCGTTCGCTGATAAAATATCCCCATGCAGCCCATTTAAAGAATTGCCATTAAGAAAATAAGCCGCTTGGGCAAAGAGCGGATTTTTGTATTTGGCAAAGGCTTTGAGCATTTGACTAGGCTCCAGGAAAATTTGTGAATTTCCCATCGATCCGGAATCGCCAATTTGTGCTGTATATTGTCCAGCAATAATTAAATCGATCTGAGAAGAGAACATTTTTTTGAATTTTGCGTTCTCATAGAGATCAGCTGACGGATACCGAGTGTACCCCTCCAGAATATCCGCTGCATATTTCAAATCGGTTAACCAATAGCTGTTATATTCCGGAGATCCCTCATCTCCAAAACCATCACGATCTATTTGATCCAATAAAACCGCATTCAGATTACCTCCGGTTACTTTCCAGGTTCCAGCGGAATTCGCTAAATCTCCTGTTTTAAAAATAAAATCGATCCATTGCTTGCTTGTCACTTCTTCATCCAGAACTACGGCAGCCATGGCCAGAGTGCTTTGATGAAAACCAAAATTTCCGTAAATTTGCGCCTTTTGAATGGCAGGGTAAACCTGTCGCACAATCCCGTCTTCTATATGATGACTGATGCTAGTCGCAGAATTTTTTATCGCTCCCAGCTGATATTTTTGACCTTGTTTACTTAAAAAGGTGACAAAAGGCGGAGCGCTTAATTTTGTAGCCGGATAGAACGCATCATAGCTGCCGATGAAATCGCGGATTAATTCCGTTTCCCAGATGGAACCCAGAATTTTTCCCTGATCCGTTGATCCGGTCGAATTTCTGAACCCATCTGTCCATTTATAGGCTGAGACATCCATTTGCGGATAAAAATCGGCTATTCGATCCAGCATGACGAGACCTGCTGTGGCATATTTGACATCACCTGTGTATACAAAGGCGTCGCGAAAATACTTCATTGCATTGGATATATAGCCATTCCATAAGCCCCAATGGTTGTAATAAGCAATAAAAGTATACTTATTGCCTTTCGGATCAATCCAACCGCTTCCGTCATCCACTCCCCACGTTGCCCCTTTCTCCGGGTACAATATGTTAACCAGATAACGTTTATCCGCCAGCTTTTTTTGAAAAACTCCGTTGGCATCCAACCCGCTTTGATAATAGGAGGCATAATCATTGGTTGGAAATTTATATCCGCTCGATGGGTCTGTAATTTTCCAGGGTGATTTTACCGGATCGATTTTATAAGGATAGGCGCCATAAGCATCAATTTTTTTACCCGTAACTGGACTGCCCATATCCTGATTCACTGCATAGCTTCTTGGAATGCTTTGCGGAGTAATCATTTGCCATAAAAACGTCAACCCCGGTTTCAAATAAATATCCGCATTCGTTACTGCCGTATCTCGTTCCGATTTGGCCCAAGCGTATTTGGCAATATTTGCTCGAGCGGCAGCAACCTTAGCTGCTGTGTAGTATGTACTAATCGTTTTACTAGGACTGACTGCGGCAGCAGAAGATTTCAAATTAGTTAACGTCCAAATAAACAGAATCGTAAAAAGTATGATAGCTAGCACAGCAATCTCTTTGGATAACCACTTAACACGCATTGAATACCTCCATTTTCTAAAATGTCGTATATACAAATATATGCAACTTATTAGCGCTATATGTCAAATCAAATAAAAAAGAAGCGATCACAACGACTTAAACCGCATTTGTCATAAACAATGCTCGTTTAATCCTGTAACGCCTCTCCAACAAAAGCAGCTTATTTATATTTTTCAATAAAAGCGATTGCGTTGCGAATATCTATTTCCGGCTGATACCGAGCGATTTTACAACAAAATCGCTTCTTTGGTATTGTAATTTTTAGCAGAACGATGTAATATAAAATGATACAATATGTATCTTGTTTGATACAATATTAACCACCATCTAAAGGAGAGTCTAAGGATGCTCATAACTGCATCGGGCGTAGCACAAATCGGAAAATTCAAACAATGGGATAATGAACAATATTCGTTTATTTGGCAAGGATTTTTTTATATTCCGGGCATCGAAGCAGGCGAAGAATCGGTACGCGCTTTTGCAGCGGAAGTTGTTCGACGTGGGATATTTTATGCGATTACTTTACCGAAGGGGAATTTTTTTATCGTCATGAAAGAGTTAAAAAGCAATCAAACCCTATCATTTGTCGATAATAGCGGTGTTTATAACGCTTTTTGCTCGGATCATCGGATAGCGAGCTCATTTCTTCATTTAGTCCGTGACGAAGGCATAAGCAAAGCCCAAATCGACCCCAAACATATGATTGAATTTATTAATTTCGGCAGTTTACATATGGGTAAGACTTTTTTCAAATCCGTGCGAAAAATCGACGGCAATGAAATCATCCGTTTTACTGATTTCGGTAAAACCTATTCTATCCCTAAAGGACTGGGAGGGATTGATTCTACTGAGGAACCCATTGATTTCATGCAATTTTTTGAGAATTTAGCCAAATCTATTCAATCTCGGCAAATTAGCGTTGACCTAACTGGAGGCTATGATTCACGACTTCTCGCTGTAGTGTTGGATTATTTTGGTTTGCCCTTTGAAACTTCTTGCTCCGGAGTCGCTGGAATTCTCGATCAACGGATCCCTACGATAGTCGCCGAACAGTTAGGGCATCCCTTCGATTTTACGCATCATACGATTGATCATTTGCAGGATGACATCCGCGAGTTATTCACAACATCCGATGGCTTGGACAATGTTTTCCGTCAGCACCGCACGATTCAATACCAGAAAAATCGCGTTAACCGCGGCGTCAATTTGGCCATATCGGGCGCAGGCGGCGAGCTATACCGCGATTTATTCTGGCTGCAGGACTTCCCATTTTATGCCAAACGCACGACCAATCTCGACCGTTTAATTCATCGGCGGATCTTGTCGATCCCTTGTAACAATCGATACTTGCAATGCGACTGGCATGGAGTAAACAATAATTTTGCCCAGCAATTAAAGCAGGAATTAAGCGGTTTGGTGCTGGATCAAAACTCTAAATCCTATGATAATATTTTTTATAATTTCCGGATGAAAACCTTTGGCGGACGCTTTATTACATCCTTTAATAACTATTTGGATTCGTATGCTCCCTTTCTGGATGCGGAGCTCGTCCATTTTGGCTTTATGCTGCGCAGAAGGGATCGCTTCTTCAATAACTTCCACCGCAAAATTATTACTCAATTAAATCCTGCTGTATCAAGAATCGCGACAACGGAAAGAGTATCCTCATCGGCAATAAAGCTGGAAATTTTCAAGGATATCAATAAATATATTGTCGACAAAGGGCTGCGCTTGGCCAAAAAAATCGGACAAAAAACGTTGAAAAAAACATACTTTCAGCAAAGCGCCAATCACTCCGAGATGTTTCAAAGCATGCGAAAGCTCGACCTTTCGCATGCTGCCATTCGCCTGCTGCAAAACGAACATATTATTAGCAAGCAAATCGAGCTTAAGGACATCGGCAATCATCATATCGGCAATTTCATCTCTTTGGCGATGTTCATTGATTACTTGGATGGCGGTAAAAAATTAGGCGTTGGCGACCCATTAAAGCAGCTATCCGGCGTTTAAAACTGAAAGTAGATAAACCCGCTTGCGACATTTTTAATGAAAACAATCAGAATCGAAACGAGCACGGTGTACACAACCGCTCTAGCTGGAGCAGGAAAATAACGATGCCAGAACGCTGAAATTGCTGAAGCATAGGTCAGCAAATAATATTCGACAATATGGAGCACAAACAACCCTATGGCAAACAGCAGATAACTGTAAAGCTGATGCGGTACATGAAGCGCTTGGATCGATAGCATACGATGGATCAAGGCAAGGGCGGTATGCAGATCATGGATACGGAAAAATACCCAACCAATACAAGTGAGCTGAAAAAAAACAAAGACAGCTAAGATCCGATAAGCGAAAAACCTGTCGATCCAGGTTAATTTCAGCTTTGCTTTTAACATTGTATAGATCTTATGGGCAATCAGTAACGCGCCATGATACATCCCCCAGATCACAAACGTCCATTGCGCCCCGTGCCAAATACCCGATATGGTCATCGCCGCAAACAAATTTGCATATTTTCTTAGCTCGCCGCGACGAGACCCGCCAAGGGAGAAATAAATATAATCGCGGATCCATGAGGATAAAGTAATATGCCACCTTCGCCAAAACTCCGTAGCATGCGCGCTTAGATAGGGTGTCATGAAATTTCTTGGAAGCTCTAAACCAAATAAATACCCAATCCCTACAGCCATATCGCTGTAAGCAGAAAAGTCGAAAAAGATTTGAAACGCAAAAAGATAGGTGCTGATCCATGCCCCTGAACCGCTTAGATGCGCCGGATCCGCAAAGAAATTATTGACCATCGGTGCGATGTTATCCGCCAGCATAATCTTCTTAAATAAACCCAAGGTCAAATAAAAACAGCCCATTTTAAAATTGCTCAATTGCAGCCGGATGGATTTGATTTTCTCAATCTGCGGGATAAACTCGTGCCCCCGCATAATCGGCCCCGCAATTAAGTGCGCAAAAAAAGCAATGAATATCCAAAAATCAATGATCGACTTTGCCGGCTTCGTCCTTTGCTTGTACACATCGACCACATAAGAAATCAATTCAAAGGTATAGAATGATATCCCGATAGGCAATACAATCGAAACCCAGAAGGAATGCTGAGCTATTAGGTGAATCGAGAACACTTTTTCCAGATCGTGCAGGATAAACAACGAATACTTAAAAAAAACGATATCCAATACATTCAGCGTAATGGCTATCCACAGGAATAGCTTGCGGTATCTGCCTTGCAGCATTAAAGAGCACAGATACGTAACCGTCGTAATCGTTAAAAATAGCACTAGGAAACCCAATCCACTCACACTGTAAAAGAGAATGTTAGCAATAGAGAGTAAAATCGTTCGCTTCGTCGGTATTAAATAATACAATACTAATGTCACAATCAGCAGCACGAAAAATTCCGGTGTATGGAAGAGCATTCAATGTTTCTCCTTCAATTTGTATAGGATTTCCACAGTATTGCTGCTAATTCTTTATAGCCTTCAGCAACTAAATGCGTATGATCCGAAAATAACGAGTCTGAAATCTTCCCTTCCAAATTCACATAGCCTACTTGCTTTTGCTGGAAATATTGGTCCAAAGCAGCCACGTTAGCCTGATAACCCGGCTTGTTTACAAAATCCTTCATCAGCGTATGATTTGTTCCGGATAGGACGACAAGCGTTTTTTTGCCTTTCTGATGGGCCACGATTTTATCCATAAAGAAAATATCTAAATTAGCAGCAGTCAGATCTAAGGGCTTATCTGTAAAACTTTTTGCTACCACATCACTCTGTACATATTTTACCAAGTCATCTTTCTGATACCAAGGCCGTGGATCTCCATTGACAATCGTATCATCCGGAATCGCATGATGCGTCAATTTCAACTCGATCAAACTAAGCGCATGGTGTAAATAGTCTTTATAGCTATAAAGCTTAATCTTCGTTAATACATCATGGTAAAGCACATACTTGAATTTTCCATATAAAGTATCCGGCAACTTATAGCCGTTTTTATTCAGCTGCGGAAGCACCTTTTGAAAGGTTTCCGCATCCAGCTTCTTCAAATCATCCTTCAACCAAAACACCACTGGCGGATCTGGCACACGCGGAACAAAGCTGGCATACCGTACATTGAAAATAAGATGATCCGTTGAAATCCCCATCTGATCCAATTTTAACAACATCGTATAAATATCGCCATTCTGCATGGCAGGATAGGCTAAATTGAATATTTTAGTCTGCGGCAAGATGCTTTGAGCCTTTGCTTGCTTCTCCATAAATGCATTGACGGCTTGATCCGAATTGCCTGGACTGCCATACATAACGGAATCACCGAGAATAATAATATAATCCTTCAAATGCTGACGATTAATTTCGATTTTAATTTTCTCAAGCGCCGGATCGATATCATTCTGAATATTATCAAACGTATAATTGTAATCGATTCGGTTATGGTAGACGTAATGCAATGGAACACAATAAGGCAAAACGAGCTGTATAATAATCAAAAAAATGAGCGTATATCGGAGTGCTTTCACATGATACCTTCCTTTGGTCATTAATGAATTAAGGCGACTGTATCATAATACTATACTATATTAATCTTGTAACGTAAAAAAAGCGGAAGAATTTCAGTTTAGTAATCCGAAGTCTTCCACAAACACTTATAACCCCTGAAATAATATTTTCAACGCAAAATATAAATATAACAATGCCGAAACAAAGGACAAAACACGAGTAATAGAAGCATTGAACAAATTACCCGTAAGGCTGCTAATTGCTGCTACAACAACAGACCAAACAAGCCCGGCCGCAAAAAAGCCAGCTATAAATGGGAACAGAATCGTCCCTTCATTAATTTTCATACCCGCAACGATAGGGCCCGCAATCAAAGCAAACCAGGCAATCGAGGTTGGAGAGGCAATTGCTAAACCGATCCCAGTCAGAAATTCCTTTAGCAACGTACGTCCTTCAACCGATTGGTCACCCGCGTTCATGCTTTTAGGATGCCAGGTTTCCCATAGCATTTTGAACGTTAGATAAAGCAAAAATAATGATCCGATACTCCACATGAACCAATGAATAAAAGGAATATTCAGAATTATACTAACACCAAGCAAGGCCAGTGTTAAATATAATAAATCTCCGAAACAAGAACCGAATCCAATCATAAAAGAACGCCTAAAGCCTCGTTCTATCCCTGTTTTCATAATCGCCACATTGACCATTCCAAGATCAAAGCATAAAGAAAACGAAAATAAAGCCCCTTCCAGAAAAACAACGATAAATGCCACGAAACAAACCCTCCATTAAAGAATCATTGTAGGGTTATTTTACATTGTTTAGCAGAAAACTTCACCAATTTATTCCAGCTTCAAATAATAGACATCCGTTATGCAGTTGGAGAAAGGCAATAACAATTGCAAAAGTACACCTTGATTAACATCTTTTACCGTTATTAGTGAATCTAAATGCAATTGTGCAGTTGAATATAGCGAAATCTAAGAAAAACAGCCTAAATGGGCTCAAATCCAGTAATCTAACTGTATTTTTGCATTTTCATCTCATCCGAACATGACTTTTTCGGAATCTAACTGTATTTTTGCAGTTGAACCCTACAAAGGTCTTAGGTTGAGCGTAAGGGCGTGGAAATAATTCCAATTATCTCCTCTTCAACTTCATAACTCATGTAATAGAATAAGATCGCAATCCTTTGGCTGGTTCAGCCTAAAAGAGTGCGATCCTATTGAGTTACGGTTTCATCCTTTTTGCTAATACCGTGCTTCATGCGCTTCAAGCATAGTTATCTCGGAATATAACGCATCCCTCGGATCATATATTTCCTGCTCCCGCTCTTCCTCTCGTTTCGCGCAATCCACACAAAAAGCAAGCGGATATATGACACGATAAAAACCGGTTCGGAATGTTTTAAATGCTTTTTCACGAGGGATCAATTGTCCGCAGCCGAAACAGTATAAGGTTTCTTTTTTAAACATCCTCAACCCACCTTTGATCTATGTATTGCAGCAGCCTTTGCTTTAAATCCTGAACCAGAAGCTGTACGGAATCCATTGATCCGTCACTATGCGCTTTAGTGATAAAATCCTGCAGCTCTTTTTGCAAATCTTTTGCATTTAAATTTTTAACCATTCGCGTCCCATCCGATCCACTCTGATAAATTGAACGAAAGTTGTTCAAACATTTCCAGTTTGTTAAGAACATTTGACGTTCCAGATATGTATGTCGGTTACAGCCACTTCTTGAAATTGCATCCTCTTATTAGATGATGGAAACGATACAATTTCAAATGTGGCCCGTAAACTTTTCACTCGACATACACATCTTCCACTTCAGGTTTCTCAACAACCTCAAAAAATGTTCTAACTTTCATTCGTTGCACTTATTCAGATACATTATGTACTATAGTTATATAATACGATACAATATGTATCATGTCAAGCGAAGGAAATATATTTCTCAAACTTTCGCAGCCAAATTTCAAGCGCCATTGGGTTAAAAATATCCTTATACGAGATAACGCCTCGATCTGACGACTGTCTGCAATATAATTCATATTTCTTTAAGAGCGGGGCTCGTTCCACAAGGCCGAATTTAAATATGAGACTGTCTTTTGTGAAATATTCCAATACACCCGCTTTGAGTTCATGCTTTAACCATTCACTCTCTGGATTTGCAAAGCCCTTCTTATCTTTTCGCCAAACAATTTGCTGGGGTAAAAAAGGTTCCATAGCTTTGCGAAATATATATTTGCTCCAGCCATTTTTCAGCTTCAGCTCGGCAGGTAAAGGAACTAACATTTCAATCAAGCGATAATCTAAAAAAGGGACACGAATCTCTCGTGACCATGCCATCGACATGCGGTCTTCATAATGGGTTAACACGGGCACGGAAAACTGTTGGATGTCCAACGCTTGCCGCTGTATCAAGGATGTTCCTGATTGCAGGCCGAGAAATACAGCTTCGTAATCGCATAATCGCGGCCCGCGGATATCAATTTCCTTGGGCTTCAAGAGCGCCGGGAGATAACGTTTGGCCTCACCCAGGTTGAATTGATTAATCATAGTGCCTTGTTTGATAAAGGAACCCAGTACTTTGGTAAATGTGCCATACTGCTTATGTAAAAATAAATTTTGCAAATAAAAGCCTAAAAATTTCTTATACCCGCATAGCAATTCATCCGCACCTTGACCGCTTAAAATGACGGTTACATTCTTCTCCTTCGCTTCCTTCATCAATAAATAATGAGCTACATTGGAAAAGCTGCCTACGGGCTGGTCATTAAACCAGCAGAGCTGTTCCAAATAGGCGAAGGCTTGCTCCGGCTTGAAATCAAGCACTACTTTATGGACATCTTGATTCAATTGCTTAGCCATAATATCAATAAAGGGAGATTCATCGTAGCGCGAATCCAGACTTACCGCAGAAAAAATGTTTAAATTCGCTTCCTTACCTAAAATATTAGCCATTACAGCCGCAATTGCTGAAGAATCCACACCGCCAGAAAGTAAAACGCCTACGGGAACATCACTTCGCAATTGAAGCTTCACTGCATCCATGAACAAGTCTCTGACTTGCTCTACTAATACATTTTCAGAAAGTGGACGCTCGTTATGAACCGGAACTTTCCAAAAAGAACGCAAATCAAGCTGCAGCTCATTTTTCTTCAAATCCAGCTCGCCATAATAACCTGCCGGTATTTGCATGATTCCTTCAAAAAAAGTTTCCGTCGACGTTTCCATGATCGATTGCAGCAAATAATTGCCTACTATATTCACATTCAATTTAAATTTATGAGGAACCAAGGCTAATATGGTTTTGATTTCAGAAGCAAAGTAACAATTTTGGCCATCTAAATAGTAATAAAGCGGTTTAATTCCTACACGATCTCTCGACATAATCAACCGCTGCTTCCGCTGGTCCAACCACGCAAAAGCCCACATTCCATTAAATTTATTCATCGCCTCATCAGGACCCCAATGAATTAAAGCCGTTAAGATGACTTCCGTATCCGTATCGCTGCGAAACTTGTACCCAAGCTGAATTAATTCCACTCGAAGTTCCTTATAATTATAAACTTCTCCATTAAAGATGATGTAATCCTTGCCATTATAAGCTTGCATGGGCTGATGCCCTGCACTTGAAAGATCGAGGATAGACAAACGCTGATGTACCAGCGTCACATTCCAGCGCTCCATCCGATTCTGCAATAATCCGCACGAATCAGGCCCACGATGCCCCTGTACCGATTGTACAATGGGCAGCATATCTGTACGATGCAGCCCAGTGCTAATTAAACCTGCTATCCCACACATATGCTCATCTCCTCATACAATTGAAACAGCGTATGAAATTCTTTCTCCCAGTTAAATTTCTGTTCAATCGCTAAACGACCGTTTTCCCCCATCCGCTCTGCTTCTTCCGGGTGGTCCAAAATCCATTGAATCCCTTGTGAAATTTCATCCGGATTTAAAGGGTCTACACAAATTCCGCAATCATATGCCTCAACAATGGCCCGCCAAGCAGGGAAATCAGAAGCGATGATAGGAAGACCCGCTGACATATATTCATATAATTTAATTGGTTGAGATTCGATAAAGCTTTGCAGCGGATGGAGTACAACTAATCCAGCCATTGCCATAGACAGCAAATCAGCGACGTCGTGGCGATTTAATAGTCCATATTCCGTTACATTTTCCCAGCCTAGCGCATTCATCACATGACGTCGATCTTCCTCAGAGTCGTAGGAGCCAGCCAATAATAAACGACCATCTGTTTGTCCAATCGCCTCTACCATTTCATGCAAGCCCTTTTGACCTACTATGCCGCCAATATAACAAACAGCGCGTTGTTTATCGATCCATTTGCTTTCTGAACGAAAGAGTTCCCTTGCGATCGGATAATTATTGACATTCAACGTTCGGCAGCCTAAATGCTGAAATCTCTTCGCGATAAGGGGAGTTGCCGCAACAATCGCATCCACTCGTTTCGCAGCAAAGTTTTCGATGCTTTCTACTATCTTGGCGACGACTTTCCGCAGCGGCTTATAAATCCAGGCTTTGCTTAGAATATCGCGAGGGACATCTTCATGCACATCGTAGACGACTTTTTTCTTTTTCCGTTTAAGCAGCAGACCCACAGGCAATAATTCAGGATCATGAAAATGATACACATCCGCATTGATTTCCAGTGCCTTCTGGTAAAGAGCCCATGTTGTCTTCAGCATACGGGTCCATCTTCCATTCTTGGTCGGTTGAACATTATGAACTTGAACACGATCTTGAATGCCGGCAGGTGCATTAGTTGCAATCAAATGGATTTCATGGCCGGTGGATGCCAAGGAACGGCATTCCTTGACAAAAATCCGAATATCATTATAAGGATGAACAGAGGTAAGATGACATATTTTCATAAAGCCAGCCCTTCGTAAGCGTGCAGTAAAATCTTTTCTTGTTCCTGCCAGCTATGAATTTTGGCCATTTTTCGCGAGTTGTGCGAAAGCTCTGCTAAATCCATTTGTAATATGCGTTCAATTCCGTCTAATAGCGATGCTACGGTATATTCCTGCACTACACTTCCGCATTGATAATACTCTGTAAACTTCTTTAGCTCGTGGGAATTACTGACCAAGATGGGCAGACCAGCCATCGCATATTCAAAAAATTTATTCGGTACGCAGTAATAATAGCTTAAACAAATATTCTCGATAAATGAAATGCCGATATCCGCAGATGCCGTATATTGCAGTAATACATCCGGCGCAACCGCTTCATGATAGAAAATGTTTGCCGTCGTGTTCGCAGCTTGCGTTACCATACCCTCCAATTCGCCGAATCCCATAATGACCAGGACGACATCCTCTCGCTGAATTTGCCGAAAGGCATGGATCATCATTTCCAAACCGCGTCCTCTATAAAGACCGCCTTGATATAAAAATATTTTTTTATCGCTGCCGATCTGGAATCTTTGTCTAAATAAATCACGCTTTGGAACGTCGACAAAGAAAGGACAATTCATCACTAAATCCGGCTTGGAAATGTTATAGCGTTTAGCATATTCCAAAGCAATGCCTTCACTTACGCTTAGCACTTGATCCGCTTGATTGATTAAAGTACGTTCCATCACATGCGATACCTTTTTCTCCCAGTGCTTCATTCCACTTTTTTCCGTCTCGAATTCATGCGCATCATAGACAATTTTGGCTCTGCCAAAGGTGAGCCATTTCAATAGAACCGATACAAATAACAACTCCAAGCCATTGCAATGGATATAATCTGTCTTGCGATAGTTTTTAATAAATCTCAGCATAAATTCAACGTATTTGATGATTTGGATGAACGAATGCTTGGACCAACCGCGTGTCTTTAAACGGATTCGATGGACAGGGATGTTTTGTATAGTTTCTTTCTCCAGCAATCCGGCCTCATGCAGTGCCACAACACGTACATCATAGCCCGCTTGCTGCATAGAAATGCACTCTTTCAACACCCTTGAATCATTTTTAAAGTTATTTAAAACAATAGAAACGACTTTTTTCATATCTCACGCAGTCCTTTTCATCATTCATAAGTAGTAATAACGAACGCCTTCCCAAAGGCGAAAGGTATTATCAATCGTATTAATCCATGGCGCTGTTTTCCAATGGCGAGGGTGTGTGAGCAAGTTAATTCTTTGCATCTTATGCTTCAAAGCATAATCAAAGGAATGCTCTGATCTAGCATCCGAAAATTCCGGAACCCCATCGGAGACACCGACCGTATTGTTCCGTAGAATCGGTTCGTAGGTTTCCACCAAAATTTGGCATTCTGCTTTTAATTGCGGATTTAGGAGCTTATTGTTCGTTATACCTAACGTCCGATTGACAAAATCACCATGGGAGGCTATCGTTTTCATCGGCAGACCGAGCTGCTTTTTCAGCAAATCATAATTGCGCTTAAATTTCTCCTGAATTTCCGGCATATGAGGCCAAAGCTTATCCGATGAGCGGATTTTATGCTGTTTACAGAATGTAGCAATTTCTTCAAAATGGTAGCTGGCTTCGCTGCCATATGCCTCGATATCGAGCATCAATCTTCGATCCAAGGTAGATAAACGGAAATAGGAGGAAGATTTAACATTTAATTTTTTCTCGATTTCGAACATGCGCCTGGCGGTAACCGTATCCGTATCAATATCATGGCGATTGATGATGATTTTCTCGACTTTATCCGCTTCTCCAGAGCAAATTTTCTCATAATAATCAATCACGGATGTAATCAAATAGCCTTCATTTAACGCAGCTTTTAAAATATCTTCATAACAATCCAATCGATTACCCATCAAATAATCTCCGTAAACTCTCTGCTTTATGGATTGCAAGCTTATCCTAAAACCGCCCATCCTAATTCCTCCAAAATTAAATTCTCTTAAAATGAATCGCTCGACGTTCAGGCGCTTTGAGAATCGATTTGACTACTTTTTTTAATCTTCGTTTGCCTTCATAGTGCCATAGCTCCGGATGGGTTAAAAACAGAATCATTTTTTCGCCGCGCTTCATCGCCTCGAATAGATGTGTGCCGTATTTATAACCATTATTGATTTCTATGGCGTAATCCGAAACATAACAAGTAATTTTACTAATAAACTCTTTATTATAAGCTTCCAGCTTTATGCCCAATGCTTCATACGTTAGCGGATTTTCCGTCAAAAAATTATTCGGCGTATCCAGCAATCTGTTTTCAGGTGCTCCATGGGAGGCTATAGTCGTACAAGGAATTTGCAGCAGCAGCCGATAGCGTTCAATGTCATTTTTTAAAATTTGCAAGCATTCCACTTCGAAGTTTGTCTTGAATAACTCCTCTTTTGTTGTGATGCCTCTGGCCCTGCTGTACTCCGCGATCGGTTCATAATGAAATGAGCTTTCACTTCCATACTTTTCAATATCCTTCATCAAAGGAGGATTGAATGTACTATGGCGAAAATAATAGCTTGCATGGGCACCATATTTCTGCTCAAGCTCGAACATTTTACGAGCGCCCTGCGAATTTCCGTCTACATCATGCCGCAAAATGATCATTTTGCGATCCGCTTCATATTGATGTTCAACAAAGTCTCGCAACGAAATCAACTGATACCCCAGTTCTCTTGCTTTTTTTAAGATCTGATCGTACTCCTCCAGTCGATTGTTGGCGACATATTTACGGAAAATATTAAAGCGATTAAATGAGCTTTGATTCGACCCCATTCTTTCATAAACCTCCCTTTTCTTTACGAATATTTAACAATGATTCTACAAAGGTCTCGTAATTTGTTTCTGCATTGGACAGCTTGTTCCATGTATTGTAAGCATGCAGCCGCAAAAGATTTATTTCCACGGATTGAAACCGACTAAATCGCTCCACCCGTGCAGCAATGTCCTTTGGTGTGATGTGTTTAGGAATCAAATATCCATTGCGGGCATTGACCAATTCGGATACACCGCCGACATCCGTTGCCATCACTGGAATTCCACAGCTGAAGGCTTCCATAATCGATACAGGTACGCCCTCGCTCGAACTCACATTGACGAACAAATCAATTGGATTCCGCTCATAAAATTGGATGACCTGATCATTGGAGACATTTCCGACGAAATCAGTTGTAATATGCTTTGGCAATTTTTGCACTTGCATTTCAATCACATTTCTTAATTCTCCGTCGCCAATATGTGTCCAATGGATAGGAATGGTACAATGCCGCAAGGCTTCAATTAACAGCTCCAGGCGTTTAACCGGGACCATATAGGAGCAAGAAACGATGCGGAAAATGCCATCGGAGGACGGTTTGGACACTTGATTGCTTTTTTCAACTCCCAGACGGCTAAGCTGAAGCACTTCCTTTAAGCTTTTGTCCTGCTTTAATAAATAATCATAGCCATGATTGGAAATGACGAACAATCGGTTCATATTACGGATGGTTTTCAACTGCAGCGGGATATAAGGAATCGCATGTCTCTCTTTATAGAGATCGTATCCATGCGTTCGCGAAACGGCTCTTAAGCTCGCCTTCTTTTGCTTCATCATGGCTAATGCTATCGCGCCTCCGTTTAACCAATAAGAGTAGAAAAGGAAATCACCCGGCTCATTTTTTATCGATTGCAGCAGCATTTTTTTTAATTGTATTGCCAAGTGAACAAAAGTAATGAGTCTGCGAAAATCTACGGGCTCTCTTTTTAGGCTTTTTCGCAAATCATGTCCAATCCAGCTTAATGCCTGTGGATCCGAAGCAATTCGGATGATTTCCTTTATCCGTTGGAAGATGGGATGCGCTGATGGAATGGCGGGAATGTGCTTCACTTCCGCATTATCAGGGAGAGGCCTCTTCAGTGTCTGCGGACTTCCTTTAAACTCGGTTGGAATCACAATAATCCGTTGGAAGAAGGCAGATAAATACTGAAGCTCTAATTCCAAAAATTCTTCACCAGGATAAAACGGATATCTTTTGGTTAACAGCACGAGTGTAGTACCCTCCACTTGCAGGTTCATGTCTCACTCTCCATTCCTTTGCTCTGCTTGTCTAGATTTAATAAAACAAAGATCAAACCGACCACCACCCAGGTTTGCCTCTCGATTAACATATCGATAAAGCTAAATTCAATTAAAAAACACATCAGCGTCAGCAATAAAATATGTGTAAGGCCAATTTCAGTTTTGATTTTTTTGACCAGCGGCAGCAATAACCTGTAAAAGAATAAATAAAGAAAGAGGAGAAATCCGCCAAAGCCTAATTCTGCAAGCATCATCATGTATACATTATGCGCCCCCATATCTTCACGGCTGTACCAAACATTGGCGCTTTTAAAATAATGACTGAACACGGCGCGAAAATTATCAAAGCCTACGCCAAAAATAAAATTCTGCCTGATGATCGATTCGCCAATTTGCCAAATCAATAAGCGTCCTGCCCCTTTATCTGCACCGCTAAATCCCTCTTGAATCCGTTCATAAAAAACAGTGGGCAGAAAATGCAGGATAATCGGAATGCTGATCAGCAGAACAATAAACGCTACCCATTGTTTTTTTAAGATGATAAAAATCAATAGAGCAAAACTAATGGCTAGCATAAAGGTGCGCGTCTGTGTAGTAAAGCCGGCAAAAACTTGAAAAAAGAAAGCCAGGTAAAACAATAATTTATAATGCATGGGCTTGACTTTACTCGCTAAGATCAGGCAAGTGAATAAACCCAAATACATGTTGAACCCAATATGCGCCGGATTTTGCCCAACGTATCCCACTGCTCTTTCAAGCGGATGCTGCAAAAAACTTTCGACAGTACGAAAAGCTAAAAAGAGAGTTCCACCTAAATAAGCGCCTAATACCCACCAAATATCCTTCTTTGTTTTTAACAGCAATAAAATGACGAGAAAGAGGACGCTGGAGCCCTGAAAAAAGTGGGTAATTTTTAGTAACGTGTAATCCGGGTTTTCAGCCCAGATCGTCGAGGCAAACGGCCACAACCAAAACAGGAGTACGGGAAGCAAGGATTTGAATGGAATTTTGCGAAACGAATGATTTTTAAAAATTTGATAGAACATCCCAATCATTGCAAAAGTAGCCACTTTATTAATTGTAAAAAACCCGCTCGTTATCTCTGGATCTGTTTCTAGTGGTACAAGTAAAACAGCTAAACAAAGGATCCATAAGGGTTTTTTCATCATCACAATGATTAGTACGACTGCCATGATCAATTCAAGGAACAATTTATTATATTGCGGCATTCCTAAAGCAGGCGAGAGCAGCAGCAGTAAACTAATCCAAACCGCAGGATGTCGATAGACAAAAATTCGCATTGAGATCATGAAACCATTCCTTTTTTTACAGCAGAGATTTTAAATATCCAGAATCCATAACAAGTGGTATAAACTGTTCCCAAAGCACTCATGATGATAAAACCGTCGATAATATTGATTTTTAATAGACCAACACTCAGGAAGCTTGCGAGCATGGAAAAATTAAATACGATGCTATAGTAAAATGCCTTTTTCTGCTTTTGCAAAATAATCGGCACGTGTGTTGTCGGAGATACGATAAAATTCACAAACAGCCAAGGGGATAACAATTGGGCGTAAACACCCGCTTCTCGCCATTTTTCACCAAAAACAAACGAAAAGAGTAGGGGGGAACATAGAACGAAAAGGATGAATATCGGGATAGCGATGATGCCTAAACGAAGCATTGTTTTCTTAACCAGTGCTTGTAAATCGCCCTGATTCTGGTAGGTTTCAGAAGCTTGTTGAAAAAACACCTGAGACACTGCACTCCCGATTAAGCCAAGCGGCGTTTTTAATATTCGCATGGTAAAGGAATAATAGCCCAGAACAATTGCACTGAAAAATGTCGAAATGATAAAGACCACGCCGCTCGACTGCAGCATATCCACAAATGCGTGGAATAAATTGATTTTCGGAAAATCCTGGTATGCTTTCGCATTGGCAAGCATGTCCTTTTTGCGAACATGTTTAAGCTGCCCGCGATCTTCCTTCCAAACTTGCCCTGCCAATGCGCCGGATGATGCCAATTGCCCTAAAATCCCGCCGACAATGAGTCCCCATCCAGCGCCGCCAAAGCCAAAAAGTATATTCGTTGCTGCTGTTGTCGTAGATTGTGAAATCGTCGCGATGGCGAGCCGTTTATACTTTTTTTTGCGATTCGTCCAATAATTAAAGGTTTGATATACCCCAATCAAGAGGACAGAAACGGGCAGGAAGTAGAGAAAAGGAGAAATTTCACGATTGTTCAACCATTTGGTCAATGACCCGTTAAAAAAACAGATGAAGACTAAAGCACTGATACTGACGCATAAAGCAATGAACATCGATAAAGCTACGATATTAACCGCATCTTTTTCTTTAGCCGGAATCATAATCGCCAACTCATAACGAGCAGTAGCTATAACGGACACCATCGCAACAACAGACATGAAGAGCGCATAAACACCAAAATCTTCTGGAGAATACAACCTGGTTAATATAGGCGATACGAAAAAAGGGATAGCTTGCGCGAGTGTTGTGCCTGTAATCAAAGTCAGAACATTTTTTGCAAAGTCGCCTAATTTGAATCTAACCATTACATTCGTAAAAATGTCGCCAC
The DNA here is from genome assembly GCA_028287395.1 of Bacilli bacterium. Classification (GTDB taxonomy): domain Bacteria; phylum Bacillota; class Bacilli; order Paenibacillales; family NBRC-103111; genus Paenibacillus_AC. Next base: position 24,684 of record JAQBPR010000108.1, read on the forward strand.
CCCTATTCGATGAGTTGTAACTATAGGTCTTATATAATGTGTTCAAAAATTGACGAAGTGGAGTAATGGGTGTGCTTGTAAAGTTTACGCGCCGACTTTGAAAATGAGTTTCCCCCTTCGTCAATTCAAGAAACTCATTTTCAACTGAGGCTGGAAAGCACATTCATTACGCAGCACAGCTTCAATTTTTGTAAACATTCAAATTGAGCTGCGTGTCGCTCTTTTGGCTGTAATATGCAAACCATTTTCCGTGTTCATTACGATGCGTCGCGAACTTTCAAAGAAATAAACAATGCCTAAGGAAGCCGATAGACCTAGAATAAACGCTACAGCAATGTTTAATTTTTTATTCGGCGAAATCGGAGATGCATTCTTTTCCTCGGAACTCATATCGAATACTTTGATATTATCCCGGTTAAGCAATCCGGACACTTTATCTCGCAATGTCTCCGCTAGAGTGTTGGCAATAAGCGCCGCCTGACGCGGATTGGCATTTACGACACGGATAGACAGCATTTCGGATTCTGCACCAGAGCTGACATTGATTAGAGGATCTAATTGATCCGGAGTCATATTCAGCTTTAATTTAGCGATCACTTCTTTTTCAAGCGAGCTGCTTCTTACCATTTGTTCGTAGGTCTTAATCATCGTTTGGTTAGCTAAAATAATGTTGTAATCATCCTTAAGCGCATCGGCAGGATTATGACTATCGACGATGACCGTAGAGGTAGCCGCATACATCGGTTGAATGTAGTAAAAGCTCATCGCTCCACTTGTTGCCGTAGCTAGGAAGGTTACAAGAATAACCAACCAAGCCCATTTTTTAATAAGCTTAAACATCGAATTAGCCCTCCTTAAATAAACGTATTGTACCCTGCTCGCAAGTCATTTTCAGATACGTTATGTACTATATTTATACAATAAGATACATTTTGTATCATGTCAAGCAAAAAATAATGCTTTATGTCATTTTCCTGTCGCTTGGTTTATCAGCAGCTGCTCTGTTGGTACATTACGCAGCTTACGTGCAGGAACGCCTGCAACCAAATCGCCGGATTTAATATTTTTAGTAACTACACTTCCAGCTGCTGCAGTTCCGTCCTCTTCGATGACAATACCGGGCAATGTGGTTACATTTGCGCCAATTCTGCCGCCATCCTTGACCGTAATTCCCTTCATTCTGTCGAACCTTTCCTGCGTTCTTCCCATGAAATTGTCATTACTGGTCACTACGCATGGTGCAATAAAGACATAACTGCCAATCGTAGAGTAAGCGGTAATATAACAATTGGTTTCCAGCTTGCATTTTACCCCTACCGTACAATCGTTCTCAACCGCCACACCCCGTCCAATAATCGTTCGTTCTCCAATCGTAACCCGCTCCCGTATCGTCGCCAAATCAGCAATAAATACATCATCCGCGATTTGTGCACCAGCATAAATAATCGCCGAAGTACCTATAGTGCAGCCATTCCCGATCGAAGCAGGCGAAAGCCGCTTGAGCTCCTGCAAAACAGAATTTTTTGCTTTAGTCGGTTGTTTTCCAATGACAGCGTGATCCTGTATAACGACATGATCGCCAATTTGCGTCCCTTCATGGATGACAACATGATTTCCGATGATAACACCTTCGCCAAACACAACTCCCTCTCCGATGATTACGTAGGCTCCGAGCTTTTCCGGTTTGTTCAACAATAAATTATCCATACATCACGACCCTCTCTCTTTCCATTCCTCTTTCTTGTTTAAACCATTGACGCATTTGCTCGACCATTCGTTTGGATGCGTCACCTTCCCCATAAATCATCGGACGTTTTACAGGTATCACAAAATGATAAATCGCCTCTTTCAAGCTCTCTTGCTGCGGGTTCACTAAGCGATTCCAGCCTAGCTCTACCGTTTCCACCCATTCTGTTTCATTGCGCAGAGTAAAACAGGGCACTCCTGCAAAATATGCTTCTTTCTGCACACCACCGGAATCCGTAATGATGGCATAGGCGTGCTGCTCCAAGAGCAGCATTTCCAAATACGATACGGGTTCAATGATGCGTATATTCGGTGCTTGCTGAAGAAATTCGAACATTCCGAGCTGCTGCAGCATTTTTTTTGTTCGCGGATGAATAGGCATCAATACGATTTGATCCAGTTGGACCAAGGAGTGTACTATCGCTTCAAGCCGCATGGTGTCATCCGTGTTCTCGGCGCGATGGAGCGTCGCCAAAATATATTGCTTCTGCTCGACCTCAAATGCTTCCAACGAAAATTGCTCTTCTGCTTTTCGCAAATAATACAGCACCGCATCATACATTACATCCCCATGCGCATAAACGTGCTCTATAATCCCTTCGCGATATAAATTTTCCACAGCTGTCTTTGTTGGAGCAAACAAGAGGTCGGACACTTGATCCGTCAAAATGCGATTAACTTCCTCCGGCATGCGACGATTGAAGCTGCGCAAGCCCGATTCGATGTGGAACAACGGTATGTTGAGCTTGCTTGCAGCTAATGCCCCCGCCAGTGTTGAGTTGGTATCGCCATAGACTAGGATGGCTTCCGGCTGCTCCTGCAGCATGACTTGTTCCAAAACCTGCAGCATCGCACCTGTTTGAAATCCATGCGTTCCTGAACCGACGCCGAGCTGATATTCAGGCTGCGGAATATCCAATTCCTCAAAAAAAATACCGGCCATTTTATAATCATAATGCTGCCCAGTGTCGACCAATATTTCCGTAAAATGCTTGCGCAGCTCACGAGAAACTGCAGCTGCTTTAATAAATTGCGGTCTGGCACCGACAATCGTCATTATTTTGATCATCTATACATTTGCCTCCTTCATCTTGCTTAGCGGCGAATTGGACGCTGAATCAAGCCTCGGTTCCTGCATCACTTCGATAAAACGCCATGCCAGTTGTGCATAATCATGGTGTTTAAGCACATATTCTCGTCCTTTCATCCCCATCGCTTCACGTTCACGCGTTCCGAGTTTGAACAACTGCAGGATGGCTTCAGCGGTTGCTGTCGGTGACTCGGGAATGACTGAAATCCCACAGCCGCTTTCCGCAACAGGATCATTTCCCGCCGCAATGGCATTGATAATGGGCTTGCCTGCCATCATATAATCCATCATTTTATTAGGGCTGATGCCAAAACGAAATAACGATTCACTTTTCAAACCAATGTAAAATGCATCCATCTCGCTCAACAATGCAGGAATCGAATTTTTCTGGATCGCAGGCAATAAAACCACGTTTTCAAGCCCCAACGCAACAGCCTTCTCACGCAAACGGTTTTGTTCCGGCCCCTGTCCAACAAGAACAAATGTAATCGGTTGTTCCCGCAATAAATGAGCAGCTTCGATGAAAGTATCTAAAGCATTAGCCAAACCATGCGCTCCGGTATAGCCTACCAGAAATTCGCCTTTCAACCTTTTCTTTCGCAGCAGTCTGTCATGAAGCTCCGGGATCGGTTCACTTGCACCCCAGCCATTTACATCAATCCCATTCGGGATGTAAACAAATTTACTAGCGATCATGCCATGCTCCCGCATATGCGATTCAGCTTTTGGGAGCATGGATACCACATGATTCGCTTTACGATATGCGAAGTTTTCCGCCGCTTGCATGAGCATGATAAACGGATGCTTGGGCGACATTCCTCCGAGTTCAATCGGGGATAACGGCCATAGGTCGTGCACCTCATAGATCAGCTTGGCTTTGCATTTCTTCGCAATCGCTCGTGCTGGATAAATATCGAGCGGATACGTAGAGGAAGCGATGACAATGTCCACTTTCCTGTCCTTTATTATGGCATGCTGATGTATAAACAATCGCCAGACAAAAACCAGCATATTCAGCACCCGACCGATGCCGTTACCTTGATACGCGGGTGTCTTTAACCAAACATAACGAATGCCGTCGATTTCCTCCTCAACCAGTTTCCCAATTCCATCTTGCGCTTTACTGCGTAAATGGCTGAATGAAGCGGCCGCAATCGTCACACGATGCCCTTGCTGCACCCATTGCGATGCCATGTAATAGGGACGATATTCCATACCATGTCGGATAGATCCGGCATAATGATTGATTAGCAGGATATGTAAGCTATCTTTCGGCTTCTTCAGTTCAGCAAATGCGGTTTGTTTTCCCCGGCGAAACAATATTTTCGCAACAGTTTTCATGATAATCTCCACATCTTTTTTCAACGATGCGCGCTGCATATAATCCAGATTAATCCGCAGCTTCTCCTGCATAATCTCCTCGATATAAACCTTTTCCGGATCCATTGCTTCTGCCAACAGCGCATTCTCGTCACTGAATTGGATCGATGCTTCATCCGTAATCCCCGGACGAACGGAAAGCACCGCTCTTTGTGAATAGGTATATAAGTTCACATAGACGGGAACCTCAGGGCGCGGACCGACAAAGCTCATATCCCCAAGCAAAACATTAAACAACTGCGGCAGCTCATCCAGCTTATATTTGCGCAAAAAATGACCGCTTCGCGTAATTCGCTGATCCCGACCCACTGTTATTTGCTTCCCTAAGCTTTCCGCATCCTGGAGCATAGTGCGGAATTTATAAATGGAGAAAGGTGTCGCATACCTGCCTACCCGCTGCTGGCGGAAAAAGACTTTTCCCGGTGAATCCAGCTTAATCCAAAGCATGATAAGTAAAAACAATGGAGTGAGCAGCACAATCCCAACATACGCCGCAACAATATCAAAAAGACGCTTCATCATAAGATACATAGAAAGCTACCTTCTATACTGAGATAGAAGCGAGGTAAACGTTTCTATCACGTATTCGATTTGCTCTACTGTCATCCCTGGATACAGCGGCAGTGAAATCGCAGCTTGATATGCTTTAACGGCATGCGGATAATCCAGCGGATTATAACCCTGTCTAAGATAGTAGGGATGGTTCGTTACAGGGATAAAATGCACGCTTGTGCCTATACCCGCTTCTTTAAGCAGCTCGATCAGCTCATTTCGGTTCACCCGCAGCTGTTTCTCATCGATCCGAACCACATATAAATGCCAAGCGTGACGATGCTCCGGCGCATCATACGGAAGAATCAGTCCGTCCAGCTTTGCGAAGGCCTCGGTATACATGGAGGCGGCTTTCTCACGCAGTGCTTGCATCATACCCATCTTCTGCAGCTGCACTACGCCAAAAGACGCTTGAATATCGGTCATATTGTATTTAAAGCCGGGATATTCAACCTCGTAATACCACGAGCCCTTCTCAGTATAGCGATTCCAGGCATTTTTACTAAGACCGTGCAAGCTCATCATCCGCAGCTTGTCCGCAATTCCCTCGTCTGCAGTGGTGATCATCCCGCCCTCGCCTGTTGATAAATTTTTGGTTGCATAGAAGCTGAAGCAAGTGATATCACCGATATTTCCCACACAGCGATTTTTATACTTAGTATGAACCGCATGAGCTGCATCTTCAATAATTTTCAAATTATATTTGCGGGCAATCGCTTGGATCTGGTCCATTTCGCAGGGAAATCCGGCAAAATGCACGGGTATGATTGCTTTTGTCCGCGGTGTAATCGCTTGTTCCAGCAAATTGGGATCTAAGTTCATCGTTACAGGATCAATATCAACGAAAACAGGCTTTGCCCCGCAATGAACAATCGTATTGGCTGTTGCAATAAATGTGTAAGGTGACGTAATAACTTCATCGCCTGCACCGATACCAAGCACCATATGTGCTAGATGCAGCCCTGCTGTACATGAATTTAACCCGACTGCGTAAGGACTTTCCACATACTCAGCAAAACTCTGTTCAAATTCCTGCGTTTTCGGTCCTCTGCTTAACCAATTGGAGCGAATCGAGGAAACCACCTCCATAATTTCTTCATTTCCGATAAAAGGGAGCGCATAAGGAATTTTCATTCGTGGTACGGTGTTACCACTTGGTTTCCATTGAATCATCTTTCAACCACCCTTCCACTAATTTGCGAATACATCTTGATACAGCTTTAACAGCTTTGATTCTTCTACCGACCAATTAAACCGGGTTTCCACAGCCTTACGTCCGTTGATCCCAAGCTGCCGAGCGTTTTCAGGCTGGTCCAGATAATGGATAATTTGCGCTGCAAGGCTATGCGCATCCTGCGGATCTATCACTGTGCCGCAATTCGCTTCGTTCACTGTTTTCTCGTACAAAGGAAAGTTTGAGACAATCACCGGGATTTGCAATGCCATGTACTCAAACATTTTGGTTGGAAAGGATTCCGTATAATTGGAAACGGGCTGCAGTATAGCTACGCCAACCGCTGCTTTGGATACAATTTTGTAAGCATCTGAAGCCTTCATTCTCCCATAAAAAGTGACTTGCTCCTTAAGCTTCCACTTCATACAAAGCTGTTCTAAATGACTGCGATAGGCATCCGTAATCGGACCGATGCAATCAAATTGCACCTGCCTGCCTTGCAAGCGAATCAAATGCAGTGCCTCAAGCACAACATCGATCCCGCGCATTTGCGTTACACCGCCTAAATACACAATGGTTTGTGTCCGATTCAGCTCCTCATCGGCTTTCGGGAAAATTCGCAGCAGCGGAAAATTTTGCACAAGTGCTTTCTTCGTGCCTCGCGGATATTGATTTTCATAGGCTGCGCCCGCTATAACCAGAATGAAATACCTACAAATGCTCCATTCCAACACTCTATAGGCGAAGCTGACCCAATGGCGAAGTGGAACCCATTCTTTTTGTTTGATTTGTTTAGGTACGTCCTCATGCACATCATAAATGACCTTATAGCCGCGGATTCGCAATAATAATCCGATGAACATCAGCTCTGGGTCATGAAAATGATAGAGGTCCGCTTTCTGCTCTAAAGCTTTGCGCCACAACTCCCACATCGTTTTCATCATCCGTTCTTTGCGGTTGACCGGTTTATGCAAAGGGATGATTTTCACACCTTCCAATACCGTTTCTCTAAGATCATCGTTGGGTACGATCAAAGTCACATCATACCCTGCCGCTACCAAGCTGCACGCTTCCTTATAAAAGATCCGTGTATCGAATAAGGGGTGTACCGAGGTGAGGAAACATACTTTTTTGGGTGCAGCTCCCATTTGTTCACCTTCCTGACTTTGGTCTTTACAAGCGATAATATTTGCTCGAAACCTCTCTTCCTTTTAAAGCATTTCTCGTATCAAAAATCGGTTTGTCGATTTTACTGATCAGATCGTAATCGAAAAGAGTATGATCCGTCGTAATCACAACGATGTCGGCTCTTTCCAGGTTCGCCTGCGTTAAAGTGACGGCTTCATAGGTTTTGCCGTTATGCTTGCATTTCGGAATAAACGGATCGCTATAAATTACTTCAGCACCTCGTTTCTCTAAATCGTCGATGATTTTTAAAATCGGTGACTCGCGGCAATCGTCGATATCCTTTTTATAAGCAAGCCCGAGCAAATAGACGACCGAACCCTTGATCGATTGATTTTCCTCGTTAAGTACCGTTCCAATTCGTTCCACGACAAATTCCGGCATACTATTATTAATTTCGCCAGCCAATTCAATCAAACGTGTATGATAATTAAATTCCCGCGCCTTCCAGGTCAGATAGAACGGATCAATGGGAATACAATGCCCGCCCAAGCCCGGTCCCGGATAAAACGCCATAAATCCATATGGCTTCGTCTTCGCCGCATCGATCACTTCCCATACACTGATCCCCATCCGGTTGCAGAGAATAGCCATTTCGTTGGCAAGCGCGATGTTAATATTACGAAACGTGTTTTCAAAAATCTTTTCCATTTCAGCCACTGCGGGGCTGCCTACCTCATGCACTTCCCCATCCAAAACCTCACGGTACATCGTCGAGGCAATCCGCGTACATTCCGCCGTAACCCCACCGACAACCTTCGGTGTATTTTTCGTATTGTAGTGTTTATTGCCGGGATCCACACGTTCGGGTGAATAAGCTAAGAAAAAATCAACACCGCATACTAAGCCCGACTCCTCTAAAATCGGCTTCACCAGCTCTTCTGTCGTACCTGGATAAGTGGTGCTTTCCAACACAACAAGCATGCCTGGATGCAAGAAGCGGGCAATTTCACGCGCCGAAAATTCGACGAAGCTCGTATCCGGCTGTTGATAAATGTCCAACGGCGTTGGCACACAAATCGCCACCGCATCCAAATGGCGAATCAAAGAATAATCCGCGGTTGCTTTAATTTTTTTCTCCTTGACCATTTTTCGCAAATCATCATCCACTACGTCGCCAATGTAATTAATCCCTTGGTTGACCATATCGATTTTACTCGCTTGAATATCAAAACCAATGACCTTAAAGCCGGCTTTAGCCTTTTCCACAGCGAGCGGAAGCCCCACATAGCCTAGTCCTACCACACCAATTACCGCTTGCTTTGTTAGAAATTTAATGATTAATTGCTCCGCCAATGGGGATGCATACGTTGTCGCTACACTCATCCGATTTCTCCTCTTTTCGCAAAAAATTGTCTTACAACCGAAATAACATACAGCTGATCTTCGAGCGTCATTTCCGGATAAAGCGGTAATGCCATAGTTCCTTGAGCAGAATTTTCCGCCACAGGGAGACTGTCTACACCATAATTCAAGTCGCGATAAACCTCTTGACGATGCAAAGGAACCGGATAATAAATCCCTGACGCAATGCCGTTATCCTCCAAATACTGCAGTAAATCGTCACGATAATCCGTTTGAATGATGTAAAGATGGTAAATCGCGCAGCGATCCTTATCTTCAAAAGGCAGCTGCAGCGGTACATTTCGCAGGCCCTCATTGTAGATTTCCGCTTTTTCACGGCGTAATTGGTTCCATGAATCCAAATGGGGAAGCTTGACCTGCAGCATCGCAGCCTGTAAAGCATCCAAACGACTGTTGTAGCCAATCATCGAATGATAATATTTAGGATTACTGCCATGAACACGCAATATTTGCAGTTTTTTTGCAAGCGCCGGATCATTCGTGACAATCATGCCGCCATCACCATAGCCGCCCAAATTTTTTGTCGGAAAAAAGGAGAAGCAGCCGGCGATACCCATCGAACCCGCAGGACGCCCTTTGTAGGAAGCTCCCATCGCTTGGCAAGCATCTTCAATGACATAAACCCCATAACGATTGGCAATCTCGATGATTTCATCCATATCTGCAGGCTGGCCAAAGATGTGGACAGGAATAATCGCTTTGGTGCGCGGTGTAATTGCCACCTCTAATTTCGCAGCATCCAAATTATACGTATCTGCCGCAATATCGACGAAGACGGGTGTGGCACCTACCTGTGAAATGACCTCAGCAGAAGCAAAGAAAGTGAACGGAGTTGTAATAACTTCATCTCCCGCTCCAATACCTAATGCATCCAACGTGAGCAGCAGCGCATCTGTACCGTTTGCGACACCAATCGCATAGCTGACTCCGCAAAAATCGGCAACCTTTGCTTCGAATTGTTTGACAGCGGGACCCATAATGTAATTTCCGCTCTCTAAAACTTGATCTACGGCTTCTCGAATCTCAGACTTAAGACCTTCGTATTGGGCGATCGGGTCTAAAAGAGGAACCTTACGCCATTCTTGTTCTTCATTCCGTTTCAGCGCCATACTCATTGGTTAATCATCATCCTTTCTTCTAATAAGGGTTTTGGTCTTTGTTCTGCGGCTCCATAAATCTCCAAAACAAACTGCAGCGCTTTTTTTCCATCCTCTCCAGAAACGACAGGCGTTCGATTATCGCGAACGGCTTCAATCATGTCAGCAACAATATGCTGATGTCCTGGAATACCAAATGGATTTTGCTGGATGTCCTTGATCAATTGTTCCGATTCTTCTTGCGTGACGCCCTTGAATGTCCAATGCTTGATCCAATTGCCCGTCGATCCACCGATGACAGCACTTCCTGTTTCCCCGAAAATACTAATGGACTCTTCGTAATTTTTCGGATAAACCGTTGTAGCTGCCTCGATCACTCCCAATACCCCTTCCTGGAATTGAACGACCGCAACGGCAACATCCTCAGCCTCAATATTGCGAAGCCGTGTCGTGGTAAAGGCTTGTACTTCCTGGAGCGGACCGATTAACCACTGCAGCAGATCCAGATTATGAATGGCTTGATTCATCAAGACCCCGCCGTCCATTGCCTTCGTTCCACGCCATAAGGCTTGATTGTAATACGCTTGATCGCGATTCCAACGAACCGTCGCATTAACGTGACTCAGCTTGCCGAACAGTCCTTCATCCAAAGCCTTTTTCAATGCCAGAACAGCAGGTCGAAAACGATTCGGATGCACAACGGCAAGCTTGACCCCATTTCGCTTACACGCTTCAATAATTGCGTCCGCATCCGACAATGTCAGCGCAATCGGCTTCTCCACAATGACGTGCTTTCCAGCATTGGCGGCTTTAATTGCCAGCATGGCATGCGAGCCCGTCGGAGTGCAGATATTGACGACATCAACGGACGAATCTCTGAGCATGATGTCGATATTGGTATACATTTCGGCACAATAATCTTCATTAAATTGCTGCATTTGGATACGATTTGTATCACAAACGGCATACAAGCATGCCCCTTCTGTTGAACTAATGGATTGTGCATGTTTTTCAGCGATGTGGCCGCAGCCGACTATAGCAAAATTAAGCATAAATACATTCGACCCCTCTCCGATTCTTTTGATTAACCCACATTCTGATAAGTAGGTACAATATGCCGCAGCACCTCCTTTATTTCATCCTGTTCTTCACCGACAACCCGCTCCAGCTTTTTGATTGAAAAATCTACTTCCATCGGATTGATATTTACGGGTTGTCCGATAAAAATCCGATTGTGTTTGGTTGCCGTAATCCCTTCTTCATTCGTTAACAGCTCCTCATATAATTTTTCTCCCGGACGAATACCTGTAAATTCAATGTCGATTTCTGTATAAGGCTCAAAACCGGACAAACGAATTAAATCCTCAGCTAAAGTTACAATACGTACGGGCTTACCCATATCGAGTATAAATATTTCCCCTCCTTCCACCATCGCCCCGGCCTGAATGACGAGCTGAGCTGCCTCGGGAATCGTCATAAAATAGCGGATCATATCCGGATGTGTTACCGTCACCGGCCCTCCTCTGGCGATCTGATCTTTGAAACGCGGGATCACACTTCCTCTGCTTCCCAGCACATTTCCAAAACGAACGGCGACAAATTTAGTGCCGCTATGATTATTTAAGCTTTGGATATACATTTCAGCGACTCGTTTTGTGGCTCCCATCACACTTGTCGGGTTCACAGCTTTATCCGTGGAAATGAGCACAAAGCGCTCGCTTCCATAAAGATCCGCACAATCCGCCACATTTTTACTGCCAAGCACATTATTCTTAATCGCTTCCGACGTATTATTTTCCATCAAAGGTACATGTTTGTGCGCCGCTGCGTGGAACACGACCTGCGGTCGGTATTTGCGGAAAACCGACTCCATCCGTTTGCGATCTTGGATATCCGCAATAATCGACTCTATAATCAATCCGGGAAAAATTCGCCGCAGCTCCATTTCTATCGCATAAATACTATTCTCGCCATGACCTAAAAGCAGCAGTCTTGTGGGTCGAAACGGAGAAATTTGTCGGCATAGCTCTGAACCAATCGATCCCCCGGCGCCTGTCACCAAAACCGTCTTATCCTCGACATAGTTCGCAATACCCTTCAAGTCAACTTTAATCGGCTCTCTTCCCAGCAGATCATCCAGCTCAATATTACGTATTTCATTGATCGAAACCTTACCATCTATCAGATCATCAATTTTCGGAATAATTTTCAATTTTGCCTTCGTTAATTTACACTGATCTAAAACAGCCATAAAATCTTTTTTTGAGGCAGAGGGAATCGCCAAAATAATTTCATCAATTTCATAAGTATGCGTCACCTCGACAATTTTTGAACGATCGCCTAAGACAATCAGTCCACAAACCTCTTGTTTATGCTTGTCCACATTATCATCAATAAAAGCAACCGGTTCGAGATGAGCGTTTCTGTTATGCAGCAGCTTCTTTGCTACCAATGCTCCGGAATCTCCTGCACCGATAATCAATGCTCGCGGCAGCACTTTCTTCTTTCCATAAAATAAGCCTCGCTGCCACAGCCTCCAGCCAAACCGGGCGCCTCCCATCATCATGAACATCGTTTCGAAGGACAAAACGACCACCGTAGTCGGAACGCGATATCCAGTTACAGTAAAGGTTAACAAGTAGGAAATTGCGCTGCTCGCACAAATGGCTTGAAAGATCGCGATCATTTCACTAATACTGGCATACTGCCATATCCGATTATACAATCGAAACAAAAACATACAGATGGTGCATACACAAATCGAAATCAAGCCATAAGCTATACACTGCTGCAAATAATACTCTCGAATCCCGCCGCCAAAGCGAATGAAGTAAGCAGAAAAAATGCTAAATCCTACAAAAAACATATCTATCCCCAAGAAGAGAGACAGCTTTTTCACATAACCCATGGTCAACCTTCCTTTCGCTGCTTATAGTAAAAGATTGATTCTACTGTTTTTAAAGTCATAAGTAGATTCGGAAAAATAATGGTAGTAATATTCTGCTTTCATATGAAGCGGCATATATTGCTTCGCCAGATTGCCGAGCAGCATAATCAACTTGCTCTTCACTGCTTCCTCATTTGTAAATACAACCTCGAATAAATTGAAACGATCTTCGCGTTGACTCCAGTTAATCGACCCCTTCAACTCAATCGATTCTTGCAAAATAACGACACGGAACAAAAATACGATTTGTGGATTTACCGGAAAAAGCAGCTCTGATAAAAAACGCATGCCTTTACCACTTATTTTGTCCACTTGAACCAGGGCGGCCTTGCTTTGTACTGTACGCCCTCTAACCTCAATGATCCGTAATTCAGCTGATAAAAGCTCTTTATAACGCAATGGAATAAAACGCTGCGTACCTGGAGTGCCTTCATTTGACATACAACGATCCCCTTTATTCGATACATTTCGTATCTGTCATAGGCTTACTTTACGATACATTATGTATCATGTCAAGCGCTTTTTTTAATCGTTTTGGTTATTTCATGGTTACACCAACTGTTTCTAGTGTATAATTAATATTAACAGTCATTTAATATAGAGAATCGTGTTTGTTAGGAGGATTTACAACAATGAAATACGGGAATCGCATCGCACAGCTACGAGATGAAAAACGTTTAACACAGGAAGAACTCGCACAAAAAATCGGAATTAATCGAGCAGCACTTTCACATTACGAGAATAATCGTCGTGAACCAGACTATGAAACGTTACAACGAATTTCAAATTTTTTCCATGTAACTACGGATTATTTAATGGGCGGTTCACAAGATTCTGCGATTTCAGATCCAGAAGTATTACAATTTGTAAATAGTTTAGAGCTTTCCGATCAGGCGCTACTTGATAAATTCTCATTAACTATTGATGGCAGAAAGCTAACACAAGATGAAGCCAAACGATTCATTGCCTTCATCCGAGCCGATCGTTCGATGAATTAACACACAGAATAAAACCCATGATGATCTCACGACATCATGAGTTTTATTTTTTTATTTCAACTTCGCACAGCACTTGTGATAATGGCTTCCGTACTTGCAATGCAATCGAGTATTTCAGAGTCCCCCCAAAGCTTTAACCCATTCTCCTTTTCCCATTCTGCATATTTGTCCACGTCAATGCTCAGTTGCGATAAAATCGTCAAAATATCCAGACTCACTTTCGGATTATCCATTTCTTTTCTTCACTCCATTTACTTTTTATGTATATAGGTTGAATCCAATCTATTACTCTATGTATTATAAATGACCTCTTTCAATTAAGTTGTCACTTCATGGTAAGGGATTCGAGAAAACTGCTTCTATTTTTGTCGAAATTAGGTTTATAACGATAATTTATTGTAATTCACTGGTTCCAAACATCAAAAACCTAGCGAATGCAATCCGCTAGGTTCATGATCTATTACATTCAAATTAGAGTTCTTTTAATAGAAAGACAGCATCATATATATCAAATTTATTATCGCCATTTAAGTCGGGAATTTTGTTCATATATTGTACGATATCATCAATATGAATACCGTCATTTTGGGAATCGAGCGTATGCCTTAATTGTAAAATACCGGCGAGAGAAATAATAGGGTCTGATACGATATGGACTGCCTTCCCTGACATTGTATTAACTCCAGAGATGTTAAGCAATGGGGAGTCTTGCGCTGTTATCGTACTGCTTAATGATAAATAAACGATCATCCCCTGCGAATTAAAGGATTCATATCTGACCGCCGTAACAATAGGACCTCCGTTAGCGAATGTAAAATTAGCCGGATTTAAGCTTGCAGGATCCAATGCTTGTTTAAACACCAATACCACTCTATTTCCTTCAGCATTACTAGAAGCGGAAGCTAGCCAGCGGTTTATATGAAATGTGTAATTTTCCAAAACTGATGTTCCATCTAAGCTTGTGATTTGAAGTGTAAAGCTCGGACTAGCTGTGATATCAACTGTGTATACTGAATTGGAATTGGTTACCGTATATGTTGCACCCAACACTGTAAGATTAACATTATTAGATAAACCAGACGGCAGTATATTAATTGTGGTTGCATTGCCATCCGGCTCAATCCAATAATCAAATTGATTGGGATTAAATGCAGGCGATAAAACACCCCCACTCACGGTTAAGCCATTCAAATCAATTGTGGAATCTTGCAATTCGTCAATAGTAATCGTCCACAACTGAAATGTTTCATCTTCGGCAATAACTTTGACCTCTACCGGCGCACTGAAATCTATAATATTCGCGTGCGTATACAGGAATGAAGCACCAGCAGACACAGTTACTTGTGGAACTAATGTTGTACGGTTCGTCTGATCATATACACTTAAAGTCACTGTATGGGTATTTGTATTTATTACAGCCGGTTCCACTTGACCTTGGACTGAAAAATCAATGATATCTTTGGAGGCTGATAATCGATATGCATTGATAGTATAATCATTGTGGACCGTTATATTATTAGATGTAGAAGTAACTGTTATCGTGATTAAATTAGCGCCAATATCCAGAGAAGTAGAAGTATGGATAGTTCCACTTTGATACGCCGCACCTGTAACAGATATTGTGCTTTGAGCATCGGAAAGGGACGGGATCAAGTCTATATCGGATACATTGTTCGGTACGGTTACGATATAGGCCAATTTTTTCGGGTCAAATGCGGGACTTAATGTCAGGCTATTATTCAATAAATTCAATTGACTTAAGTCAACAATAGTATCGCTTGTTTGAATACTCGCATCAATCGTGATTTTCTTGTTTCCTGCCAAACTGTTATTATCATTCAAAGCGGGAAGATTCAGATCAATTGGTTTAGCCAAGCTGTCCGTTATCGTACCTCCGTTTAAACTAAGTGCCGTTTGCGAGGCATAATTTAAAATTGCTGCACTATCCCCTGCTTGTACCGTATAATTGAAGGTCAACGTATTGGTTCCAGAACCACTTACATAACTTGCCGTTTTTCCGGTTTTCAGGGAAAGGGTAGGCGTACCCGTAACTTGAATAATATCGTTAAATGTCAAATGGATCGGAATAACACTTCCAGCATGATAAACGCCGTTAGTGAATGTTGAACTTACCTTGTTAACAGCGGCTGGCTTAGTTATCGTTACATCGTCTATGTATTGCGTATTATAGTAAAAACCGGTACTGGCTGTAAAACCGATTCCACTAAAGCTCGAATCAATTGTTCCGCTCCAATTAATTTTCAAAGTATTGTCCAAGTAAATCTTGACCGTATCTATTCCTACATCTATCTTTACATTATGCCAATTGGTATCCTCGAAGCCACTTGCTTGCACTTGTTGAAGAGCTGGACTAACGGAATGGTCAGGGTTGTTCTTAAATAATGAAATATGATTATATTTAGGATCAAAGCTATTGCTATATGAATCAAACTCCACACCATATCCATTATTTATTTCGAAGCCCATTCCACCTCCGCTAATCGGGGATGTATTTTGCTGCTTATTAAACATAAAGGTAATCCCATCGGCTCCTATGTGCGAAGGATCAATCCCAGTCATTTGAAAACGGAAATCAACAACATAGGGCGGCTTTAATGTCTGCTTCAGCCAAATGGTTCCTACCTTACTTTGTTCGGATGGAGTTAGCATAATTTTACCATCCTTTGTTCTTTTCGCGCTTCCTAAAAGTTTCCACGAATTATTTTCCTTTGAAAAATCATCACTAAGGACTGTATTTGCGGCATAGCTAGTGTGCATTCCGACGGTTAATAACCCTAACCATAAAGCTGCACATACCATCGTACCCAAGACATATTTCTTCATCATGTTAGAACTTTCCTTTCATTAAACTATTTTATTTTATATCAAAATTTTTTTAAAAAAATGGTTAAATAATCCTAAAAACAAATATCAAATTTATCATATCGCAATATTCCTCTTTTGAAAAGGAGAATGTCGAACTATGTCAGTTGAAAATTCAGACTAAATTCATTGCTTTATCATTCGTTCTGTGTCACTATATATCGAAGTATTCATTATTTTTGAAGGATCAGGTGAGACTGTACCATGGAGAAGCGGTTTTTTCGTTTATTATCTGAGCTTTCTTCCCGAAAATCGATTTCCAGACTAACTGGTTCGTTTGCAAAGTCGCGAGTAAGCCGCAAGCTCATTCCCTGGTTTGCGCGCACATATGGTATCCGTTTAGAAGAAGCGGAGAAACAATGGCTGGAATATCGCTCTTTAAATGACTTTTTCACGCGACGATTGAAACAAGGTTTGAGACCCATCGCCCCCGAAAGTGAAACGCTGGTCAGTCCTGTTGATGCAGCCATTACTGGTATGGGACCCGTTGAAGCAGGTCAAATCATCAATGTAAAAGGACAAGATTATACCATAAAGCAATTGTTGAATCATTCCCCGCGAATGGTGAATTATAGCGATGGATTTTACTTTGTGCTTTATTTAAGTCCGTCTGACTATCACCGGATTCATACCCCTGTAAGCGGTAAAATCATTGAAAAGGAACACATTCCAGGCAAAGTATATCCTGTGAATGATTTTGGCTTGCGTTATATGCGTAAAGTTTTGAGTCGCAACGAGCGATTAGTTACTTATATGAAGCACGAATTTGGTGAAATCGCGGTAGTTAAAGTGGGGGCAATGAATGTAAGCAGCATTCAATATGTACAGCCGCTGCCGAATACATTGGCAGCAGGCGATGAGCTTGCATACTTTGAATTCGGATCTACCGTAGTGCTGCTGCTTGAAAATGATACTTTTGCAAGCCGTTCCGATCTGTCGGTCGGCAGCAAAGTAAGAATGGGAGAATCCTTGGGTCAACTCCATGCCAAAAATGAATGAATAACTCTTAGATTTTGAAGGAGTCGTTACCATGTCAACCTCTTCAGCAATACCCGTAAAAATAGGAAAAGCCGATAGCAACCCCACCTTATATCGCATATTATTTGCGATCAGCTTGGTTCATTTATTTAATGATTCGATCCAATCGGTTATTCCGGCAATTTTCCCCATTTTAAAGGAATCTATGGGGCTATCTTATACACAGCTTGGCTTAGTTGGCTTTTCGCTTAGCTTTACCGCTTCGATCATGCAGCCGGTCGTTGGTCTTTATTCAGATAAAAGGCCATCTCCATGGCTGCTGCCTGTCGGAATGGTGTCCACTTTACTTGGCATGCTGTCTCTAGCCTTTGCTGGAAATTACGAGCTTGTGCTGCTCTCCATTGTTCTGGTCGGTATTGGTTCGGCCGTATTTCATCCCGAAGCCTCCAGAGTCGCACATATGGCTTCAGGCTCAAAAAGAGGTCTCGCGCAATCAATTTATCAGGTGGGCGGAAATGCCGGGCAAGCGTTAGCGCCCATTATGACTGCGCTTATTTTCGTTCCATTAGGGCAACGTGGCGCCATCTGGTTTACGCTTGTCGCCGGCTCAGCTGTATTCATTCAAATTTTTGTTGCCAAATGGTATCGCAATTACTTGCAAACTCATCCCAATGCTAAGAAAGCTGCCAAATCGGTCGTAATGACCAAGGAAAGAAAAAAACAAATCACAACTGCGATCATCTTACTGATCTTCCTTGTTTTTGCTAGATCATGGTACGGTGCGAGCATATCCAACTATTATGTATTTTATATCAATAAAATTTTCTCGATAAGCATCCAAAATGCGCAGTATTATATTTTTTGCTTTTTAGCCGCAGGAGCGGTTGGAACGTTTCTTGGCGGTCCCATATCAGATCGTATAGGCAGAAGAAACACGATTTTCTTTTCCATGCTTGGTGCTGCGCCTTTTGCTCTTATGCTGCCTTACGCGAATCAATTCTGGACTTTGATCCTTTTATTGATCATCGGTCTGATCAATTTATCCAGCTTCTCTGTTACAGTTGTTTACGCTCAGGAATTGATACCGGGTAAAATCGGAACCGTAACCGGCTTAATCACTGGACTTGCCTTTGGTTTAGGCGCTCTAGGCGCACTTGCGCTCGGAAGTTTAATTGATAGGTTCGATGTCGCTACAGTGATGCATTGGTGCAGCTTTCTCCCGATTATTGGTCTCTTTACGATTTTCCTTCCCAATGATGCAAAGCTTAAATCTTAAATGAGTTCGATGCAGAGCAGGTAGTATGGAAACATACGCTTGCTCTGTTTTTTTTGTGGTTTTTTATAAATAATCGACATATTCTTGTCCCATTTCGAATATTACTTATTGTTCACAGCAATTAACATAAAAAATAAGAGGAGGATTTGGATCATGGGAAATAGCAACGAGCACCAACGCAACCTTCTAGAAGCACTCGCAAAATCAGATTTACTAAAAGTGGATTTCAAAAAGATAACCGAGCTGCAAAATCAATTTGAGAAAATAGGAATTGATCCAAGTATTTACGGCTTTGGTGTGCTTTTTGATACCAATCATTATTGTTTAGTTTATCCGTCTAAGTTTGGGGAACAAATTCGCCAAGAATAATCGGAATGAAGGAAGGACGAAAAGCTATTCTGTATCACTTTCGGAGTGCTGCAGAATAGCTTTTTAAACCTATATTATTTGAAATGGAGGCTCGCTCTTGTTAAACAATCTAGAAGATTATATGCTCCAGCCGATCGCATTTATAAATCTACATAAAGGAATCCGTTGGGTCGCTGACCATTTACCTTTATTTACACCGCAGGATGCAGCCGATCCACAACAGATGAAATCCATTGCTGAATTAGCCTTAATGTACCGTCTGATAAACCGTTGGCATCCTACTTTACGAACAGATGCTTTTAAGTTGATCGAATCTTTCCTTGTACAAGCACTTTGTGACCCGCTTCCCGTTTATATCGTTTTGCAAAAGCCTTGGCATTACAATTATTATTTGGGACTATATCTGATCATGCGCGCTGCCGGTCATCACAACGAATTATGGGAAGAAGCATTAACCCGTTTGAAGTCACAGGGATATCCGGATATTTTGGAAAGCTCTCCCTATCGAAAGCTTGAAAACCGTTATTACCATGCCTTGGTTGGAATCCGTCCCCATCATAAACCACATTGGAAATCATCTGAATATCGTGCGACTACACTTGGGAAATGTCGCAATCCCATACGCTTGACAACCTTGGAATCATACTCCGTTACCCATACCCTATTCTATTTGACGGATTTTTCTGAAAGTGACAATAGTGTACCTGAGAAAGAAAGAAAACGTATTATGGAAATAGTAAAAACTCTGCTTTTTCATTATTGGCGTAAACGCAATTGGGATATGACTGGTGAATTGCTTTTAAATAGTCTTGCCTTGCAAAGAGATGATATTCCATGGTTCAACAACGCGGCATTCGATTTATTAAACGCATGGCGTTCGGACGGAGCACTACCGGGACCTAGTTTTCAACAAGTCGATATCATTATGGGGTCAAACGATAGCTTGCAAGCATTTCCTCACCTATATCACACCACATTAGTCGGCATATTATTTTGTGCGGCTTATTTATTTCACAGTAAACGCGGGGTGGTTGGATGATGGAAAAACGAATAAAATCCGCTTTACGCCATGCGGAGTGTTGGTTGCTGTCACTACCTCCTGAAACTGCAGCTGGCGAACTTCAACTGCAGCGTTTTTTTGCAATCTGCTTAGTACAAGCATCGTTAGACAAGCGCGATTTTCACCAGCAGTCTCGGCTTAAATGGCTCAATGAGCTTTATGTTTTGAAAGGTGATACTTTTCTGCAAAACGCAAAGCTTACGCTCGCACTGCACGTTGTATTACAGCGTTATCGCATTTCTTCCCCCGAATTGACAGCAGTTGCAGATCACTGCGCTGCGTTATTAAACGCTGCCCAAGAGCCTTTAGACGCTGAATTCAATGCACTTACAACATTACTTCGATACTCAGGACAAAATGTGCCTGAAGCTGTTCCATTTACAGACGCTCTGAACTCCTTAGAGGTATGGGTGGCTTTGGACCGAAATCAAGTGAAAGAAGCTTGTCGTCGAATTCATGACGTGACCTCTTATGGCCATAACCGCATTCATAATCATCATGCTGCGGCTATACTCTCCACAATGGCCGCATCTTACGCACTTGATCGCGACTTGGAAATGGTATGTTTGATCCTGCACACCCGCGCATATTTCGAGCCAATGGAAACAGGAGCAGGCATCCATGATTGTGCGGTAGAGTGGCTCTTGGATCAACAGAAGCCGGATGGTAGCTTTGGTTGGCTGACTACAGAGATTGGCTATCGCGTTTCCGCATCGGACATAGAAAATACAGCCCTTCAGGTTTCATTCACAGTAATGGCAATCTGGACCTTAGTCGAGTGGAAACATCCCGGTTTTCTTTATCTCCGATAAACAATTTTTGCATAACAGCCACTTGCTTAAATTGGGTCGCTTGTTTGCTACTTTTAGCGAAAACCAACCCCGTATTTGATTATATTTGTATTCATCATTCACCTGCATTAAATTTGGGTTATGGGCGAATCTAATAGCATAGGAAGGTTCATAAACACTGGGAAGATTACGAAATTTACCACTTATAGAAGTCAATATACTAATGATATTATTGTCCATGCAATTGATCCAATCGTCATTATAAGGAACAACGGGCAACGTAATTTTCTTCATTTTTCTCCATCCTTCCCTCTCTCATATTAAAAATTATCCAATTTTGTTTAATTATAATACTAACATCAACTATTTTGTATAGTTTAATACTATTTTTCGCGTATAAAATAAAGCTTTTTCTGCATACGTTTGCTTTCCATAAAAAATGTTAAAGCTATAGGTGATTAATCGATATCTATAGGAGGATAAGTCATGCGACAATTTACTATTATGGGCTGCATACTGATGAGCTTTCTCGTTCTAAGTGCATGTGGAGATAAACAGCCTTCTGCAAAGCCCGCCGTTGCCAAAGTCACAGAAGCAGCGGTCAATCTCTTGAATAGCAAAGGAGTGAAAATAGGCACCGTTCAGCTTATACAAGCAGCGGATGGAGTTCATATACATCTGGACGCCGCAAATCTCCCACCAGGAACGCATGGATTTCATATTCATGAAACAGGCAAATGTGAGATTCCTGATTTTAAATCCGCGGGGGCTCATTTAAATCCGCAGCAAAAACAACATGGCTTTAAGAACCCGCAAGGTTTTCACGCGGGAGACTTGCCTAATGTCGAAGTGGGATCTAATGGAAAAGTAGTTGCGGATATAATAACGAAAACAGTGACGCTTGAAAAAGGACAGCCCAATTCCCTGTTAACCCCTGAAGGAACTGCGTTTATTATTCACGAAAAAGCAGATGATTACATGACCGATCCTTCAGGCAATTCCGGTAACCGCATTGCCTGTGGTGTCATTAAATAAGATTTTCAAAATAGTTAAAAGGTCGCGTTTAAACACGCGGCCTTTTTGGACATTCCTTACATCCACAGATATAGTTGTTCCAACTAAACTCTGCCATTCGCAAACAAATCGTTAAATAATGAAAAGGGCCCTCCAAAAAACTTATATACACTTATATTAACTTACATAAACTAAAATATCCCTTGATTATTCAAGTATATATAAGTAATAATAAGGATATATTTCACATTCCTTTTTATTACATTATATTCTCGAATATTAAAGGAGCTAACCATGAATCGACTTCTTTGGATGGGCTGTTTATCTTATTTATTAACTGGTTTATCGCACGTTATTATCGGCTCGCTGCTTCCCGAGCTATTAGCTCATTACAGCATCAATTACAGCAAAGGCGGTCAGCTCGTATTTGCGCAGTTTAGCGGGTTTTTAGTCGGCGTGCTTCTAGTGCCTTGGATGTCTGCCAAATTTGGCAAGCAAAACAGTTTGTTATTGGCCCTCATCAGTCTAGGCGCTGCCGAGATCGCTTACGGCTTTCTCCCGCCCTGGCAGTTCATGTATGTGATCGCTTGCTTTGCCGGATTGGGCTTTGGTGCGATAGAAACGATCATTGGCACACTGATTATTGAGAATATCAAAGAGAAAAAAGCGATTGCCATGAGTCGGCTGGAAGTATTTTTCGGGATTGGCGCTTTAATTATGCCGCTTGTGGTTAGTTGGATGATCGGCATAGGTTGGTGGCAAATTTCTTTCTTTCTATTAGGTGGTTTAGCTCTTGTAATTGCATTCGTATGGAAAGTACTCCCTTTAGGCGTAGCAGATCAGCACATGTCCAGGAAACTTCCCGATGCTTCTGGTTCAAGTAAATTGATTTCCTTCACAAAAAGAGAACGCTATATTCTGGCATTGTTCATTCTGTTTTTCCTCATTTATGTGGGTAGTGAAATGAGTCTTGTCAACTTCCTTCCTTCATTTCTAATCGTAAACTTGAAACTCGATACAGCCGTTGCCTCGTTGAGTGTGACCTTCTTTTGGATCACAATGGTGATCGGACGACTTTTCACTGGAGTTATTGCGGAAAAAATCAAATATGCACCCTTTTTATTATGGAGCTGTCTTGGCTCTGTTATTTTTATAGCCATGTTTCGCATTGTCTTTCATGTATGGTCTGCCTTTGCCATCATTATGTTAGCAGGATTGCTTATGTCAGGCATTTTTTCGATTGCGCTTTTATTCGCCAACCAGCTCCTGCCCGGAAAAACGGAGCGAACAACAAGCACACTGATTGCCTCCGGCGGAATTGGCGGAGCGCTTATGCCGCTTTTGATTGGATTGATTATGGACCATTTCACAGTAGCCTACGCTGTCAATTTTATTATTGGCATCATGTTTGTGCTATTTATGATTAGCTTAATTGCATTTCGTCTATATCGTTCCTTGCGTCATTAGAATCCGATAAATTTCGCAATTCATCCTTATCAAGGATAGGTGATCCTATGTTTCAAGAAGAGCGTCATATTGCGATCTTACAATACATTAAACAACATCAGCGCATCAGTGTTCAAGATATTTGTGACCTTTATAAAGTTTCTCGCGATACCGCTAGACTCGATGTTGTGACCTTAGAGGAGCAAGGGCTGTTAATCCGCACACGCGGCGGCGCAATCTTACCGACTTTGACGAAAACGACCGATAGCTATGAAAATCGACTAAACAATGTCACAGCTGAAAAAAAAGCGATTGCCCGATTAGCGGCTTCACTCATTACCAATGGGGATTACTTGATGTTCGATGTATCGACAACAGTGCAGCTTGCTGCTGAGTATATTTCGACTCAAAATCATTTTGCCGTAACCAATTCGATTGATATCGCTAGTGTGTTGTGCAAAAAGGAAAATATCCGCATTCATTTACTTGGCGGACAGCTGGATGTCCAAAATCGCTATGTAACAGGAGCCAAAACGTTGGAAATGCTGGCGGATTATCATGTTGACAAGCTTTTTCTCGGTGCATGCGGCATTAGCAAGGAAGGTTTAACCTCTCAAGACGAAAGTGACGCCTATCTGAATCGGGAAATGATAAAAAGAGCGGATCAGGTGATTGTATTAGCGGATCATTCTAAATTCAGCAAACGTTTTTTCTATAAAGTATGTGACCTTAACCATGTAGATTTATTAATTACGGATAAAGCGCCTGAAGGCGAATTGAAGCAGCTTTTCGATGAAAATGAAATTGAAGTGAAAATAATCGAATCCAAGTGACTACACTGCAAGAAAGTGGTATAATATTCGCTAATGAAAATTTTAACTAGCGGAAGGAAGAACCCAATGAATCCACTGGCAAAGCAGTTAAATGAAACACTAGAACGTGAAAATCCGCATGTCTATGCAATGCTATCAACTTTAGGCAAGGAGATCTATTTCCCTAAGGTAGGGATTTTGAGTCAATCGGCTGAAGCGAAGACGAAAGCGACTAAATATAACGCGACCATTGGAACCGCTTTGGAAAATGGCCAGCCTATGCATTTAAAAGTGATTCAAGATACATTATCCGCTTATGCTCCCAAAGACATTTACGAATATGCTCCACCCGCCGGCAAACCGGAATTACGAACAGCTTGGAGAAAGAAAATGATTGTGGAAAACCCGTCGTTAGAGGGTAAAACCTTCAGCAATCCGCTTGTAACCAATGCTTTAACACATGGATTGAGCATTGTTTCCGATCTTTTTGTCGGTCCTGGCGACAGTATCCTTATTCCTGATAAAAACTGGGAAAATTATGAGCTGACCTTCGGCATCCGCCGCGGAGGTGAGATTGTCAACTATCCGTTATATAACACAGAAGGCACATTTAATGCGGCTGCATTGCGTGATGCGATTCTTGGACAAAAGGAAAAAGGCAAGGCTATTGTACTGCTGAATTTCCCTAATAACCCGACAGGGTATACGCCTGGTTTAGAAGAAGGCCGCCAAATTATTGCTGCGATTGAAGAAGGAGCCAAAGCAGGAATCAATATTGTCGTCGTTACTGATGATGCTTACTTTGGTTTATTTTTCGAAGAATCGTTGCATCAATCGTTATTCGGACAGCTGAGCGATTTACATCCTCGTGTGCTTGCAATCAAAATCGACGGTGCAACAAAGGAAGAATACGTTTGGGGCTTCCGCGTTGGTTTCATTACGTATGCGGGTAAAAGCGAGGCTTTGTTAAACGCGCTCGAGCAAAAAACGATGGGTATTATTCGCGCCACTATTTCCAGTGGTCCGCACCCTTCGCAAACCTTCGTGCTTCATGCTTTAAATGCTCCAGAATTTCAAGCTCAGAAGCTGGAAAAGTTCAATATCATGAAAGGCAGAGCCAATCGCGTTAAAAAGCTGCTCGATAGCGGCAAATTTAATGAAGCTTGGGACTACTATCCTTTCAACTCCGGTTACTTTATGTGTCTAAAATTAAAAACAGTCGATGCGGAATCATTGCGTCTCCATTTACTTGACCGTTATGGCGTTGGAACAATTGCTTTAGGTGAAACAGACCTTCGTGTAGCGTTCTCTTGCATCGAGGAATCGGGGCTCGAAGAATTGTTTGATCTCATTTATCAAGGTGTCCGTGATCTCGAGAAAATACCGTCGCAATAACATTTCACATAAAAAGACTGTAGCTTAAGTAGCAAACTACTTGAGGTACAGCTTTTTTTCGTGTTTTAAAGTTCTGAACTTCAATTTATTATCCCCATTGAAGAGATATGGGCTTTGGTTTCCTCAGTTCCAACATTGTACAGCGTTTGATAAATTTGATTTAAATAACTATCATAATCATCGTTAAATTCGTCATGATGATATTGCAGTATGTAGCCTTTAAAATATGAAGATTCATCCGTATCCTCCAACGCTTCAAATAACTTAACGAGTTTTTCGACATCCTCAGGCGTGGCTATAATCTCTAATTCATATGCTGCATCACCTTGATTTTCCATTATAGTCCTAGATTGAACGGAAACATAATATTTTTTTCGATCCATCAAATTTACCTCGCAATCATTTATAATAATACATGTAGGAAAAATATGTAACAATCGAACAAATTATAAAGAAAAGTACAAACGCGATCACTGTAGGGTTAGCTAAAATCGGATGCTTCAAGGTAATTGGATTCATTCCTTTGTCTAATTCCTTGTTTTTTTGTTTGCGAATCGCATCACGAGCAAAGACAACCGTAATAAATAGGATAATACCTACAAGCGTAAGCAAAATTATTAACACGATTCTCTGCTCCTTATACCTTATTTATAATTACAATTCCCATTACATTTAATAATTATGTATCTTTTTAACAAGATCAAAATGAAAAGCCTACTTTTCCACATCGAGGAAAGTTAGGCTTTTTAGTGTTTCGTATGGATTTAAAGCTGCTTCGCAATCAACGTGAACGTCTTGGGAATCCCTTTATCGTAATCCTCCGAGGATTTATTGGGCTCTTCTTTGAGTATTTCTACAAATAATCCTGCAGCTGCAACAGAAGTAACGACTTCACCTAACGTCCATTTACGCAGTCTCGTTTTTAATAAATCATTCCGCTGTTGTTCCGGCAAAAACTTATGGTAAGGAACTTCTACCTCTTCTATAGATGTATCAAAATAATCACCGGTCACTTTATGCTTTCGAATGGCCTGTGTGCTTCCTCGTGAAGAAATCAATTTCGTCGAAATCGGATGAAAATCCTGCAATACCAATCGTCCGCCTGAACACAACAGCTTCGATACAATATTCATCAAAGGCAGCAGATCGCTAAAATAATGGAGAATCCCAAACTCCATCAGCACAATATCATAATTTTTTTTTAATTCCGCTTCTTTAAGCTCCAATACATCCGATACGACATAATGTATTTTCACACCAACCGCCTCGGCTAAATCAGCGGCATAACGAGCATTTTCCGAAGCAATGTCAACGACCGTCACTTCTGCTCCAAGCAATGCTAATGCGACTGCTTTACTTCCATGCGATCCTAGTAGATTAATTACTCTTTTCCCACGGACATCCCCCATCCATTCGTAAAGCGAAGTAAGCAGCCCGACGGGATTTCCTTTTATTTTCTCTGCCGCTGTTACAGGGGTTCCGTATCGTATCGTCCAAGCCTCATAAGGGCTTTGGTTCCATGCTTCTTTATTGGTTGCACTTAATTCCTTTTGCATAGGTGTAAAGCCTCCTTCATTGAGGTGAGGATACCACAAAACTATAATCCTGCCAAATGGAAGCGCGCTCAAAAAGTTTTCATTGCATTTAAACCGCTTGAGGTGGTAAATTCTAGATAGCTTTTTTACAATATATAGATAGAAAGGAAGTAAACCATGAATTCGAACCGTTTCAAAAAAGCTTTCGGTATTTTTACTATTATAATATTACTATCCGGCAACGCTGCGATCGCAGACCAAGCCACTGATTCCAGCACCGTTTCGCTTGATTCCAAAAAAATCGACGGTGAGGTTTATTTCAAAGCCAGTGATTTTGTAAAAGCTTTAGGAGGCGAGCTCATTCACGATGAGAAAAACGATACCTATTCCTATCGTAAACCGAACGACGTGCCAGCCGCAATTGCCAAAGTATCCCCTGCAGTCGTTGGGATTATCGGTAAACCAGATGACTCGGAAAGCCAAAATTCGGATAATCGCTTCTCCCTTGCCCATGGTACAGGAATCATAATCAAATCAGATGGCTGGATTGTGACAAATGCCCATGTCGTCAAGAATATGAAAAACTTAACCGTTGTTACGACAACCGGTAAACAATACGCTGTCAAAGAAACAAAATTAGATGAAGAGAGTGATATTGCACTTGTTAAAATTGCTGCGACTGAGCTCCCTACTGCCAAGCTTGCTGATCATCTAAATGTTCAAGTCGGCGAAACGGTTGTAGCAATCGGTACACCTATTTCATTCTCATTGCGTAATTCAGTGTCAGTTGGTGTAATCAGCGGGATTGATCGTTCCATCCATTCAACATACCGCTTACTGCAAACCGATGCTGCAATCAATCCGGGTAACAGCGGAGGTCCCCTTGTTAATTTAAAAGGTGAAGTAGTGGGTATAAATTCACTGAAATTTGCCGAAGTCGGTGTCGACAGCCTAGGTTTTTCGATTCCCATTGAAACAGTAAATTATGTTACAGGACAATTGTTCAAATACGGTAAAGTCAAGCGTCCTTACTCCGGACTTGAACTGGAAGAAAGCTGGGCAGCTGTAGTCGGTCTTCCAACCAATGAGCCTTTAACCGTAGCTAGCGTAGAAACCAGTTCTCCATCAGCTGCTGCCGGAATAAAACAAGGCGACGTGATTTACTCTATTGATTCTGTTAATGTCTCCACTTTGATTGATTTCAACGAACAATTGAAAAAATATTTACCTGGAGATCAAGCAAAGCTGATGATCCTCTCCAACGGCGATTTAATTACCAAAACAATAACCTTTTCCGAATCTAACTAAAAAATGGAGCGTGCAATTTTGAAAAAATTAAACAAGATCTTAGCCGTTGTTTTACTGGCATCCTTATTTACCTTTCAAGCTGTTGTTATGGCAGATAACTCAACTCCCGCTAAATCGATTAACATTAACTTAACTCTTGGAGATGGCAGTATTACCGTCAATGACGAGAAATTAACCGTCGAACCCCCTTATCTTTCCGATAATACTACACTTGTTCCTTTGCGCGTCATTACAGCCGCTTTTGGCGCAGTCGTAACTTGGGATTCAACAACCCAAACCGTTGGACTCAAATATAACGGAAAATCAATCAGTGCGACCATTGGCAGCAAGCAAGCCGTAGTGGATGGAACTAATACGGACATGAGCACCGCCCCACAGCTCCATAATGGAACTACAATGGTACCGCTTCGTTTTATTACAGAGAACTTTGGCGCGAAAGTAGCCTTTGATAACGAAACAAAAAAGATAACCATTATTGGCAGCGGAACAGCCGCAGAAAACACATCCATAGGACTTAATACAGATGCGGGTAAAACGTCAATGGGCGATAGCTTTTATAAATGGTCAATGAAATATCCAACGGGTTTAGTGAAGTCATATCAGTCCTATAAGGATGATGCCATTTACTTCACCGATGCAAATAACGAGTATAAATTAAGTTTAACTATACAAGAATCAACTGTGCAAAATTTATCCCCAGAAGGACTTTTATCAGTGCTTTCTGATACTGTATATGGAACTATTCTGAATAAAAGTTCGATCACCGACAAAACGATCCCTTATGCAAAGATCGTTAGTAAAGATGAGAGCGGTGTCTACAACGAATCACGCGCTTATTTTTCAAATGGCAATATTTATATTGTTTCTATGGATATTACTAAAGAAGCCAACTTTAACAATCCAATCAAACATGCAGGATATGAGGAACTATTAGATAGCTTTAAGCTGTCTTTTGATAGCAAGAATTTTTCTATAAAAGATTTATCCACTATTAAAAATGGATTAGAAAGTATACAAATGATGATTATGGATTTTATTTAAACCTTCCTACGGATTGGGAAAAAGGAACGGAAGAAAACGCGCATTTTAGCTTTAAAAGCGATGTTATGACGAAGCAGAACTTTTATATAACAATTAATTCAGTAGTAAATGGGTTAACATTGGATAAATGGGTAACAGATGACCTACAAAATACCAAAGAAACCTATGTTGACAGTTATTTAACTTTAGGCGAAGCGGTTTCAACTACATTGGGAGGCTTGCCCGCAAAAGAAGTTACTGCTAGTGAGAAGTCATCCGGAAAATGGGTTACCTACGATTCAGTCTATATTATCAATGGAAAGTTAAAGTATGAGTTGGATTTTGTATATCCTAAAGATGCACCGGCAGCCGATATACAAGCTAAAAAAGATATTTTGTTCAAGTCTTTTACATTCACTAATAAAATCAATTCGACTATTGGTGTTATCGCAGACGAAAATGAAAATAAAACCAACAAATCAAAAATCGTCAATAAGTCACTTGGGTTAAATTTAGAGCTGCCCGCTTATTGGAAGGATGCAACACCATCTAGTAGTAAAAGCTATACTATGAAATACGATTTTTATGGGGGATCATTCAGTATTATATCAGGTGAAAAACCAGAAGCTGAAATAGCTAAAACAATGGAAGAAAATTTAAGGAAAAATAGCGCATTTACAGTTACAACAGCTTCAGACACAACAGTTGCTGGTTTAAGCGCAAGAAAGCTTGTTTACAATGGTGATGAATTTGGAGCAACTGCAACCGCGATTGTTTATATTTTTGGCAACAGCACCAAAAGTTATGTTCTGATTTATGGGATCGGCGATGCTTTCGCCACGCCAACTGCTTTGCAAAGAGTTGAAGATGTTGTAGCTTCCATCCAAGTTACCCCATAATCTTTAATTTATTTCACAAAAAAAGACTGCCCCTGTCTTCCATGCCTTGGTGCGTGAAAAGGCAGGGGTTTCTTATTGTTTTATGTGGTAAACTATTGCTATACATACGAAGAAAGAGGAATATAGGGATGAATCGGAATAAGCTTACTTTATGGATTGGAATGGGATTAATCATCCTCATTATCGCTTTTTTCAGCTTTCAGAAGGCACAACACTCAACTCATGTCACATCAGACAACCCTAAAGCAACTTCA
>JAQBPR010000025.1 GCA_028287395.1 Bacilli bacterium
ACGTCGAATGGTTTGCGGAGCAGCTTCCGACATGCCGAGATGGCGGACTTTGCCTTCCTTCACTAACTCGGCCATGGCACCAATGGTTTCCTCGATCGGCGTTTTCGGATCCACCCGATGCTGGTAATATAAATCAATATAATCCACACCCAGACGGCGAAGGCTGGCTTCACATGCTTCCTTTACATACTCAGGGTGTCCGCTGATGCCAAGATAAGCCCCATCCGCGCCTCTGACATTCCCAAATTTAGTGGCAAGAATGACCTCATCGCGCCTTCCTTTTATGGCTTTTCCCACTAATTCTTCATTTTTTCCAACACCGTACATATCTGCGGTATCCAAGAAATATACGCCTAAATCAAGCGCACGATGAATCGTTTGTATGGACTCCTCATCGTCCTGACCGCTATAAAAATCAGACATACCCATACAGCCCAAACCAAGTGCTGAGACCTCTAATCCTGAGTTTCCTAAAGTTCTTTTTTGCATGTGGCCATCCTCTTTTCTTTTAATTTGTCCACGCGCTCGGATGATCGTCTTTCACGAGATCAAGCGATGCAGCCTGTGCATTGGCTTCAACCTGTTCGACACTTTTACAGCCGGGAATAACACAGCTGACGGCTGGATGCTGCAGGCACCAAGCCAGAGCCCATTGCGCCATGCCGACACCATGCGGCACTTCGGTCTGAGCAATATGCTCGGCCAAGCGCAGCTTCTCATCGATCTCATCACGGTTGCGGCTTTTTCTTACCTTATCCTCAAAAACAGTGCCAGGCTTATATTTGCCGCTTAAGTAGCCGCTTGCCAATGGCACTCTTGCTAATACGCCGAGATCCTGTTCCAAACAGGAAGGAAATACACGTTGTTCAGGCGTTTGATCCAACCGATTATAGACCACTTGTATAGCCTTGGCATTCACTTCAGTCGCCTTTGCAGTTTGATTCAGGTTGTCGTTGCTTCCGATTGAAATGCCTAGATTCCTTATCTTGCCCGATTGCAGCTGTTTATCCAGCATCGTCCATAAATCGTCATTATCAAAAGCCTCATCCGTTCCCGAATGAAATTGATACAGATCAATGTAGTCTGTTTGCAGTGCTTTTAAAGATTCCTCAAGCTGTACGCGTACCTCATTGGTATTCCATGCATTACTCCAGGTATCGTGCCACATGTGTCCGAATTTGGATGCTACAATCCAATCCTCGCGCCGATTCCGTGATAGGAAATCGCCGATAAAGCTTTCGGACAGATGGTGCGGGCCATAACACTCGGCCGTATCAATTAAGTTAATGCCTAAATCTTTGGCGCAAGATAGGATCGCATCCACTTCTTGCTGGGTAAAATCCTTACCCCAATCGCCTCCAAATTGCCATGTGCCGACACCCACAACTGAAACCTTCAACTCGGTTTTACCTAATCGTCTGTATTTCATCTTCTCACCTCGGCTGTAAAATTTGTAACACTTTTGCTTAGTTACATCTTAACTTAGTACAAAATTCATTTCAAATTTGTTTGCTGTTTGCTTCTCTCTCAGCCGCTGCCTTTTTAAAATACAATTTGACATAGTACGCTTATAATTTCAAAAAGAACCTTTCCAGTGTGAAAAACACACCGAAAAGGTTCTTTTTTAACTGAGCCAGCGAGCTGCGTCTTTGGCAAAATAAGTAAGAATGATATCCGCTCCAGCACGTTTAAAACCAAGAAGCATTTCCATTACGATTGCTTTTTCATCAATCCAACCGTTTTGTGCGGCGGCTTTAACCATCGAATATTCAGCGCTGACATTGTAAGCGACGATAGGCAGGTCAAAGTTATCTCTTAAGGTGCGGATAATATCCATGTAAGCCAGCGCAGGCTTAACCATCAGCATATCTGCACCTTCCAATACGTCTGCTTCGGCCTCACGCAAGGCTTCTCGAGCATTAGCCGGGTCCATCTGATAGGTTTTGCGATCACCGGACTGCGGGGCAGAATGGGCCGCATCACGGAATGGACCATAAAATGCGGAAGCGTATTTGACGGAATAAGACATGATTGGCACATTTTCATAACCCGCCTCATCTAATCCGCTGCGGATCGCTTGGACAAAGCCATCCATCATATTCGACGGAGCGATGATATCTGCCCCCGCTTGCGCTTGCGATACTGCTGTTTGGACTAACAATTCCAGAGAAAGATCATTATTAACCTCTGTTTTATTCGTTTGCGGATCATGTTGAACGACTCCACAATGACCATGATCGGTAAATTGGCAAAGGCATGTATCCGCGATAATCAGAAGTTCAGGCGCTAATTTTTTAATTTTACGCGTTGCTTGCTGGACAATACCCTGCTCTTCGTAAGCGGATGTCCCCATGGCATCTTTATGCTCCGGAACACCAAACAATAAAATCGCTTGAATGCCCAATGAGACAATTTCTTTAATTTCCTCTTCTAAGCGATCAAGTGAGTAATGAAATACACCAGGCATAGATGAAATTTCCGCTTTTATATTGCTTCCGTACGTTACAAAAATCGGATAAACCAAATCGCTGACAGATAATTGTGTTTCTTTAACCAGGTTGCGCAGTGCTTGCGAGCCGCGCAATCTTCGATTTCGTACATTCGGAAAACTCATTTTGGCATATACCTCCTGCGGGTAGTGAGTATTTATAAAATATAGCATAGGATGGTTTAATCCTTAATCACGATTTGCACTGACAATGGTATGAATAAGTGATGCGACGGTGGCTTCTTTGGCGATGTATGTGACCTGCAATCCATGAGATTGCGCAGTTTGCGCGGTAATCGGTCCAATACAAGCAATTTCAATATTAGTAAGCAAATCAAGCGGTTCTGCTATACCTAAGCTTTTTAACGCTGCAAATAAATTAGTTACAGTAGAGGAACTGGTAAATGTGATCACATGCACCGCTTTATTGCGCAATTGCTCCAATACTTCGTCCCCATGATCCGTACAGACCACATTTTCATATACATCGACCTCAGTTACAAGCAAACCTAGCTCACGCAGCTTCTGTGGTAAAAATTCACGTGCTATATCTGCTCTGGGCAGCAAAACGCGTTGGCCCGCTTTTAGTTCCGGCAGCATGGCAGACAAAAGCTCTTCAGCTTGAAATTTGCCGGGCAGCAGATCGGTAATCAATCCTCGCTCTCGCAAAGCATCTGCAGTTTTCGGTCCGACAGCAGCGATACGAGCTTTGCTCAGCTTGCGAATGTCCAGCCCATTTTCCGTCAAGCTGCGAAAAAAATAATCCACTCCATTCACACTTGTAAAAACAACCCAGTCGTATTCGGGGAGCTGCTCCAGCGCTAGACTTAGTGCCTGTTGAGCCGCTTCATCCGACGGAGACTGCAATTGAATGACGGGGAATTCAATAGATTCCCCACCTAAATCATCGATCATATCCACTAGCTCACTTGCTTGATTTCGCGCACGCGTAACAAGAACGCGCTTGCCGAATAACGGTTTCTTTTCAAACCAAGCCAGTTTTTCCCGCAATTTGACGACTTCACCGACAATAATGACCGCGGGAGATTGAAAATTCGCTTCGCGTACTTGGTCGACTATCGTTTCCAGTGTTCCCGTCAGGGTTTGCTGCTCCATCCATGTTCCCCAGCGAATCAAAGCCACAGGCAGATCCGGTGTTTTTCCACAACGAATGAGCTCATCTCGGATGTTCATTAAATTAGCGACACCCATTAAAAAGATTAATGTGCCTGTTGAATTAGCCAATTTATCCCAATTGACGTCGGAATACGTTTTATTCGTGTATTCATGACCCGTTACAATGGTAAAGGAAGAGGTGTAATCGCGATGCGTTACCGGAATACCCGCATAAGCGGGTACGCCAATCGCCGAGGTGATTCCGGGAATGATTTCAAACTCGATCTCATTGTGAGCAATTAGCTCCGCTTCCTCCCCAACGCGACCAAATACGCAAGGATCGCCGCCCTTTAAGCGAGTGACAATTTTCCCTTGCAGCGCTAAATCAACAAGCAATTGATTAATTTCGCCTTGCTTCAGCATATGTTTATCGGGCAGCTTCCCAACGAATATTTTTTCGGTGCCTAGCTTTGCATTCATTAACAAACGCGGGCTTGCTAAACGATCATACACAATAACATCGGCTTTTTTGATTGCTTCCATACCGCGGACGGTTATTAATTTGGGATCGCCGGGGCCCGCGCCCACTAAATATACTTTGCCTTTCTTCATTGGCTTCATCCTCTCACTTCCGCCAAGATCCGTTCCGCTCCCTGCGCGATCAGGAGTTGGGCAAGCTCGGCGCCCAGCTCCTCCGGCTGTGAGCCGCTCAGCGTGGCGCGCAGCAGTTCGGCACCGTCAGGGGAACCGACGATGCCTGTGATCGTGATGATGGCGGCAGCGCCGCTCGCCATCACGTCGGAAGCATCCGGCGCCGCTATGCTGGCATACGCGCCGATCGGCACTTGGCAGCCGCCGTGCAGGCTGCGCAGAAAGCTGCGCTCGGCGCTGACGCAGCGCGCGGTGGCTTCATGCTGGAATCTGCTCAGCAGATCCAGCATGAAGCCGTCCGCGGCGCGGCACTCTAGCCCTAGCGCGCCTTGCCCGACCGCCGGAACGCACTCCTCGGCGGTCAAAAATGCGCTGATGCGATCAGTCCATCCCATGCGGTGTAAACCCGCAGCGGCGAGCAGGATCGCATCAAAGCCTTCCGATTCGAGCTTCTTCAGCCTCGAATCAATGTTGCCCCGGATCGATTCCACTTGCAGATCCGGGCGGTGGAATTTCAGCTGGCAGGCGCGGCGCAAGCTGCTTGTCCCCACACGCGCGCCTTCGGGGAGCGCGCTCAACCCAACATTCCCGCGTGAAATCAAGCAGTCCCGCGGATCAACACGCTCCGGAATCGCGCCGATGACTAATCCCTCCGCCAGATCAGCAGGCATATCCTTCATACTATGTACCGCAATATCAATTTCACCATCCAAAAGCGCTTGTTCAATCTCCTTAACAAACAAGCCCTTGCCGCCCACTTTGGAAAGCGTTACATCAAGGATTTGATCGCCTTTGGTGACGATTTTTTTCACTATAAATTCGCATTCCATACCTTCTCTTTGACAAACCTCCTCAAGCCGCTGTATCACTTGACCCGTTTGTGTCAAAGCCAAAGCACTCTTCCGCGTTCCCACCACAATTGTACGCATCTGCAAACCCCTTCCAACTCTAAAGCCAACTTAGATCAAGCAGGCTATTCTCTAATTTTATCTTGATTCTTCCACCTTACAATACATCCACATCAGGCATTTCCAGCAATTGCTTCACCAATTTGTCTTTATGCAACGCAAACTCCCCATTGCGAATCCAAGCAAGCGCCTCGGACTGCAGAACCTCCTGTAAAATTCGTCGTCTTTGCGCTGCATCATGGATCTCTGCCTTAACGAGCAAACGGAATTCAGCTAAAAAATCAAGATAAACTTCATATTCCAACCCATATTCACCTTCAAGCTTATTGCAAATCTCAGCAGCTAATGCTGGGCTTGCACCAGAAGTAGAAACCGCAATCGCCAGCTTTCCGCGGTGAACAATGGCCGGCACAATAAAATTACCTTTTTCGGGATGATCCACCCGATTAATCAGCTGTCCTGAAGCAAGACAATCCTGATAAATCTGTTCATTCACTACTGCGGAATTCGTAGCCGCGATGACCAAAAATGCTTCATCGCCATCGCCTGATTCATAATTTTTGCGCACCCCTGTGACAGCACTCTGATGAATCCAGTCCGCAATGATTTCCGTCACTTCGGGACTAACCACACGAACAAATGCCTTCGCAGCCAACAGCGAAGCAATTTTTCGTTCCGCAACCAGACCGCCGCCAACCACTACACAGTTTCTAGCGCTTAAATCAACCCACATCGGATAATACTCTTTTCCATCATGATGGAACTCTTTCTCGTCCGCTTTCCGCTCCTTACGGCTCATGCATCCTCACATCCAAATCCAGCGATGAAATTCTGACAACAAATTAGTAACCAAAAAATTGGCAATCACAAAAGCAAATGCCCCGATATTCCACCAAGCTAATTTGCTGCCAGATAAGTGTGAAAAACGACGTTGGAGCAAATAACTCAAATAAACCAACAGCACAAACGTAGAATTTACAACCTTCGGATCCAACAGCAAATTACCTTGACCGCGCAACGCAATCCAAATCACACCAAGAACTAGAGAAAGCAATAATAAAGGAAAGCCGCAAAGGATAGCGCGAAACGTGTAGGATTCAATTTTCTCCAAACTTGGCATACGCTTCATCGCGGGTGACCAATGCTTCACCTTCAGTTGTTTATGCAAAAACAAATACATCCCTGATAATATCGCGGCAAAAGCAAAAGCAGCATAACTGCCTATCGCAAACGAAATATGAATAAATAAAAGCTCATTAAAAGCTTGTCCTTGCTGCAACGCCGGTGAAATACCAGGCTTGCTGAAAAAATGAAGCGCCAGGACAGCGAAACCCACAACATTGGCAAAAAACACTAAGGGCTCGATCCGAAAAAAGTGATTTAAGATGAGTGAGAGTGTGACCATCAACCAAGAAAATAAAAGCAATGTCTCAAACATGGTGAAAATAAAAACAGCTCTATGCTCGAATAAATTAAATACAAGATAAGCAGTCTGCAGAACCCAAACAAAAATAAGAAGCCCTGTGCCCATACGTTTGGCTCTCCGATTCACACCCACAAAATCAGAGAAATAAAACAAGAGGCTCAAGGCATATATATAGAGTATTCCATCAAACATCCAGCTTTGAGTGACCATCCAGTCCTCCTGCTCAAGGATAAACGGCTATGCCGTCTTTTTTCAAGACGGTAGCGTTTGTATAAGCGTTAAGAACCAGCCAGCAACTGCTGTCCTTGCAAAGCAAGCCGCAAAGGATGCTCTTCTTTGCCCGCTTTTTGATTATTCACTGCCTCGTTGTCAGCAGCAGCTTCAGTCAGATCTTGTTCAACCAACAGCTCTTCTAAAGCGAAAATCTTCGCAAATAAGTCTAATGCCTCATCCGCATGCCTTTCGGCTGACATTTCTTTAATCCGCAAGATCGGATCACGCAGGATTTGATTGACTATACTCTTCGTCAGCTTGTGAATAATTTTAACTTCACGTTCATCTAAATCAGGCAATTTTTTCACCAAGCTGTCCATCGTTTCTTGATGAATCAAATTCGTCTTCGTTTGCAAAGCTTGAATAACCGGACTTACAGCCAAGGTTTTATACCATAGCTCGTATGCCTTGATTTCATCTGTAATCATCACTTCAATTTTCGCAGCCTCTTGGCTTCGTTCAGCGAGATTGGAATCGACAATCGCTTCTAAATCATCAATATTATAAAGGAATACGTTGGAAAGCTCACTAATACTAGGATCCAAATCCCGCGGTACAGCAATATCAATCATAAACAAGGGACGCGACTTACGTTTATGCAGAACACTTTGCACTTGTTCCTTTGTTAAAACCATCTCTGAAGATCCTGTTGAACTAATCACAATATCTGCAGAAACCAGATCTTCCAGCAATTCCTCAAAAAAACCAGCTTTACCATTGAACTTGTCCGCAAGCTCAACCGCTCTTTCAACCGTTCGATTCGTCACCAATATTTGTTCAACCCCATTGGCATGCAAATGCTTCGCGGTCAATTCACTCATTTTACCTGCACCGATAATTAAAACCGTTTTATTCGCAAAACTGCCAAAGATACGTTTACCTAATTCTACCGCAGCATAGCTTACAGACACCGCATTTTCGCCAATGGCTGTTTCCGCATGCGCTCGTTTAGCTAAAGTGATTGCCTGCTTGAAAAGCATGTTGAAAATCATGCCTGTTGTCTTCACTTCCTGCGCTAATAGAAACGCATCCTTCACTTGTCCCAAAATTTGCGTCTCGCCAATCACCATCGAATCAAGACCGCATGTGACATGAAACAAATGATCAATTGCTTTTTGATGCTCCAATATATATAAATGTTTATTAAATTCTTCACGGGAGACATGAAACCATTTTTCAATAAAACCGCGTATATAATGACCGCATAAGTGCACGCGATCCACCACTGCATAAATTTCCGTGCGATTGCAGGTACTGACGACTACACATTCAAGAATGCTTTTGGTGTCTTTCAGTTCCTTTAACGCTGCGGGCAAATAGTCTGCCGCTAATGTAAATTGCTCTCTTATTTCGACAGGCGCCGTACGATAATTTAAGCCAACAACCAAAATATGCATGTGTATCACCTGCCTTTGTCCGAAGTTATTCTCAAAATAAAATTAATTATATCACATTTATACACAAATTTTAGCTGCGAATATGAATAAATTATGAATCCGCTATGGTTATTGCAAAAGCTTTTTACTGAACAAAGCTGCAATGGCTTTATCGCTTTTTTGGATTTTGGTGTTTTCTGATGTAATGATACTATATTCGTTGCTCGACATCAATTTCGCGTAATCTTCATATAACACATTAAACAACTTGCTTGCCTCTTGAAAAGCTTGTATTTCTTCGGGCTTCAGAAGCCTGTCTGCGCCGATTTGCAGCCGAGTAATATAATCCGTCATCCGCTGTATGGATTGCAGCTCAGTAAAGCTCTCCGTGTCTAAAGCGATAGCTAATCGCTTATGTGTATAATTCGCGGAATACACGGCCTGCTTCAATGTATTTAGCTGCTGTGTATTCTTCAAGTTAGCTGTGTCTGCAAGTGAGCGGTCTAGCCATTCCATTTGCAATAATGTCACCTGATACAGCAGATGTGTCACGTTATGTTGATCCGAATGCGATTTAAACTCATTGTACAGTTGATATAACGGCCAAATGACCATCAGCGAGATAATTACAACAAGAATGATTTTACTTATTCTTATTTTCCCCATACCCATCCTCCATATCCGGTTTATTTCATTTTTATTGTATGGGGGATGGACAAAACAAATGACCATGGATTTCTCCATGGCCATCCTACGTTTATCGAATTCGTGCAGTACTTGCTTTTACTTCACCAATACGGCTTGTTTGATTTCTGGTGTTTCAACCTGAAGCTCGCCAAGACCGCGGATTAATTTCTTTGCATAAACCTTATCCGGTTTAAGCACTGAAATCATGTGGTCGATCGCT
The DNA here is from genome assembly GCA_028287395.1 of Bacilli bacterium. GTDB lineage: Bacteria > Bacillota > Bacilli > Paenibacillales > NBRC-103111 > Paenibacillus_AC. Next base: position 9,146 of record JAQBPR010000025.1, read on the forward strand.
AATTGCGGATCTACCGTTTCACCGCAGGTATAACAGTCCAAAGCAGCGAAACCACGTTCAGGATAAGTGTGAATCGAAATGTGACTCTCTGACAACATAACCAATACTGTTGCTCCTTGTGGCTCGAATGCTTGAGCTTGCACTGACAACACGGTTGCCCCGCATACCTCCGCAGCTTCTACCATTTGTGCTTGTAGCCATTCTGAGTTATTGAGAAGTTCAAAATCCGCTCCCCAAGTATCTACAGCAACGTGTCTTCCGAAAGTTGAGTACTCCATCTCTCGGTTCCCCCTTCCTAGGAATAAAATGTTTGATTTCATCCGCTAGGACCTACGTCATTCACTTCCCGAGGGAAAAGCCTCTCGCAACATTAAATGTCCTGAGTGAATCCTGGTTCCTATATAGTTTTTTCAACGAGATTAAAAATAACATCTATTGAACAGAAATGCAATACTTTTTTTAAATCTTAATAATTGAACGTTCATTTCTTCATTTTGCACCGACTTTATTCTATGCATATCGAGCACAAAAGGAAGCTTTACAGCTTCCTTCGTGATCAAAAAATATTTAATTGCCAGGATCAGGTGAAGTCTTAAGCTTCAAGAGTGAATAATCGATGTGTTAGCAGCTGCAAGCGTCCATCAATTTGCGGTACAATATCCGTTCCACCACTTACATTTCGTAAATCAAGCATTTCATTAATTTGTCCATGAATCTGCTTAATTTCTGCCTCTACTTCGTTCTTTAAGAAAAGAACATGCAATTGTTCGATGGTATCCTTGTACGCGTAAATGACTTTTTCGCGAGCGTTCTTAAGCTCGATGATTTTCATTACCGCACCCTGGTTATAGTGATACACCATCGTGTAGTTAGAGTAAACGCGATTGACAACCGCGCTGCCTTTAAAATCAACTACTGATTTACGCATCAAATTAACCAAATGAGGATTACTTAAACGACATGATCCCGTACAAACATACTTTCCTGCAGTACGTTCAAAATTCAAAGCAATTTCTTCGTCTATCCCATCTTGAAAACCAACATCTTGACTTCCATTTTCATACACCTTAACTTGCAACTGCACCTGATGATCTGCAAATAATTGAATAAATTGGTACATTTCGGCTTCTGTTAATACCAGGCAGGTTTTGACATATTCAGTCGCTAACCTTTTAGCCATAAAAATCCCTCGATTCTGTTTTTAAAACCCTTTGAAACTTATACATTTATTATTATACTACACACTCTCTAATTATTCCTACCACCAAAAAACAGATATATTCCGCCATATATCTGAAAATAACGCAATTCGAACCGAGGAAGTTCATATAACCTTAGAATTGCTCTCTTATTTTACGTATTATTCTTCATCCTCACGAATCATTGCTTGCTGAATCACTTGCCATAATTCATCTTTACCTAATCCAGTTTCAGAGGAAAAAATAATTAACTCATCCGACGGATCGAAAATAAGCGAATCTCGAACGATTTTAAGATGCTTTTGCCATTTGCTTTTCGGGATTTTATCGGCTTTAGTTGCGACCACACACATGGGAACTTCGCAATGCTTTAACCAATTATACATCGCTATGTCATCCTTGGAAGGCGGATGGCGTAAATCTACTAAAAGTAACAATAGCTTCAGCTCTTCGCGTTCCAATAAATAATTTTCAATAAACTTCCCCCAAGTTTCCCGTTTAGTCTTGGAAACCTTAGCGTATCCGTATCCAGGCAAATCTACAAAATATAAGTTCGAATTAATGCGATAATAATTCAGCGTTTGTGTTTTCCCAGGCTGAGAGCTTGTCCTTGCCAAGTTTTTACGTTGAATTAAACGATTGATCAATGAAGATTTCCCAACATTAGAACGCCCTGCCAGAGCGATTTCCGGCAGAGCGTCCAGTGGGTATTGATTGGGACCCACAGCACTAATAATAAACTCAGCTTCCGTTACTTTCATCGGTTCACACACTTTCTCTAATGAATATGCACTGGCTTGACCAAAGCATGCTCTAGTACTTCATCCATATGACTAACAGGAATAAAGGTAATATCTTGACGTACGCTATCTGGAATATCATGTAAATCCTTTTCATTGTCTTTCGGTATTAAAATTATTTTTATGCCTGCTCGATGTGCAGCCAAAGACTTCTCTTTTAGACCGCCAATAGGTAATACACGGCCGCGCAATGTTATTTCACCCGTCATCGCTACTTGTTTTGACACAGGAATTTGCGTCAGCGCAGAGATGAGAGCCGTCGCCATCGTAATCCCCGCAGAAGGACCGTCTTTAGGAATAGCACCCTCAGGAATATGAACATGGATATCGTTTTTTTCATGGAAGTCGGATGGGATCTTAAATTGTTCCGCCTTGGAACGCGTAAAGCTAAAAGCAGCTTGAGCGGATTCTTTCATCACATCGCCTAGCTGCCCTGTTAATGTCAGCTTTCCCGTTCCTGGAAGCACGCTCACCTCAATCACAAGCGTATCGCCGCCCACTTCAGTCCAAGCCAAGCCTGTAACTGCACCAACCTGATCCTGTTCTTCTGCTGTTCCATAGCGAAATTTAGCTGGACCTAATAATGTTTGCAGCTTGTCGGTTGTAATTTCTACCGACGCACCTTCCTTCGAGACAATTTGCTTAGCAGTTTTGCGGCATAAAGCAGCGATTTGCTGTTCCAGGTTACGAACACCCGCTTCTCGCGTATATTCGCGAATGAGCTTCATCAATGTATGCTCGTTAATTTCCAATTGTTCAGGTTGCAAACCATGCTCTTCTTTTTGTTTTGGCAGCAAATATTTTTCGGCAATTTGCAGCTTTTCGATTTCAGTATAGCCTGGAATATAAAGCATCTCCATCCGATCCAGCAATGGACGCGGAATATTGTGCGCTGCATTTGCTGTAGTAATGAACATGACTTTTGAAAGATCAAATGGTATTTCTATAAAGTGATCGCTGAAAGTACTGTTTTGCTCCGGATCAAGCACTTCAAGCAATGCGGAAGAAGGATCACCGCGGAAGTCCATCGCCATTTTATCAATTTCATCTAAAAGAAAAACCGGATTACTTGCTCCTGCATTTTTCATCCCTTGAATAATTCGTCCAGGCATTGCCCCGACATAAGTGCGACGATGACCTCTAATTTCTGCTTCGTCACGTACTCCGCCAAGTGAGACGCGAATAAATTCCCTGCCCAATGAACGCGCAATAGAGCGGGCAATCGACGTTTTACCCACTCCTGGTGGTCCAACTAAACACAATATCGGCCCTTTCAGCTTTTGCACCAGCTTCTGCACAGCCAAATATTCCAATACCCTTTCCTTTGGCTTCTCCAAACCATAATGATCTTCATTTAAAATTTGTTCCGCTTTTTCTATATCCAGATCATCGTCTGTTTGTTTTATCCAAGGTAAACTAAGCAGCCAATCAATATAATTACGAATGACACCGCCCTCGGCGGAAGCCGCAGGCATTTTCTCCAAACGATCGATTTCTTTCTCGATTTTTTCACGCACTTTTTCAGGGACTTCAATCGTTTCTAATTGGTTACGCAATTCCTCGACTTCTCCTGCGCGTCCTTCTTTTTCGCCCAATTCCTTTTGAATTGCCTTCATCTGCTCACGAAGATAATATTCTTTTTGCGTTTTTTCCATTTGCTTTTTGACGCGTTGACTTATTTTTCGTTCTAATTCCAATACTTCACGTTCGTTGTGAAGAATATCCAGCAGCTTCTCTAATCTTTCACGCACGTCAATGGTTTCCAATATTTCTTGCTTATCTTTAATTTTCAAAGCCAAATGACTGCAAATAACATCTGCCAATCGACCTGGTTCCTCGATATCCGATACCGCTGCCAACGTCTCCGGCGTCACCTTTTTTGACAAATTAATATAGTGCTCGAATTGAGTAAGCACTGTGCGCATTAAAGCATCAGTTTCCGGATCGCTAATTTCTTGTTCAGGCAGTTCTTTTATATTGACTTCATAATATTCTTCATTCACTAAAAATTCCGTTACTTCCGCACGGATCGTTCCTTCAACTAATACACGTATCGTTCCATTAGGCAGCTTTAGCATTTGCCTTACCTTAGCCACTGTACCGACACGATAAATGTCTTCCACTGTAGGTTCTTCAATATTTACTTCAGATTGCGAGCAAAGCAGGATCAAACCATCATCCACCATCGCTTTTTCTAATGCTTTCACTGATTTTTCGCGACCTACGTCCAAATGCAAAACCATACTTGGGTAAACAAGCAAACCCCTTAAAGGCAGCAAAGGCATTCGTCTGAACTTCGACTTATTGGTTCCCATCCTTGAACACCTCCATAATCATTCCTGTAATACTGCTAACAGGCAAACCATCCCCTTTGCCCGTTAGCAATAATGATGTAGCTTCATTTTAACAAATGTAAAATCAAAACACCAATTCGTGGGAAGTGGGGGAAGCAATGAGCGTTTCATTCATACTTGGGATATTCAAAACAATTTCACTGCTTGAGCTTCCAAATGCTACTTCAAGCACTTCCTCAATCGTATCGACAGCTATAACACGAACACCTTGCAAGCCTGTGAAGATGCTTTGCCAATTTTCTTTTGGAATGATCACCGTTGTCGCTCCTGCTTGAAAAGCCGCTTCTACCTTGGCAACCACACCGCCAATCGGCTTCACTTTACCATGAATACTAACTTCTCCGGTCATCGCCAATTTATTATCGATCGGAATTTGCCGAATCGCAGACGCAATCGCTGTCGCCATGGAAATCCCCGCTGAAGGACCATCGATAGGTGCCCCGCCAGGGAAATTGATATGCAAATCATAATCATTCGGTTTCATCCCTAATCGCTTCAAGACAGTCAATACATTTTCAACAGAACCACGCGCCATGCTTTTTCTTCGCAATGTTCGCGAACCGCCGGCAATTTCTTCTTCATCTACGACCCCCGTCACCATGAATGTACCTTTACCTGGTTTGTCCGCTTTATTAGCTGTAACTTCAATTTCTAACAAGGTACCCAAATTAGGACCGTATACAGCTAGACCATTTACAAAACCAATGCGCGGCTCCTGTGGAATTTTCCGTTCCGGACGAGGCGGAATTTGACTGCTGTTAACTACCCATTCCACATCTGCGGCCGTTAATTCCGTTCGTTGATCTGTCAAAGCTAAGCCAGCAGCAAGCTGAATCACATTAACCGCTTCGCGTCCATTAGTTGCATAGCGTTTGATAATTTCAACAGCTGCATTACTGTCAGGAAAGCCTATTTTCCGTATCGCATGCACTGCGATTTGACCGATTTCATCTGGCAGCAAAGGGCGAAAATAAATTTCCATGCAGCGAGAGCGAATCGCCGGTGGAATCTCCTGGGGTGTACGTGTGGTCGCACCTATTAAACGGAAATCGGCAGGAAGTCCATTCTGAAAAATATCATGGATGTAGCTAGGTATATTCGTGTCTTCCGAATTGTAATAAGCACTTTCGAGAATCACTTTCCGATCCTCTAATACTTTAAGCAGTTTATTCATCTGGATCGGATGCAGTTCACCTATTTCGTCAATGAACAATATTCCGCCATGCGCCTTCGTAACTGCACCTTGTTTTGGCTGCGGTATACCCGCAACTCCCATCGCTCCCGCCCCTTGATAAATAGGGTCATGTACCGATCCGATTAATGGGTCGGCAATGCCGCGTTCATCAAAGCGCGCGGTTGTCGCATCGATTTCTGTAAACTTAGCTTCCGCACGAAAAGGTGAGACCGCATTTTTTTTCGCTTCTTCCAAGACAACTCTCGCTGCAGCGGTTTTACCAACACCTGGAGGACCGTAAATGATCACATGCTGCGGATTTGGTCCGCAAATAGCCGCCTTCAATGCGCGTAAACCCTCCACTTGGCCGACTATATCGTTCATTGTAGAAGGACGAGTCCGTTCTGCAAGCGGCTTGCTTAAAGTAATGGAACGCAGCTTACGCATTTTTTCCATTTCCTTGCGGGATTCCTTATCCAAGGCAGAACGGTTCGTCTGTTGATTGCGTAATAAATTCCAAAAATACATGCCAATCACGACAGCGAAAAATAATTGAATCACCATCAAAACAATACTCAAACTCATAAAAAACCTCCTCGGACTTCGTCAGCGTTTGCACAGATTGCCGAATTTATAATAACCAGCCGGCAACGTAAGCATACTATGACTAGTATTGCCTTGCATTCGGAGCTATAATCGTCTTTTTCACAAAACGCTATGTTTAGGAGGTTCTTCTATGATATTGGCCAAATGGAGTTTATGTCTGGCTTTATTGTTTACGCAGGACGTCCCAATACATGTTCCCCCAGATATATTAATTGATGTAGGTCACGGAGGTTTAGACGGCGGGACAGGATATGAAGATCTTTTAGAAAAAGACATCAATCTGCAAATGGGCAAAGTATTGTACAAGCAATTGTCTGCGCAAGGATATCACGTTGTTCTTGACCGAATCGGCGATTACGCATTAAGTGACGATAATCGTTGGTTAAAAATTCGTTCACGCCATATTCGCGATCTTGCCCAGCGCAAAGAAATAGCCAATCAGTTAAAACCAAAGCTGTTGATCAGTCTACACGTCAACTGGTCCGCAAACAAAAAGAAAAGCGGACCGTTAACGCTGCATCAAAAAAATGAACACAGCATTCTATTGGCCCACCTCTTATTACAGCATTTAAAACCGCTATATGGAAATGATACGTCTCCTGATTTACCTATCTATGGAAAACGGTTTTATTTGTTAAAATATGTGACAAGCCCTGCAGTGATTTTGGAAATGGGTTATATTTCAAATGACTCCGATCGCAAACGCCTTACTGAAATAAACGGTCAGAAACAAATAGCAGCTGCCATCGGTGCCGCGGTTGATCAATATTTACGCAAAATCAAATAACCCCTAAGGGGTCATCTTAAGTCGTGATTGCTCCTGGACCAAGCCAACTCGCTTATACGAAATTTGCTTATTTGAACGTATATAACACATTCCAATTTTCGCCGCCGTTTTTAGTGATATAAATGGTATTTGAAGACGCAAGCCAGCCCTCATTTTCGCTTAAAAATGAAATTGCACTGCCCTGACCGGATAACTTTTGTTGTGCTTCTATCCAAGTCTTACCGCCGTCTTTGGTCCAGCCAATGGTCGCTTCCCCGTTGTCGCCGCAAGGAGAACATGACCCTGATAAAAAAGCGGTTTTCGAACTAAGTGCAATTAAAGTACCCGGATAAGCTCCTGGACCCGACGCTTCGGCATTTTTTTCTGTAGCAAAACCCGGGGCAATTCCGCCGCCCGCACTCGAATGAGCTAAAACTGAAGTCCATTTCGCTCCTCCGTCGGATGTATGGAATAATGAATAGGCCGCTTGATTCATCCCCACACCGCCTATTACTTCGACCCAAGCATCAAGCGGTCCGGATGAGCGAATAAGCGCATTCATTATTCCGCCCTTGCTGTAGCGTTCATACACTGATTTCCACGTTTGCCCACCATCCATAGTGCGTTCAACAAAAAATTTATCATCCTGATACGTAAAAATCCAACCGACCTTCTCGTTAGAGAAATATACATTACCTACTGCATTTACTGGTAAGGATAATACTTTCCACGTTTTTCCGCCATTTTGAGTGAGTCTATTACCGACAAAGCCCATAGTGTTATTTAGAAATAGAAGCGTATCGTTATATTCTATCTCAAACTTCTTTTCCCAATGCACTCCGCTATCCACCGTATAATATAAATTTACTTTGCCGTCATTCTGATTTAACTGTTTCATCCAACCTGTTCCATTATTCAAAAAAATAAGATCCAGCACGGTATCCGTTCCTTCATAATAACTGCTCCATGATTTACCTCCGTCCTTAGTATGCTTGAGAAAGCCATTTCCCCCTACCCAACCTTCCCCCTTCTGCGTGAATACAACGGTAGATATGCTTAAAGAATCCGATAGATGAGCAATAGGTGTTACTGTGGGGCTAGGAGTAACTTTAGGTATAGAAGGAATAATGGGTGTTGGCGATGGAATAACAGGTGAGCTTGATGCTGAAACGGCTGGCGATTCTACTTGAAGAGTCGGTGTAACATCTGTATTCGGATCCATATTATCTTTGGCGCACCCGACGGAATACATCATTAACAGAACGATAGTCATAGCTGTCCATGCAGTACGGTATTTTATCATGTTTGAAAACATCCTTTCAGGCTGTATTATAAATTAGACATTTCATCAGGCATTAGGGTTCATCACAAAAATAATAAGGGTAACCATTTGTGTGAGAACACACAAATGGTTACCCTATAATACAAAATTTAAAAGATCCACGAGCTGAACCATTTCAAATAATTGGTTACATAAGAAGCATTTACAACCGCGCCCGACAAAATCGGATAAAACATTAGAAATAATAATAAAACGAGACCTAAATACCAGTAGAGCAAATAATTAATCGCTGGGTCTGAGGAAGTCTCTTTCATGTGCTTAATCACATAAACAATACAAAAAATCATAAATGGAACCATCGCAAAGTAATGATAAATGAAGGTTAAACGCGGTACTAATACCCAAGGCAAATAGTTGGCGCACATTGCAACAAATAAAAACAACACAACTTTGTCCTTTTTCCGTAAACCAATCCATAGTGTACTAAAGATGGCTGGAATCCCCACCCACCAAACGGCCGGGTTACCTAGCGCAACAATTACAGATGTTTTGCCTGTAGGTACTTGTCCGCCATAATACCATAACGGTTTTTCCATGATTGGCCACTGCCACCAGGTTGATGAAAATGGGTGCGTTGCCTTGAGGTTTTTGTGATAATCATACATATGCTGTTGGTATGTAAGCACATCATGCAAGCCATGTCCGGGTCCTGGAACCATCATGAATGGGATGTAAGACAGTACATAGATTACTGCGGGTACGGCAATGAAAAACAGTGCACACCAAGCTATGGTCTTTGTTGCCGCTAAAGGGAAGACATCGATAATATACCGATAGTTGCTTTGCACAGCATCATCTTTTTTGACAATATGTTTGGTAACCAACCGTCTTTTCGCTTGTGCATACTCTCTATATCTTTCATATAAGGTAAGGAAAAAGAGCACAGCCAGCCCCGCGCCTGCATAAATACCAGTCCACTTACTTGCAGCACCTAAGCCGAAAAATAAACCGGAAAGCGCTAAGGGTACGAGAGTTTTACGCAGCGAAATTTTATAAAAGTTTAATTGATTAAAACGATACATATAGTAATACATCAAAATAATGAAGAAAACACCGTACACATCAATGGTTGCAATACGCGTTTGCACAAAGTGCATAAAATCAAACGTCAATAAAAAGGCCCCAATAAAAGCATACTCCGTTTTCTTAAACAACACTTTGCCAAACTTATAAAGAATTGGAATCATTGCAATTCCTAATAATGTACCCATAATCCGCCAGCCAAAAGGATTCATCCCAAATATGCTCGTTCCCAAACCAATAATAATTTTACCTAATGGCGGGTGAGTGCTTTCAAAGGGTTCAATTTGATGCAGCTGTTCATAGGCTGTTCTTGCATGATAAATCTCATCGAAATAGGTGCCATTCAAATAAGATGGCTGATATGCGGCCTGATCCGCTTCATCAAATACATAGGAAGGCTTCCCTTTGGTTTGCTTGCTCTTGACGCCCGGCACCACAATTTGGACAGGCAGCGGTTTATCAATCTTGTCCCCATATAAAGCAATCTCGTTTAAGCGAAAGCCTGGATTCTCTGCTGTAACTTTGACATATTGCGCATTAACAGTGAGGTTCAGAGTGCTCCACGCGAATACATTCCCATAATCGCGTTTAATCGATTGGGCATCGTGCCAATTCTTTAGATCGTTAGAAAATTCAACCTTAAAGCTTCCATCCCCAGGACCAGCAAAGCTGTTAACCTTTTTGATCGTTTGATTTGTACCCAAATCCGCATAAAAGCTTTCTCCGGCTGTCGCAGGCTGCCAGAAAGTTTCCGGCGCTTTCAACGAGCCTAAATTAACCAATGCAAAGATGGAATAAACAATAACTAACGCAAAAATCAATCGGTAATCTTTTTTATTCAATTTTACATCAGACTCTAATTCATGTTTCTCATTTGTCTGGACCGTATACCTTTTCGCGCCGATTTTACTTCCCCGTCCTCTCTTTATGGCCTAGACGACCTTTGTTTGTCGATGTAGACATTGGCTTAATCTCTGCAAAAGGCTGCAGCTTATTTCTTATTAAGATATCCCAACTCACTTTAATCATATAAATAAACAATAAAGTATTGGCTAAAGATGTGATCACTAACAATACTCCATGACGATTAAATGTAACGATATTCGCTATGTTATTGGCAAGCACTTCATCCGTATTGAAAAAATGGGTTAAGCTAAATCCGAAAAATAAAAGCAAAATACGGCGATCTTTAAAATAAATACAGCTCATCAATCCAGGTAACAGAGCGTAAAATAAGTAGCGTTCATGCATCTTAACCATTACCATAAATACCGCTGTCATAAAAAAGAAGGCAATCCAATACAGCTTAGCATCATTCGCTTTACTCTTAAAATATAGAAACCCGCAATAAACCAAGCTTGCGGCAATTAGAAAATAGCTCCACATGGTATAAGAGATAAACAAAATCTTATTCGACACAGGCTGCCAGTTACCGCCTACTAACGCAATTAAATTGTATGCATTTAAAGTAGCATAGTTATAGGAGCCCAACGTATTTTTATACAAATCAATGATCGATAAAGGCCCGTGGATTTGATGAATCATAAAAGGAAGCGGAACAAGCACAATCACTAATAAACCAGCGACTACACTTAAAGCAATGGTCTTAATATCTTGACGAATACGAATAAATACAAACAAAAGCAGGGGCCCGAACATAAGCGCCTGTGGCTTTATAAGGACTGCAAGGGCAAACAAAGCAGTAGAAAGCGGTACTTTGCCTTTAACAAGCATCATGATAGCCAACAAAATGAATAGCATAAAAAACGAATCGATCTGACCCCACGCTGCTGAATTCAAAATAATGGCCGGATTAAACGCATAAAGCGCAGCCAGTGCGATGGCAGCAGCAGGTGCAATATATTTTCTTGATACCGAGAATATCAGATAAGTACAGACAAGATCAGCAAGCATCGCAGGTAATTTATAGAGAATCAGCGTGCCTTGCGAGGGATATTCGATACCGATTGCGTGAGCCCACTTGGCTAAAATATAAAGTACATACATATATCCAGGAGGATAATCTGCCAGTTTATCCGGGTGACCGTAGAAATGTGAAATTCCATTTTGTGCGACATCCTGCGACCATGCCACAAAGCTGACAATGTCGGAAGAGAAGCCTATTATACTTGGAGCAATAAGCAAGCGGAGAAAAGCAGCAACACATAATAATGCAATAAAGACAATATTTGATTCGGATTTAGAAAAAGCCAATCGTTGCTTCAGAAGCAAATTCCGATAAACCACTAAAAAAAACGCAATAAATAAAAGCGACCACCAAATGAGTCTTGTCCGTGATGCCGTAGTAATCATTGCGGCATTATCGGATGCGTTTGATATATTTATCGTTCCTGTAAAAGCAAGGGTTAAGCAAATAAATAAACAAAAGCAAACCATCATTCCAAGCTTTAATTTAAATGACATCCTGTTCATTATATAAATCCAAGCCACCCTTCTAAGTTAAATATATCAAATTCATTTTAATATACCATAATAAAAAGGAAAAAGAGAATACTTTACAGTACTCCCATTTAATTAAACTCATTTAATTACACATTCATGATCTTCCATTTGCGGCGTTGGTGAAGTCACCTCTTCTCTTAAAAAGATATGGTTCTTTTTTCTTGGCTGCTTAATTTTACAGCTTCAATCACACGAATCGTATTCAATGCATCTGTTGCGCTTACCGGTGCAGGCTTGTTCTCCGTAATAGACTCGTAAAGTCCGTTATAAAAAGATTCATAAGAGCCTGGAATAGTTTCAATTTTACTTTTTAACGTAAGCCCGCCTACATTCATGGTTAATTCACCATAATTGTGCTCATGGTCTCTTCCCCATAAGGCATCTCCAGGTACTTTCCCCTGTTTTAAAGCATCCTCCTGCGAATCCAAACCACATTTAATAAAGCTTCCTTTACTTCCATGCACTTGAAATCTCGGGCCGCTATGTTTGACAATCATGCTTGAATGCAGAATCACTCGTAATTTTCCATACCCGAGTACAATATGAAAATAATCATCGACAACGCCATTTTCTCTTTGGGCAAATATGTCCCCTAAAACGCTTTCAGGAAGCCCGAAAAGATGCAAAGCTTGATCAATTAAATGAGCACCCAGGTCATAAAGCATTCCGGAGCCCGCTAAATTTTGTTCTCTCCAACGTGGAGTAACTTCTGGCTTATACCGATCATAATGCGATTCGAAGCAATAAATTTCACCTAATGCACCCGATTCCATAACTGCTTTTACGGTCAAAAAATCATTGTCCCAGCGTCTGTTCTGAAAAACCGTTAAAACTTTTTTATTTTGTGAAGCGATTTCAATCAACTCTTCAGCATCCTTAGAGTGGTTAACAAAAGGCTTCTCAACGACAACATGCTTCCCCGCCAGCAAAGCTTGCTTAGCATATGGATAATGCGTTGTATTAGGTGTAGTAACAATAACTAAGTCAATGTTAGGATCCGCTAGTAATTGCTCGACATCCGTTACAATTTCAACACCAGGAAAATCTTTTTTCACCTTTTCAGGATTAGAGGAGACAATTTTAGCACATTCAAAGCCTGCTAAAGTTTTTAAGAAGGGACCATGGAAAAATTGTCCGGAAAAGCCATAGCCAATCAAGCCAACGTGTACTTTTTTCATTCAAGCATTCTCCTTTAACTTTCGTCCTGGTATAGCACCTGTCAGTTCGAAATGCTTGACAATAATATCTATCTCTTTCTTCAATTCGCTTAATAGTTCTGCTTCCGGCACTTTACGAATCATTTCTCCGTAACGAAACAGCATCCCTTCGCCTCTTGCCCCCGCTATACCGATGTCGGCCTCTCTAGCCTCACCCGGACCATTTACTGCACAGCCTAGCACCGATACCTTAATCGGTACCTTGATCTTAGAGATATAATCTTCTACCTCGTTAGCAATCGAAAATAAATCAATGTCCAAACGTCCGCAGGTCGGGCAAGAAATCAATGTCGCCGCATTAGAAATGAGTCCGAATACCTTGAGCAGCTCGCGTGCTGCTTTTACTTCCTCTACGGGGTCTGCGCTCAATGAAATCCGCACCGTCGACCCAATACCTTGAGCAAGTAAGGCTCCTAAGCCTGCCGAGCTTTTAATCGTTCCCGAATAAAGTGTTCCCGATTCAGTTATACCCAAGTGCAGAGGGTATTTGAAGCTCGCTGCCGCCTTTGTATAAGCTGCAATCGCCATCGGAACGTCAGATGCCTTTAAGGAAACGATAATATCTTTAAAATCAAGCTCTTCCAATATTCCAATATGAAATAGAGCGCTCTCTACCATGGCATCAGGAGTTGGATAACTATATTTGTCTAGTAAATGCTTTTCTAACGAGCCTGCATTGACCCCAATTCGGATCGGAATTCCACGCTCCTTGCAGGCGCGAACCACTGCTTCAACCTTATCTCGTTTACCAATATTACCTGGATTAATTCTTACTTTGTCAATGCCATTTTTAATCGCTGTCAGCGCAAGACGATGATCAAAATGAATGTCTGCCACCAAGGGAATCGAAATCTGTCTTTTTATTTCCTTGATTGCATCGGCTGCTTCATTATTGTTCACTGTAACGCGTACCAGCTGGCAGCCTGCTTCTTCCAACCGATGAATTTCTGCAACCGTTGCAGCAACATCAGCCGTTTTCGTCGTACACATACTTTGTATAATGACCTCATTGCTGCCACCAATAGTTAAGTTACCTACTTTTACTGGTACTGTCTCCGAACGTAGAAACATAAATTTCTCTCTCCCATGACACCAAACATCCTCCGTTTCGACCTTCCCTGTATGGGAGCATGCCGAATTGGAGGAATCGTTTGGACCGTATATTTTTAATTAGGCGCTTTCTTCTTTCTTCTTGGCGCTTTCTTTTGGTTCTTTTACTTCTTTAATCTCTTTAGCTTCTTTGCCTTCTTTAAGCGTTAGCTGAGGCGTAACTTTGTCCAAGACGACCTCTTTGGTTACCAAGCAATTGGTTACGTCGGTACGTGAAGGAATATCAAACATCACATCGAGCATAATCGCTTCGATAATGGCTCTTAAACCACGCGCTCCCGTATTGCGTTTAATCGCTTCTTTGGCAATAGCCTCCAACGCTTCCTGATTAAATTCCAACGAGACATTATCCATTTCCAGCAGCTTCTGGTACTGCTTAACCAAAGCATTCTTTGGCTCGGAAAGAATACGCATCAAGGCATTTTCGTCTAAAGGCTCCAGAGAAGAGATAACCGGCAAACGTCCGACAAATTCAGGAATAAGCCCGAATCTCAGCAAATCTTCTGGCAGTACCATCGACAAGTATTCGCCTGGCTTTAAATCAATTTTATGACCTTCGTTGCTGAAGCCGATCACTTTTTTACCGATTCTGCGTTTAATAATCGATTCCAAGCCATCAAATGCCCCGCCGCAAAGGAATAAAATATTCGTTGTATCAATTTGAATAAATTCTTGGTGCGGATGCTTGCGTCCACCCTGCGGCGGAACAGAGGCAACAGTACCTTCGAGAATTTTCAGTAATGCTTGCTGTACGCCTTCTCCAGAAACGTCACGGGTAATCGAAGGGTTTTCCGATTTGCGTGCCACTTTGTCGATTTCATCAATATAGATGATGCCGCGCTCCGCCTTTTCCACATCATAATCCGCAGCTTGAATCAGCTTCAAAAGAATATTCTCGACATCCTCGCCTACATAACCCGCTTCTGTCAACGAAGTTGCATCAGCAATAGCAAATGGAACATTCAAAATTTTGGCTAATGTTTGCGCAAGCAGCGTTTTACCGCTTCCTGTTGGACCTAACAGCAAAATGTTACTCTTTTGCAGTTCGACGTCCTCCAGCTTATTCTGCGAATTAATTCGCTTATAGTGGTTATATACCGCAACGGACAATGACTTCTTTGCTTGTTCCTGTCCTATGACATATTGATCCAATATCGAGCGAATATCTTTAGGCTTGGGTACATCCTTCAAGTCTAATTCTTCTTCATGCCCCAGCTCTTCTTCAACAATTTCCGTACAAAGCTCAATGCACTCATCACAAATATATACACCCGGACCCGCAACGAGCTTGCGTACTTGGTCCTGCGATTTACCGCAAAAGGAACATTTCAATTGCCCTTTTTCTTCATTAAACTTAAACATCGGATCACTCCTTTTTATTTCGCATCGATACGAGCGATCACCTGATCGATCAAACCGTAAGCTTTCGCCTCTTCAGCGCTCATAAAGTTATCTCTATCTGTATCATGTTCGATTTTTTCATAAAGTTGTCCTGTGCGTTCTACATAAATTTGGTTGAGTTTCTGCTTTGTCCGATTGATCCAATCCGCATGAATTTTAATATCGGTTGCTTGGCCTCTTACCCCACCCAACGGTTGATGAATCATTACTTCGCTATTCGGCAGTGCGAAGCGTTTGCCTTTAGCTCCTGCTGTAAGCAATAACGATCCCATACTTGCTGCCATTCCAACACATATCGTCGAAACATCAGGCTTAATAAATTGCATCGTATCATAAATCCCCATACCGGCAGTTACGGATCCGCCCGGAGAATTAATATACAAGTGAATATCCTTTTCGGCGTCTTGTGCAGATAAAAACAATAGCTGTGCGATGACCAGATTGGCTACATCATCGTCAATCGCATCTCCGATAAAGATAATGCGGTCCTTAAGCAATCGCGAGTAAATGTCGTAAGACCTCTCGCCGCGTGCTTCTTGTTCTACAACCATAGGTATTAGATTCATATAACCAACCCCTTTACCTCTTCATTTGCAGCTACAAAATAGCTGTTTTTTAATTTTATCATGTTTGCGATGCAATGTCATTTTTCCGCCAACACGATGTTTTTCGTAAAATGAAAGGCACGTTCAGAACGTGCCTTTCATTCTATTTATTTCGCTACAGGTGCAGCAGCTTTACTGTTTTCAAGCAAGAAATCAATTGTTTTTTTGACAACCAATTCAGACTTCATGCTCTCAAGATTGCCATTGGCAGCTAAAATAGTACGTATTTCATCCACCGAACGTTTGTAGGTTTGAGCCATTTTCTCTAATTCCTCATCCAATTCCGTTTCAGAAATTTCGATGTTCTCTGCTTTAGCCACTGCTTCAAGCACAAGGTTATTACGAACGCGCTTCTCAGCATCGCCTTGCATTTGCGTTTTAAGCACATCTTCATTCTGTGCGGAGAATTGATAGTACATTTCCATTGTCATCCCTTGCGATTTCAGACGGTTCTCAAAATCAGTCAACATCTGCTCTACTTCCGCTTCAATCATAACCTTAGGAACATCTACTTCAGCAGCAGCGGAAATTTGATCAACGATCTGATTTTCTTTATCGCGTTGTGCAGCTTGCTCATTTTTCTCTTCCAAACGTTTAGTTAAATCCGCTTTAAATTCATCCAATGTATCGAACTCGCTAACGTCTTTAGCAAATTCGTCATCCAATGCAGGCAAATTTTTACGCTTAATTTCGTGCAATTTCACTTTGAAAACGGCAGCTTTGCCCTTTAAATCATCCGATTGGTAGTCTTCAGGAAAAGTGACTTCAATGTCTTTATCATCGCCAATACCCATGCCCACGATTTGCGCTTCAAAGCCAGGGATGAAGCTATTCGAGCCTAACTCAAGCGTATATTTCTCGCCTTTGCCACCATCAAACGCAATGCCATCGACAAAGCCTTCAAAATCAATAATTGTCGAATCACCGTTCTCAGCTTGTCCTTCATCGATGACAAGCAGCTCGGCATGTCTTTGCTGGAGTTTGGTCAACTCGGCATCCAATTCTTCTGCACTTACTGCGTTTGATGATGCGGACACTTCAATTCCTTTATAAGCGCCTAACCGCACTTCCGGTTTCACTTCCACTGTAGCGGTAAATTGTAGCGGTTGTCCCTTGGCCATTTGCTGTACATCGACTTCAGGACGGTCAATAGGATCAATGCCAGTTTCTTTAACCGCTTGCATATAAGCTTCAGGCAGTAGAATGTCCAATGCATCTTGGTACAGACTTTCCACACCAAATTTGGCTTCAAAAATTGAACGCGGCACTTTCCCTTTGCGGAAACCCGGAATGTTAGCTTTTGCCGATACTTTCTTAAAAGCTTTGTCTAACCCTACGGAGACTTGATCCGCTTCTACCTCAATTGTAAGAACCCCTTGGTTCTTCTCTATTTTTTCCCAGCTTGCTTTCATTTTATGCCTTCCCCTCCAAAAATGTACCGATCTTTTTTTCACGGTTCGAATTATAACCATTCTATTATATCACAACTTGTTTTCATTTCAAGGCGAACGGAAATGTGTCTGCAAAACTGCGAACCGTTTGATATGCTTGCTTCATTTGCAGTTTTAAGTCGGACGTGATTTCATAAAGCTGTTGAATTTCTATTTCGTTCACCGTCCCGGATAACACATCCGCAAGCACACAATGCAAAGCTGCTGCCCAAACATTAGTTAAAGCGCGATCCAAATTCTCCAATTGCTCATATGTTGCGGTTCCATAAATATAAGCTAGGAACTGCTCCCAAATTTGTTCGGCAAAATAAACCAACGTAGGCTCATTCACCTCGGCAACTTGTTGTAATTTATTTAAAATAGCAATGAACTCTAATGGATACTGCTTCATTTCTAACGGTACTCTTGCAACGTCAATAGTGAGCGGTACACCTAGCTTTAAAACCCGAATTTGACCGTTGAATCCGCGAATCTTAAGGGTTTGCAGCGCTTTAAATTGCACCCATGGCGTGACCGTTGAATTCTGCAGCCATTCTACGAGACTTTCCGTCACACCTTTGCCTTCAAGCTGAACCGGTTCTTCCAAGTAGGCTAGCTGCTCTAACGAAAGCAATTGCATGTCTGGAGTCACTTCAGGCCGCAGCATTTCAAGCAATTGCGTTGTATATTCCGGCTCATTTTCCGTTTTCATCCGCAAATGCTGACGAAACAGGTCTGCTTCGGTTTCTTCTTCCTCTTCCACTGGGTCGTCAGCTGATTTACCTGGCTGCATAGTTTCCAGCCACGCTAAGAGCGCTCTCCACTCTTCATCCGTTCTTGCGTCACCGCTGTTACAACGTCCCAAAAAACGCAGCAGTTCCATTGCTTCCTCATATCGTTCCATTTCAAGCATACGCGTAATCTCGATCTGATAAAAATCGATTGTTTTCGGCAAAAGAATAACGTTATCTATAGGGTTTTCTGCCAATGTGATCTCCACCTCTAATCTAAGTTGATGCATCCCTTTAAGTTCGATGGTAGCCTTTTAAGCAGCAAAATGCAAAGGGATCTGTTAAAAATAAGCGGTTGATTTTCTTTTTCCTCTATGATATTATTACTCATGCTTCTCAGATGCCGCCTGTATAATCAGTAGCAAAATGCTCCAAAACTTATGTGTCTCAGTAGCTCAGCTGGATAGAGCAACGCTCTTCTAAGGCGTCGGTCCGGGGTTCGAATCCCTGCTGGGACGTTAAAAAAACCTTAAGGGGCTGTCTCAAAAGTGGATAAATCTACTTTTGAGACAGCCCCTTTGGGTACGTGGGAAAATCAGCGAAATATCCAGATGAGATCTATGCCAAATAATTGAAAATACATTATACGAATCAGGTTCGCTGATGCGGAAATTATCATCTCATTGGCTCTAATAAACGGACTCAGCGGCTCTACCGCACCGTTTAATTTTCCGCTTATCCCAAGGGGCATCATCTCTAATATCATTAAAGAGAGCAGCTTTCTAACCGATCTCGCGCCTATTTTGTTCATAATGTTGACAATATGGTTTTTTACAGTTTTTTCACTGATCATGCAATGTGTAGCAATTTGTTGATTGCTATAACCATTCAATGCAATTAAACAAAAAATTCCACCTTGTAGACGTGTTAATTTATGTTTGTACACAAATTCGCTTACGTCATCATAGGTTTGATTAAACATGAATATTAAATCCCCCCAGTTTCACGATTTTGATGACCATCTAGAAATTGGTTACATATTTTAGAAATTAATGCGCATATAACAAGTTTTCTGATTCCAGCCTTACTATCGCCTCTAGGTTGAGTAAAATTATAAATTGCTGATCTTTTTTGTAAATTCCGTCGACAAAATCTGCTTGTCGCAATACATGATTCGGCGAATCTTCAAATTCAGTATCAGAGAATCGAGTCACTTCCGAAACTTTGTCTACCATCAGACCTACCTCGTGACCCAAAACCTCACAAACTATAATACGAGACTTTGAAGAGGTGCTTGTCGGAGCCATACCTAAGCTGTGCCTTAAATCATATACAGGCAACAAAATGCCTCTTAAATTAATCATACCCAGAACATATGCTGAAACGGATACGAGTGAATGGATAACGGGCACAGGGATAATTTCCTTCACCTTATTGATATGAAGTCCGAATATGGTGTCGGCTAATTGAAAAGTTACATATTTTTTATTCCTGGCTTCAAGTTGAGCTTCCTCTCTATAATCTAATAGTTTATTCTCATAGGAAGCCCCTGCCTCTCGGGCGATGGCTCCAACATCTAAAATATGCGCGACATGACCATCTCCAAGAATAGTCGATCCTGCGATATAAGGCACGTTTCCTACATATTTCCCAAGTGGTTTGATCACAATCTCTTGATTACCTATCGTTTGATCAACCACTAAGCAGACGCGTTTATCAGCAAAGCCTGCAATGACGACGAACAAGCGATCCTTCTTTTGTTCTATATCTTGCTGCACATTCAGTTTACTATGCAAACGAACCAGCGGCAGGACCTTTTCCCGAAACATACAGACCTCTTTCCCTTGTATTAAGCGCACATCAGCTGCTTGCAAGCGAAAAATTTCAATGACATTAACCAAAGGAATGGCAAATGTAGTCGTTCCAAGCTTTATAAGCAGCGACTGTATAATAGCCAGTGTCAAAGGCAATTTTATCGTGAATACAGTGCCTTCATTCCTTGTTGTTTCAATATCAATTACACCATTTATCTTTTCTATATGCGACTTCACTATGTCCATGCCAACGCCTCGTCCAGATAAATCCGTAACTTGGTTTGCCGTGGAGAAACCCGAACGAAAAATAAGAAAAATCAGCTCTTTTTCCGTCATTCGAGCAATTTCCTCTTCGGTTGCATATCCTTTGCGCAAAGTCATTTCCTTGACTTTATCTGTATCTATGCCTCGTCCATCATCGGCTATGGTAATGACGATCATATTCCCTTGATGGCTTGCCTTGAGTAAAATGACTCCTTTGCGGGATTTCCCTAAGCGTTCACGCTCTTCGGGATTCTCAAGACCATGATCGGCTGAATTTCGCAGAATATGAATGAGGGGATCACTTAATTCCTCAATCAAGGTACGATCCAATTCCGTATCTTTTCCTTCAATGATTAATTCAATCTCTTTATTCGCTTTTTGTGCCAAATCGCGAATTAAGCGTGGAAAACGCCCAAATAAATGCTCGATCGGCAGCATACGAGTCTTCATCATGCCATCCTGCAGATCACCAATAACTCTATCCAAATGATTGGCAATGTCATTCATCAGCACGATATTTCCATTGTTTTTGAATTGTTCATTTAATTTATTACGGACATCACGAAGTCTTGTATTATCGATGATCAATTCGCCGACTAAATTAAGCAAGCCCTCTAAACGTTCCACATCGACTCGCACAGTATGCGATACCTGCGCATGCGCCTTCGTTTCCATTTCAACTGACCTTTTTATTTCCGTTTCATCACTCGGTACGTGATCGATTACATCGATTGTTGATTCTTCATCGAAGGCAGCTAAATTCTGCAATGTGATGCTTTGGATATCAAACGTATCAATCTGGGAAATCTGATTAATCGTTTGAATGACCTCTTCATGCTTAGCTTTCGTAATAAGCGCACAATTTATATTTTCATATAATGATTCTTCTTTTTCTGACAGCTCCAACTCCGGGGAGAAACAAACAATTTCACCTTGTTCCTTTAATTTATTATGCACGAGCGTTGCCCGCACATATTTCATATGTTCTGCCATAGACAATCGAATATAAATAGCCCAAGCATTATATCCGCTTGCAAGTGCGTCTTGTATCCTTTGTTTCTGCTCTTCATTAAAGGCCATAATTAATGCGGACGCATTCTTATGTGCAACGTTTTCAGGTGAAGTATCTTTCGAAGCAGATGAATAACCATCAGCATAAATTCGAACTTCTTCCAATCGCTGCAATAGAGACTGTGTATCATTTTCGAGCATGACTCCACCAAGAATGGATTGACGAAGCTGTTTAATGTAATCAACACAATCAAAAATGATATTAAATAATTCCGAGGTTGCTTGCAGATGTCCGTTCCGTAACAAATCAAACACACTTTCCATTTGATGGGTAAGCTCTTTCAGCCTTTCGAATCCCATTGCCGCGGAAGAGCCTTTTAAGGTATGGGCTGCACGAAAAATTTTTTCGATGGTATCGTCCTTTGCTCCATTGCTTTCAAGCGATAACAAAGCATCATCCAAATATTGCAGTTGCTCGTCCATTTCATCCAAAAAAACACCTAAATAAGCGGAATTGTGAGATTCAACCATGGTCCTTCACCCCCAGTTACCTTTATGCTTCGCCAAACAAGCGATCAATGTTAAGAATACTTACCAGTCCATCTTGATTTTGTCCTATACCATCAATAAACTGAGCACTAAATGTCTCATTTGTTTCCGGAGGGGGCTGAATATCATTGAAAGAGGTCACTTTATCTACTGCATCCACAATGATTCCAGTTCCCTCATGCTGGAATTGCACGACGACGATGCGCGTTAGTTTTCCAATAGGCGTTTCAGGAATACCGAATCTCCTGCACATACTCACTATAGGCACGATCTTGCCGCGCAAATTGATGACCCCTTTGATATAAGGCTTGCTGTTGGGCAATTCCGTGATATGCTCCATTTTAATAATTTCATTGATATCATGAATATTAAATGCATGTCGCTCGTTTCCAAGGCGAGTTACGATATATTGATCTGGGTTAGCTACCAGCATTTACATCCCTACCTTACACTTTGAATGTGGAAACAGAGTAGTTCAATTCATCAGCTAATTTAGCCAGCATTTGAGAAGACGAAGCGGTTTCTTCCGCAGCCGCTGCCGACTCTTGACTTGCTGCCGCTATCGACTCAATGGAACGAAGCACTTCATTTGATTGTGCCGATTGCTGCTCACACGCTGCCGCAATGCCGGTAATTTGTTGTGTCGATTCGTTCACAAGAATAACAATGCCTTCGATCAATACCCCGGTCTTATCCGATAACGATGAAGCCTCACTCACCGCTTGGACACTTAACACCGTATTTTGCTGCATCCCGCGAATGATATGGGCAATTTGCTTTGTCGCTTCACTGCTTCGTTCCGCAAGCTTGCGAACCTCATCCGCAACGACGGCAAAACCGCGCCCTTGCTCCCCTGCTCGAGCAGCCTCGATCGCAGCATTTAATGCAAGGAGATTCGTCTGTTCCGCTATTTCGTCAATGACTTCAATAATTTCACCAATCTTTTGTGAATCCTGTTCAAGAAGCTCCATTTTTTCCGATAATTTATTCATGCCAAGGCTGGAATCCTTAACTGCTTTGCCGCCATCCTCTGCGCCCTGCTTGGTTTGTCTGGATAACTCTGAAACCTGCTCCGCATTTTTCGCAACGTCATCAATCGCTCTCACAAGATCTTGCGTGAGCTCATTCATTGACTGCGCTGCTTGCGCTTGGGATTCACTACCGCTGGCAATTTGCTCGGTTGTAGCTGAAATTTCTTGCGAGGCAGATGCAACATTTTGAGCTGATTCAATCGTCGCGCCAATCAATTTCCTTAAGCTTGCAATCATTTCATTGACAGCAGCAGCAAGCCTGCCAAATTCGTCGCGACTTTTAATATGTATATTTTCTCTAAGATCTCCACTCGCTATCTTGACCATTAGTGATAGCAATCTCGATACGGAACCGACGATGCCCTGTGAGATGATTAGAGCAAGCGTGACGGCAATAATAACAGCGACAACAGCACAGATGATGATAACAGTACGTCCTGATGTATAGTTAGTTAGAATCGTATCAATGCTTGTTTGTGCCTCTTTATCATTCTTCACAACCAATTCGTCCGCTGCATCAATCGCTTTTTGCAAATCGGGAAGTGAAGCAGTCATGAGCTTATAGCCATTAATATTATCGTTTTTCAATGCCAATTGGACAATATCGGGAATTTTAGCTTCATAGGTTTCGATGCTTTTTTTAAACGTATCTAGAACCAATTTTTCGTCAGTTGCTAGGGGGAGCGTTTCATAAGTCTTTACAACTTCTGTAAGTTTCACTTGATCCTGCTCAATATTTTTTTGAAGATTGCCATTTTGAACATCGTCTGTTTCCACAAGAAGCTTCAATAAATCCCCACTGAGTTTAAAAAGATTTGACTGTAAAGACCCTGAGTTTTCTAACCCGGGGATAGTGTTATCTCGTATGTTCCCTGATTCGCTACCCATCGTACTCATCTTATTCATTGAAATTAAACTGATTGCAGCAAGTAAAGCCACTATGATTAAAAAACTGCCCAACAATTTTGTCCGAATATTTAATTTCATCTAAAACACTCCCTTTATCTAGTTTGTTGGAAGCAATTGAATTGTTTCTCCCATGTAGTAGAGTAAGGCTTATTAGGTAGCCTTATGCTCTATTACATTTTCTTTAAATAAGCATATAAATACTATTCGTTTGCTTCCTCCTTCTGCTATAACGTTTATGTAAAGCTCATGCCTTAATGAAATGATCATTTTGTCGATCGCGGTTTCTTTAAGAACATGAGGAAAATGTTTTATAGAATCTCATTGATGCTTCCCCTGATTTTAAAAACACCTTTTTGACCATGACTAAATTCCTGTTAAACTATACCTGTTGCTACAAAATCTAATGAATAAATAAATAAAACAATTTCCCTTTTTCATTCGTATAATGTAAATAAAGCAAAAAAGATTTTAGAAATAATACATTACATTTTCGAAGCAAATGATCAAAGATTAGATGTTTATGCCTATACTGAAATAAACATCAATATCAACTCCAAAAAAAACAGTGAATATTATGATTCAAAGGATTAAAATGGAAATAGAGTGAGCGATGAGAAATAAACAAAATATGTATGTAATATTAATTCATAAGCGGATCTTCATTAATGTCGAGTTCTTGTGAAATCAGTTCTCGATAACGTTTTCCCGGTCTAATGCCGTAAAGAATTTCCGTAAAGCGGTTTTCGGGAATCCTTACATACTTACAAAACTCTTTTTGCAATATTTTGCGATCAAGCAGCGCTTTCTTGACTGAAATGCCAAACTCAGTCAATGTATGCTTCTGTTTTCTCAATTTTTCGAACCCTCAATGGTTCATGCTCATTCGAGCAATTTAAGATTTCTATTTCATGATTATTTCTATTTTCTATAATATTTAATTGCCCTGCACTCATATTATATCTGTTTTAAGATATAGTCAACATTTTAATTACCTTAACAGATATTTTTTGGAGATTATCACATTATTTATATTTTTAATATTTTAATATAAAAGGAAGGAAGAACCGTATGGAGACAATCGGAAAAAGGTTCAAATATCTCCGAAAGCTAGCGGGAATCAATCAGCTAGATTTTGCACGCGCAATAGGTTTATCTCAAGGCAGATTAAGTGATATAGAGAGTAACCATAATAAGCCATCTGCAGATACGTTAATATCTGTTATGGAATATTTCGGAGCAAGTACTGATTGGCTGCTTCTAGGTTTAGGTCCAAGTCCGACTCGTATACGGTTAGCATCTGATTTCGAAAAAGAAAATGAAGAGGTTAAAGAACCCCTTACATGGAATGAAGAATTTCTCAAGCTAATACATCAGCTTAGTGATGAGGAAAAGCATGGGATACTGAACTTCATTCAATTTACCATTATGAATAGATCCGCTTATTCTCAGCTAAGCAAGCATCGGCCCCTTATTTAACACTTTGATACATTAAGCAGAAGTCAAGTCATCGGCCTTTATTGCAGGAAAATTTTAGAATATGTCGAAACTTAAGGAAGTATGGATTTAGCCATTCCTTATGTAAGGAATCATAACTTACTTTAAATCTTATCCTGGGGGAATGGTAACTTTGTCAGTATTAGCGCATAATCAAGAAAAGAAAAGGGTAACGAATGAAGCTGAAATTAAAAATTTCAAACAAAATAAATTTTTACAGCTGTTGCTTTTCGTTTATGCTTTATTTTCCATTTTATTAGCTATATCACCGACAGGTCGTTTTGATTGGTTTCTAGAAAATCTATTGATCGTTTTTTTTGTAAGCCTCTTGATTTTTACTTATCGTTATTTCAAATTTTCGAATGCTTCTTATTTTTGGATAGCCGTTTTTATGATGTTACATACTTTTGGAGCTCATTATAACTATGTGGTCCCTTATGATAAATGGCTGTCAAGCTTGTCTAGTTATCCTCGTGATAATTTTGACCGTGTTGTTCATTTCTCCTTTGGGTTACTTATTTCCTATCCCGGATTTGAATTCCTCCGCAGAGTAGTAAGCGTTTCTAAGATTTGGGCCTATGTATTAACGGTGCTTGTTATTCTCTCCATGGGCGCTTTTTATGAATTAATTGAAATGTGGGTGGCGAATATTGTTTCACCGGGGCAAGGCGACATATTTCTTGGACTTCAGGGCGATCCATGGGATACACAGCATGATATGTCCTCTGCAATGTATGGAGCGATAATAGCAATGATTATTACTGCATTAATCAGAACAAGATTAGTTGAGAAAGGATGAGTGTTATTTCATGTTGATTGATATTAAAAATAAGATTGATGAAGAGCCGATTAAAGAACTGTTTTCCTATTCCGTATTCCCTGATCCCGAAAACACGGAGATTGAAATCGCTGCCTATAAAGCAGACTCTAATCTAGAATTATTAGGTTATGAAGAAGCTAATGACATTATTGGAATCGTTGGTTACGCGATGCACAAGGATAACCATATTGAAATTAAACATCTCGCCGTTGATCCTGAGAGTCGCGGAAATGGTTATGGGAGAGGTATTATTTTAGAATTAATTGAATTAAAGCAGCCCGCGGTCATCCATGCTGTCACAGATGAAGACGCTATTGATTTTTATCGGAATGTTGGTTTTACCGTTACTAGCTTAGGAGTGAAGCAGCCTGGAGTAGAATTGTTCCAATGTTCCTACGAAGTGGAAATGGATGAGGAGTAAAAAAACGTAACCCGTGTATTTGAAAGCTGGGCTGAATCATTAGGATCTATCCAAGCAGAAGCAAATTTTAACATGTACGGATTATATCATTTGGTCGAGCATACAGGATATCATTTGGGACAGATTGTGGACCGTACGCAGCGTTTAACTGCGAAACAAAATATGGAGAATAGGTGAATTGCCATGTCTCAACAAGACGAGAAATTCATTGAAGTATTCAACAGCGGCGAAAATAAATTATCGTTGGGTACCTAAGTGAACAATAACTTCCTGCAAGCTCATTTGCTCCATCGATTCAATCCGCAAATCAGTTTCACCGAACGTTAATTGGCGCGTTACTGAATTAGGGACGATGACGCAATACATCCCTGCTCTTTTTGCTGCAAGTGCACCATTAGGCGAGTCCTCGAAAGCAATCGCGTCTGACGCATCCACATTTAAATCTTCTAATGCTTTAAAGTAAAGTGCCGGATTAGGCTTTACTATCTCCACATCGTCAGCCGTACGTATCGTTTCAAAACGATCTAAAAGCCCGTATGTCTTCAGATAGCCCTCCACCCAGACTCGCGGAGAGCTTGAGGCTAATCCTATTCGCAGCCCCATTAATTTTGCGCTCTGCAAATACTCACGCACTCCAGGTCGCAACTCTGCTTCAAGCATGCTTTTTTCGTACAAAGCTGACTTAGAAAGATGCAGCTTCTCACGATCTACTGATTGGCCGACTAGCTGTTCCAGGTAAGCATATACATCAAATGCAGAAGCATTTTTACCAACGCATTGTCCCCAAACCTCTATCGGCAATTCGACTCCATGCTGTTTATAAATTTCCGAATATGAATTAAATTCATTGCTTTCCGTGTCTAAAATAAGCCCGTCAAAATCAAAAACAACTGCTTTAATTGACATAGAAACTCCTTGAGGACTGATTATTTAGTACGTTTTGTAATCCATTGTTCAATTCCATTTTTAATCCCCTCCGCGAGCTTATCTTGATAATCTGCAGTGGACATCCGAACATCTTCAGCAGAATTCGTCATGAATCCCATTTCTACTAAAATCGACGGGACCTTGGCCCAATTAAATCCTGATAAATCGCTTCGCGCAACGATTCCTTTGGATTTGGCCCCAGTTTTGTCCAACATCGCTTTCAACACCTCTGCTGCCGCATCTTTACTCGGCTGAAGCATCGTTTTTGGAAATGAACTATTTTCCGCTGGATATTGTACGGAAATTCCGTCTATACTCTGCAATTCGCTGCCATCCGCGTGAATTCGCACGAATATATCAGCATGAGCATTATTAGCAATGTCCGCTCGATCTTTGTTGCTTAAATTCACATCCTGCTTTTCTCTTGTCATCATCACTTGATATCCTTCGGCAAGTAATTTATCTCTAAGCAGTAATGATACTTCTAAATTTAAAACAGATTCTGGTTTTTTGGTGGTTACACCTTGCGTACCTGAAGATACCTTAGGTTTCATTTCTTTCGAATTGGGTCCCTCAGCTTCTAATTCATTATTCGCTTTCGCTTGATGACCCGGATCAATACAAATCATATAAGCTTTAGCTGGTAGTGATGGCGTTGGAGTTAAAGTTGGCGTTGGCGTTGGCGTTGGCGTTGGCGTTGAAATTTTAGCAGTAGTTTCTACTGTTTGTATCGGGCTGGATGGTTTGTCCTGAATGATTTCTGAACAAGAAATTAAAACAAACGATAATGCGATGATCCATAAACCTATTGCCCATTTACGTCTCATTGTCCAGTCGACTCTCTGGGTGCCGCCTCTAGTTGCTTTTCAATGATATATAATGGACGATTTTTGACCTCTTTGTAGATTTTACCGATATATTCGCCTATGAGCCCCAAGCTTACAAGTTGAATGCCGCCGATAAACCAAACAGACACCATAATAGAAGCCCAGCCGCTAACGCTGTTTCCTGATAATTTACTAATAATGGCATAAACGCCTGCCAATAAACTCGCCAAGAACATAATAAACCCTGCTAAAGTCACAAAACGGATCGGGGTTACGCTTAAAGAAGTAATGCCGTCAAGGGCAAAAGCCAGCATTTTCTTCAATGGATATTTCGATTCACCAGCAAAGCGCTCATGACGATTATAATAAACTTTGGCGGTTTTAAAACCGATCATTGGAACGATACCGCGTAAAAATAAATTCACTTCTTTGAATCTTTCCAATTGCTCTAAGGCACGTTTACTCATCAAACGAAAATCAGCATGATTGTATTCGATATTAGCTCCCATCTTCGCCATCAAACGATAAAATCCCAACGCCGTATTACGTTTGAAAAATGTATCGCTCGAACGACTTTCGCGAATACCATAGACAATTTCTGCACCTTCATGAAATTTCAATATAAACTCGCGAATCGCACCTAAATCGTCTTGTAAATCCGCATCAATGGAAATGACGCAATCCGCTGTTTCTTTAGCTGCCATCAGTCCGGATAGTAATGCACTTTGATGACCCACATTGCGCGCAAGCTTAAGTCCAGTAACAAACGGATTGGTTAAATAATTCTCTTCAATGAGCTCCCAGGTGCGATCACGGCTGCCATCATCAACAAATAGTAGAACACTGCGATTCGAGACCAATCCTTCTTGGATAAGTCCATTCAGTACAGCGCTTAATTGCTTTATCGTTTCTAATATAACCTCTTCCTCATTATAACAAGGTACAACAATATTCAAATTGGGGGGGTCCATGGTATTCCATTCCATAACGACTAAGGCTCCTCTTTTAACAGCTATATGACCCAAATTAGCATGTTTACATGTTTTTGACAAGCGAGGGGCTATTTTAGATCTATATTTGTCATTATCAGGAACCAGATTGGCTATATTTGCTTCTCAAATTACTCTACCTTAAAATAAGTAACAACAAGCAGCTTAACAATCCAAAAAAAGGAGAATCCATATGCCTATCGTAGAAATAACAGTCGTCCCGATTGGAACTTCCACAACCAGCTTGAGCGGCTATGTAGCCGATCTGGTAAAAGAATTAGAGCAAGCGCCTGAGCAAATTCATTATGAGCTTACAGCCATGAGCACAATTATCGAAGGATCGCTTACGGATTTGTTTGCAGTTATACGCAGACTGCATGAAGTACCCTTTCAAAGTGGAGCAGCGCGTGTATCTACCTCGATTAAAATCGACGACCGCCGAGATAAAGCTGGATCGATGGCACAGAAAATGAATTCTGTTGCGGAAAAATTGCAAAACAGCAATGACCCGGCAAATTAACGAAAAAGGCCGGCATCATCGCTATGTCTTTTCTATCGTTCTAAAAGCTCCTTAATCATATTCGTCACAATGTACGTGAAGCGAACTTCAATTAAATAAAGGTCTTCACATTTTCGTCCCGGCTAAATCGATAAGCTGCTAAAACGAAGAACGTAAGAGCAAAGCTTAAGATTAGCACCAGATGAATAAAGATTTGGTCGAAATGATTGCCCTCCTGCAGACTTTCAATCGCTTTCATGACCCATCTTTGCGGAAGAAAATCTGCGATTTGCTGGACTGCCTTTGGCATAGCATCGACTGGAAAAAGGCAACCTGAGAGAAGACTGCTTGGCACAATAATCAGCATTTGCAAATTACGGACTTGATCCGAGTTGCCGGAGAAAGCGACGATCAATAATCCAAGACCCGTAGCTACAAGTCCAAAGCACGCAAGCAGCAAAAACAATTGATAAAAAGCGACGTAGGTTTGAATATTAAAAACCTGTGTGATCAGCAATAAAATGACCGTAATTTGAATGATGATAATGGCCAGGTTTGCCAAAACATTTCCTGCGAGATAGGTTTTGGCATTGGTCGGAGCTGTGCAAATCCGGTAATACGTTCGGTTCTTTTTTTCATTAAGGATCAGTTGTGCCACATTTCCTGCGCCAAATAAGATAAACATAATTAAAAACCCGATACTCTGCGATGTTAATCCTTTACTTTTGGCTTGGTTCTGAACCCTGTTTTCTTTTAAGGACAACGGATTCTTGTGGAAAGGATCATAAATTCTCTGAAACACCTCTTTTTTTCCCTCTGCTGCTTTGGCGATATCGAGCAAATTTTGCACATAGATGTTGGCATAATTTTTAATCCAAACCGTTGCTTCTTCGCCTTTGATGGATATAATATCGATTGGATTTGAGCTGTTGTTATATATACTATCCGAAAACCCCGAAGGAATAATCAGGATACTGTCCAATTCACCCGAGGTTAGCTTTTTATCTTTATCCTTTTCAGCAACAACGGTCATTTTAAATTTATTTTCTTTGCTCATCGCGTCAATCATGCCAGTCGATAGCGCGCTTTGATCCTTGTCTGCAATACCAATATTTACGGAACCCCCGCCTCCGCCACTGTGGATACCGATAGATAAAAGGATGAACAAGATGGGTAAAACAAAAAATAAAAAGAAGTTTGACTTTTTGCGCAGCGCTACTTTTAAAGTATTTCGTGTAAGCCAAAATGTTTGGTTCATCTTAGCGCCCCCTTGCGAAATGAGATGGATGAAAGGATAATAAATAGTACGGCCAGAACCAAGCATAGAAGGATTGCGATTTGGGCCGAGCTGAAATCACCGCTATAAATAACCCCGAATATCGCTTGGTTAATCCATTTTACAGGGGATACATTGGATATCGATTGCATCACTTTCCCTAATTTATCGATAGGGAAATAACCGCCGCCGAGAAAAATTAATATATTCATGCCCATTTGTAAAATTTGCATGACAAGCATCCCATTCTTGATGAGTAAGGCCAATCCTACACCGAAGCTTACCGCCATAACAATCGCCGGAATCACGATGAATAGGATAGCCCCCAAATGAACACCCCAGTAGGCATTCATTATATATTTGCTAAATCCGATAAGGATTAGAGCCTGCAGCAAAGTAAACAATACCATCCCCAATATTTTTCCGATCAATATTTCATGCTTTTTTACAGGACTGCACAGCAGCCTGCTAGCCGTATTCGAACTTCTCTCCCCATCAATCGCCCCCATTCCATTAAACGCAGCAGCTATAATTAGAAAGGTAAGCATCGTGACGGCATAATAATCCATTGCTTTAGGCAATTTTCGATCCCCTAAGGACGATACTTTGACATGATCTTCCGGCTGACTTGCCTGCATGGTACTATTAACAATAGTATGTGTTTCGTTCGCAATTTCAGAAACAGCTTTATATCTTTGCAAAAAGGAACCCAATGCCGCTTCCACAAGTCCTGCCTTAAGCGCGTTATTCTCATTTTTGTAAAGCTCCAGCCCATTTTCGTCCACGTTCACAAAGCTTGCGTACTTCCCATTTTCAATGCTTTCGATCCCTTGTTGTGCGTTTTCCGCAGCTGTAAATTGGATGCCTATTTCTTTCCCATGCTGAATAAGCCCTTGGAAGGCCAAGCTTAGCGCCGTGTTATTCGGGCTATTCTTATACAGGACATTGATATCCTTATACTTCGCGGAATGATCAAAGCTCCCAGCGAGGGTCGTGCCCAATATAAGCATCAAAACGATGGGAAACAATAGCCCCATAATCCAGCCGCTTTTATTTCGCAATTGTTGTTTAACGGAAATAATAAAAATACGGTAAATATTCATTGGATTCACCTCTCTCCTAATCTCTCAGCTTCCTGCCGGTGAGAATGAGAAATACAGTCTCTAAATTTGTGATTTTATTTTCAATGTTTCTTAGCGGGATATGATTGGATGTGAAGTAATGGATGATTTTATCCAAATTGCTAATGTCCGATGAACTGCTAACTTTCACTACATTTTCATCAAGCTCTACACTTAAAACGCCGCTAATTTCCTTCAATTGATTTTCTTGCACCTTATCGAACGAATCTACGGTAATCCAGACACTATTCGTATTGGTAATCGTAGCCTTTAACTCTTCCTTGGTTCCCTCTGCTATTACTTTTCCATGATCCATAATAGCGATCCTTGAGCATATTTCCTCGACCTCTTCCATATAATGGCTTGTATAAATGATCGTGCAGCCCATCTCATTCAGTTTTTTGATCGACTGCAGAATGTGATTTCTCGATTGCGGATCAATCCCAACGGTAGGCTCATCCATAATAATAAGCTTGGGTCTATGCGCAATCGCGCATGCAATATTCAATCTTCTTTTCATCCCTCCGGAAAATCCTTTGGGAAAGGTTTTAGCTTTGTCAGCAAGACCTACGAATTCCAAGGCCTCTTCTGTCCTTTGCTTTAGCTCGCTGCCTCTTAATCCATAAAGACCCGCAAAGAAATGCACGTTTTCATAGGCTGTAAGGTCTTCATAAATCGCAAGATCCTGAGGAACTATGCCGGTATTATTCTTGGTAAAAGAACTGTTCTTTCTTATATCTTGGCCCAATATATCAATGGCCCCTTTATCCATCGGAAGCAAACCGCTGATCATATGAATCGCTGTACTTTTCCCGGCACCATTGGGCCCTAAAAGCCCAAATATTTCACCTTCATGAATACCAAGTGAAATATTGTCTACTGCTACAATATCGCCATATTTTTTAGTTAATCCTTCAACTTGAACTATTTTCATCACTATCACTCCTTCACAGGTTCATCATAGCAAAAAAGGCAACTTTGTTTTAGTATACAAAGTCACCACTTTAAGTTGATAATACTCACCTTTTGCATATGAGGAAGCTCATCTTTTGCCGCCATTCAGATAAAATATGGCGATTTGTGTTCGATGCTCCAGCCCGGTTTTGTTAAAAATGGAAGTAATATAATTCGCAGTAGTACCTTCGGTTATATAGAGTTCTTTCGCGATTTCTTTATTGGATAACCCCTTTGAGATCAAGTCCATGATCTCCACATCCCGATCCGAGAATAACGAGCGATCCAGCTTGCTTCCTTTATTGGCCAATCCTTCAATTAAGGTATTCAGTACAGTGTCCTGCATAACCGTATTCCCGCCATGAATCATGCGGATTGCATCTTTGATCTTTTCCGGTGTATTGCTTTTGAGCAGGTATCCCCTGGCACCATTTCTTATCGCCTCGATAATAAATGCATCGTCGTCAAATGTCGTTAAAATTAATGGCTTGGTCTTCGTTTTACTGCAGATTTCTTTAACAGCCTGAACACCGTTCATTTCCGGCATCCGTACATCCAAAAGCGCAATATCTACCTGATGCTTCACGCAAAATTCAACAGCTTGCAGCCCATTCTCCACACAAGCCACAATTTCAAACTGCTCATCCATCCCAAGAATCATCCTCAAGCCTTCCCGAACAATCGGATCATCATCCGCGATCAAAAGCCTAATTCCCATGCAGTTCTCCCTCCAAAGGCAAAAGTGTAATAACCGAAAAGCCATTCGATCCGTCAATAATGATCTTTCCACCCATATTACCGCTCCGCTCTTCCATCCCACGGATGCCAAGTCCTTTTATAATAGAAGGAGTACCTGTCCCATTATCTTTAATTTCGGCTTTAACCACTTTATTCAGTACTTCGATATGAACCGCTATAGCGCTAGCGTTGGCATATTTCATCGTATTGGTCAACGATTCACCTATATTTTTGATAATGATTTTCCACTGAATAGGAGAGATTCTTTCCATATTTCCAGTATGCCTGACCGACGTTTTCATAAAGTGGTTCACTGAAAATTCCTCCATTAAAATCTTAACCCGATTAATCCCCAGCTGCTCTGTGCCCGGTTTAATATTTTTTAAAGTGCTGCGTATGCTTTCCATTCCTTCTCGTAAAATGTGGATGACCGTCTGAATAATATCTTTCGATTTTTCCTTATTGTGGTCCATATATAATCTAGCAGCTTCCAGCTGGAGCAAACTGCCTGCAATGGCATGTCCAAGCTTATCGTGAATCTCTTGAGCAATATGATTTCGTTCCTCCAGCTGTAAAGAATACTTGATTTGCCGCTCATACTCTACATCTTTGTTTAATTGATCCGTAAGCATATGGATTTTTTCTCTCATTTTATCATTAGCGGCAGTAAGTTTCTCTATTCGCGTGTAAAACTTCAAAGATTGAAAATAAGTCAGGCAGCTAAACCCACCCACAAAAAAGTAATCCAACCAAAAAATTTTCGCAAGAAACAATAGAGGTATTGCAGAAATCGCAGCTACTAACAGCAGGTTCTCACTAAAAAGGACTACCAGTTCATAAATGCTTATGGGAAGCAGCAAAATAAACAAAGCGCTGGAAAATTTAAAGAAACTCCCAATTAAAAGAATCAATATCAAAAGTAAACTCTTTTTAAATTTATTTTGTTTCACCATATATAAACTTACATTGACGACAATGTAAATAAGCATAAACAATACGATTGCGGTCCTATTTTGCCCATCATTTTGAATGGATCTTAGAACGCAGTACAATAAAATTGTAAGCTTGACGAAGAGCATCCCGCTTTCCACTCGATGAACCTCCTCCTTTTCAAAAATTCTAATAAAGCTGCAATTTTAAGTATATTGCAGTTTAGGCTCTTTTTCCATATACTTGTCTCACCTAAAGAGTATTGCTATGAATATTTAAGGTTAAGGTATATTTCTCAAAGCTTTCATGCCGCGTTCTTTTGCTAAATTAAATGCTTGCCAAGCTTGATCCTCCCTTGCTAAATCAGCCCTTTTACCAAGGAGCATCGCAGACATCCCCGCTGGCTTATGTACCGCTCCTTGATTAAAATAAGCGAGCTCCGGGATGGCATCATCGGAAAGACCTTGAAGATAGCTTAAATCTATTTTTCCCGATTGTTCATAGCGCGCTAAATTATTTTTGGCAATGAGCACATCGATATTCGTATAATTCAATATAACATAGGCCATAAGTGAAACTACTAAAAATTGCTTGAGCAACGACGAACGCGCTTCGTACCAAACTCGTATAAACGACAGCATTAGCAGTACGCCAAGAAAAATCATAAAGGCATGTACTAATATTCGCGTATATGTATAGCCATACACTTCTTCATACAGCGACAATCTTAAATAAGCGGAGATGAGCATCACAACCGTACTGCCCACCAAAAAACTTAACATCACCTTCAGCGCTATTCCCAATCGGCGATTTTCACAACGCACCCCATGGAGTACGCAAAGCAATAAGCTAAAATTGATTAAGGTCACGACTACCAGTTCCGCAAAGCCTTTCCGCGCATACTCTGCATAATTCGTTCCATCCGGCAATATACCGTTTCCCGCTGCGAAAAAGTAAGAAAACTGAATCACTGTAAAAAGCATATAGACTACATTAATGACAGCTAATACGGTTAGCACAATCGTCGCATCCAAAGAGATTTTTTTCCGCGGAGCGGGCTCCCAATCCCCCAATTGTCCAACAGCATGCCCCGCTTCGTGCGGGTATAGTAAGCCCCACGAATAACCAAACAAATAAACAGAAATGATCACAATCCAGATCACACGAAAAATAACAAGCCCAAAGTTGATATGCTGAAAAAAATCAGTCCAGCCAGAAACCTGTTGTTGAAAAACTGTATCTGCTGAGGATAATAAAGTCACTACCATGTACAATAAAGGTAAAGCAATCAGTAAACCAATCGCTACTTTGACGACGGTTTTATCTTTGCCATTTTCCGTTCGATGATAGATTAGACCACTCGCAATCCGAAATGGCTTGGGAACATGACGCAGGCTTTGTGGAATGATTTGTGTCAAAACATCTGCAATATAGGGAATCGTGTGCCACAAATGACGTTTTACATGTCCCATCCGCATCGTCTGCATCACGATCAAAACCGGAATGACGATAAAATTGAGCAGCTGCAAAGACAAATTTGCAAATAAAAAGTAGGTTAGCGACAGTAAAACAATAGGGATGAGCAGCATAAATTCAAAATCAATCCCCCGTTTTATCCGTCCCCGAAGCCCCCAGAAAATGAACGCGTAAAACACGCCCACAAACAAGGGATAAGAAATACCCAATGCATGACCAAAAAACAAATAGTGATTCAATAACCCGCAAAGGAATGCAAAGAGTAAAATTCCTGCCATTTCCTTTAGCCTCCGATCCAGAAGTGATCTGCCGCATATTGGTCGACAAATTCTTTAGAAGAATCATGAAAACGATTAGGTAAATCATATAAAGAAAAAAATTTCTGTTCATGCGATTTTCTTTCGTTTATGCGCAGTTTTCCATTAAACCGTTTCGCAATATAGATTGCCGTTAGCTGATATTCGGGAATCCCCTCCGGATAGCTAAAAGCAAATTCTTTTCCAGAAAACATCCGATATAGAACAAGCTCCTTCACTTGCAGCCCTGTTCCCTGCTCTACTTGCTTTAACGCTTTTTCCTCTAGGTGCTCTCCCCGATTTATTAAATCGGATGGGAGCCGCCAATCGCGAGTTTCTGGACAATATTGAAGCAGAATTTCACCTCTTCCATTTTCAATAATCACACTGAAGCACACTTTAATAATCGGTTCACTATACAAATTGTTTGTCCTCCCTTTTGTTCGCTCCATAATTCATAGTTTACGTTAAAAAATAGGAATAAAAAGAGCAAGTTTAATTTAAGTAATTTCATATTTTATTTGCGCATGATAAAATAGATCTAATGGATTCGTTTTTACCGAGGGAGTGAGCATGAATGAAAATGACCAATCATTATATACGCTTGCGTGAGCATTTCCATTTGGATGCTGAAACGTTGATCACTTTGGATGAATTGGCGTTGATTCTGGATTGCACACACCGTAATGTCGTGCTCATTTTAAAAAGAATGACAGAGTTAAAATGGCTGCAATGGTCGCCTAAACGCGGGAGAGGTAACAAATCAACTTTAATCTTTAACACGCGTACGGAAGACCTCATTCTAGAAATCGCCCGTGATTTCGTTGAAAAAAAAGATTTGCAAAGTGCGCTGGAATATATAAATCGTCCCTCTGTGCCCGCCATAAGCCGAGAACAATTTAACGATTGGCTTTACAGTTATTTTGGTTATCGCGCTGAGCTGAAGGACCGCAAAAAATTCGACATCCTGCGTTTTCCGTTAAGCCAGCCTTTTTACACACTCGATCCCGCCTTCATTAATTACGCGAGCGAATCGCATATCGTCAATCAACTGTTCGATAGCCTTGTTCAGCAAAATGCACTCACTCAAGCCATTGAACCGCATTTAGCGCATGCTTGGGAGGTGGACGATTCGCGAAGAAATTGGACCTTATTTTTACGCAAGGGCGTGCTTTTTCACAATGGCAGAGAAATGAACGCCGAGGATGTAAAGTTTTCACTCCATCGACTGCGAAGCGCAAACACAAGATCGCTTTATAGCTGGGTGCACAAACAAATCGAATCCATTCATGCACTAGATGCAACAACCCTGCAAATCGAACTGAAAGAACCCAACGAGCTTTTCTTACATTTTCTTAGTACGAATCGGACCGCCATTGTTCCGAATAATTACAGCGGGGAATCAGCGGAACGTTTTGCCAAAGCACCGATTGGAACAGGTCCGTTTAAGCTGGCAAAAAACGAAGATTCGATTTGCGTGCTTGAGGCTTTCCAGCAATATTTTCAAGGCCGTGCTCATTTGGATCTGGTTGAAATTTGGAATATCCCCGATATGTACGATCAGCAGCATAACAAAAGCCTGGAAAGCTTTCAGATTATTCATAATTTCCGCCTTCCCGATCATGCGGAGGAAGCATCGTGGAATCATGTTCAGCGTGGAGAAATATGCAAATTCGTCACACTGAATTTATTAAAGCACGGACCGCTGCAAAATGCTAAGCTGCGACAAGCGTTATGTCATACGATTAATCGCCAAGAAATAATTGAAGACCTAGCTAACGGAGATGCGATTTATCCGACGGAGGGGTTTCTAGATCGAGCTCATGCAGATGATGCGAGGAACACATGTTCAAACAAAGAATCACTAAAAGCGGCTGGCTATAATGGTGAAGTGTTGGAGCTCTGCACCATCCCACAGTATGAATCTGACGCTATTTTATTGCAAAAAGCATGTAAATCCGTTGGAATCGAAATAAATATCACTTTATTGCCGCTTGAGCAATTTCAAGGTGAACGTCGGCTTCAGGCAGATTTTATCTTATTTGCGATTATGCTGGATAAGGATGCAGAATTGCGACTTGTCGACTTATACAAAACGATGCTTCTGCATGTTGGTACAGAAATGGGCGGACAGATGGAGCAGATTATCGCGAATATTATACAAGAAGAAGATAAAAAAAACCGTACAACGCAGTTTATTGCGTTAGAACGGTTACTGAAGGAGACAAACGCGATTCTGTTCTTATACTGTAAACAATTAAAGACAATGTATCACCCCACTGTTAAGGGGATTTCCTTGGACTCGCTCGGCTGGGTTGAATTCAAGAATATTTGGTTCCGCGCTCCCGAAACACCCACAGCTTATTCCCTGCAAAATTAAACAGCATCGTTGCAATAGTAGCCAAAAGCTTTGCCAGCAGGACTTTGTAATGTAATTGATCCGTGAATAAGGTAAGCAGACCCAAAGAAAGCAGCAGCCCACAACAGTTTAACGTGAGGAAACGAACGACTTGCTTCGGCTGAATCTTATCTTTTTGTGTAAAGGTCCAATATTTATTCAAAAAATAACTATTCAGGATACCAAGTCCGTAGGATATACATTGCGCCATAATGATGGACTCGAGTCCCAGCCAAATTAACAAAGTAAAAACCCCATAATCCAGCAAGGTATTCGCTAAGCCGACAATATTGAATTTAATGAATTGCAGCATACTGCCTCCTAGAGTAACAACCGCCTAAAACGTCCACGATTCAAACCAACGCAGTACATAGTCGACATAGTTTTTGTTAACCACCATACCCGATAAAACAGGATAAAACATCACAAACAATCCTAGCACAAGCGCTAAATAAATATAGGCATATTTGCGATACGTTGATTTATATTCCAGCAATACCTTCATCATATACACAATGCAAAGGATTATAAAGGGTACCATCGCAAAATAATGATAAATAAATGTCAATCGGCTAACCAGCATCCAAGGCACGTACTGTGAGAAATAAGCGACAAGAACAACAAACATTCCCTTGTCCTTACGCTTCCGGCTCACAAAAATCGTTGCTATCAAAGCGAACAAACCCGCCCACCATATCGCAGGATTGCCAAATGAGGCAATACTTGAAACATTTCCGCTGGAAACCTCTTGACCCGAATAATACCATATCGGTCGCATTTCTAACGGCCATTCCCACCAGGAGGATGAAAACGGATGCGTCGCTTTTAATTTGCTATGATAGTCATACATATCTACCTGATACTTCACAAGCTGCTTCACTGTATGCCCTTCGCCCGGAACGGCCATGATTGGAAAAAACGACAAGCTGTAGATGATCACTGGAATAATAATAAAAAATAACGAGCACCAAGCAATGGTTTTGACGGTCCGCTTGGGAAAAACACGAACGATGTGCTGAGCGAGCTCAAGCTTTTCCTGCTGATGCGTATATTCCGGCAGCAATTCATCTGGAGGCTGTTCCAATGCATTCAATAATTTTCTCGCCGCTTCATATTCGCGATAGCGATCATATAGTGTGAGCGCAAAGATAAGCGCTAACCCCGCTCCGCCATAAATCACAATCCATTTACTGGCTGCCCCAATCCCAAAAAATAATCCGGACAAAAACAGCGGACGCAAGGTTTTACTCAAGGTCACTTTATAAAAACTAAGCTGATAAAAGCGAAGCATGTAATAGAACATCAGTATGATGAAAAACACACCATACACATCAATCGTTGCGATTCGCGTTTGGGCAAAATGCATAAAATCGAAAGCCATGAGGAATGCGCTGACTAAGGCATACTCCGATTTGCCGAACAATCGTTTGCCGAAAATATACATCAACGGGATCATACCGACCCCGAATAATGTGCCTACTACCCGCCAGCCAAACGGATTTAAGCCAAACACTTTGATCCCAACCATGATCAGCAATTTCCCTAGAGGCGGATGAGTGGTTTCATATGGTTTGATTAGATGCAGATGCTCATATGCCGTACGGGCATGATATATTTCATCAAAATAGGTTTCATTCATAAAAGTCGATCTATAAACGGCTGCCGATTGCTCGTCAAATAAATTTGCGATCTTACCTTCCGTCGCTGGAAGCGAGTCCTCTGAATGCACGGATTGAATCGTAAGCGGCGTCTTTTGGTCTTTTTCAAAAAAAGCCATTTCATTCAATGTAAAGCCTTGACTGACGACTGTAATTTTTACATAACGCGCTTTAAAATCGACCTTTTGGTTAATCCATTTGAATACTGTCGTATATAATGTTTCGACCGTTTTTAAATTTTCCCATTTCTTTGCAGAATCTACGCCAAATTCAACCGTAAACTTCCCTTCGCCAATTCCACTAAAAACATTGACACGATCAATGCTTTTGGCTGTGCCTAAATCGACATAAAACGTATCTCCGCTAACAGGCTTCCACATCGTTTCCGGTGATTTCATCGAGCCTAAATTATAGAAAGCAATGAGTGCATAGACAAGGGTAAGTCCCCCCATCCATAGCCAGTCTTTTCGGGTAAGCACGATTCGGGGCTCTTCCGATGTTAATTCTAACTGTAACGGCGCAAGCGTCAATTTGCGTTTGTTGATAAACAAATCCAAGCCTACATACACCAGATAAATCAGTAAAACTACATTGGCTAGAGACGTAACCATCATAATTCCATCGACATGTGTTATGAGTGGGATCGCTGTTTTGCTATAGGAATAGGAATAGCCGACATTGATATAATGCGTCAAGC
Organism: Bacilli bacterium; assembly: GCA_028287395.1. Taxonomy (GTDB): domain Bacteria; phylum Bacillota; class Bacilli; order Paenibacillales; family NBRC-103111; genus Paenibacillus_AC. The sequence continues at coordinate 50,466 of JAQBPR010000025.1, forward strand.
TAAACCCTAAAAAAAGCTGGAGAATCCGCCTGTCCTTAGAAAGAATGTAGCTAATCAGCGCGAGAGGGATGGCAGGAAATAAATAAGAAATCCGCATATGCGGAGCAAGAACAAACACGGAAACATTTAATAATAGTAAAGTGAACATTATTTTGCTCAGGTTGATCGGTGTTCTTTTATGAAACAATAAATAGCCTGCAAAAGAAAGAGCTGCTGCGATCAGGATAACTCCCCATTCGTTATAAGAAAGCAGCATCCTTCGGTCCGTATCTGCATAGCCATTACCGCCTGTTAAAGCAAATAAATTGAAAGCATTTCCTGTAGCGAAAGTGTCCGTATAAAATACATGTTTAATGACGGTAAGCACCCAAGTCCAGGGTCGAGATGCCGAAGCTGCAAAAACCCCAAGCAAAACAAACAAGGAACCAACTACGATACTTAATGCGATTCTTTTCCCTGGGCTTACCGCATAAATAACAACGATTAATATAACATATGAGCTTGCTTGCCCCCAAACTGCAGCATGGAGCACAACAGCAGGATTTAAGGCAAACAACGAAGCGATACCGAACGCAGCTCCCGCTCTCAAGCGTTTAAGCGCATAGCGATAAATAAGCCATGTGGAAAGAAGGTCCGCGGCAATCGGTAGAAAATGTATCAGATCGGAATGTCCAAATAACTTGTTAGCGATATATAATCGTAATAAAACCGCAACCGCAAGCATGCATAAAAAGAGCCTGTTGATGCTGCGACGTTTCCATAGACCGAGTCGATTTTGGCGAATGATGCCCACATAAACGAAAGCGAATAAAATAAAAAACAGCGCGGAATACATTAGATTTGGAAAAACGGAAACGGATACGCTATCTGTGTTTGTATCAGCCCAACATCGAAAGGTCGTAAAACCAAAAAATAAAAAAAGAAATATAAAGATGGATCGGATGATGTTCTTCTGCAACTTCGTTTCACCTGCTTATAGGATTCTCTTTCTACTGAACTTATTATCCCAAAAACAAGCCCTTTATGAAAGTGTTTATTTCATTGCAGAATAAATAAGGTATAATAAAACCAAATATCGCTTAAAAAGGCAGGCCTAGATATGTCTAATGAAGTCCCCTCCACTTATGAACTTATTGTGCTGCTTGGCATGTCATTTCGCGTCATTATCGACAAGCTCCATAAAGATCTGGCTCAAGCCGGTTACGAGGATGTTCGTCCAGTTCATGGCTTTGTGTTTCAACTGCTTTCACAAGGAGGCAGTACGGGAAACGAAATAGCAGAGCATCTATCGATAACCAAGCAAGCGGCTAGCCAAATCATCGACCACCTTGAAGCATCCGGCTATGTTACCCGTCAAACTCATCACGAGGACAATCGGGCTAAATGGGTGCAGTTAACCGAGAAAGGCTGGGATTGTATCCGTAAAACGGAAGATATATTTCGTGAAGTAGAAGCGCAAATAAGCGGCTTGCTAGGTAAGGAACGGATGGGGCAGCTAAGATTAGATTTGCGGAAGCTTATTTATCAAGTGCATGATGA
>JAQBPR010000073.1 GCA_028287395.1 Bacilli bacterium
TGTGGAATAGTACCGATAATCGAGACTATAATGGGGATAATGTGACGAATATAAATGATTTACAATATTTACTTAGCCTAATTCAACCGATTTGACCAATAGAAAATTTATGTTTTCTACATACTCAAGCAATATGGTTTTCAACAATGGCATTGATGCCATGCCGCAAGGCGGGAATATGATCGTTATAGTGAAGGTGGCCGCAGGTAAAACCGCAGTCATCAGCTTCAGCGACAGCGGAGTGGAGATCCCCAAGCATAAGCTGTCCAAGCTGGATGAATTCGCCAAACCAACTAGAGAATTCGGCGAAGGGCTGGACATGATGGTAAACTATAAAATTATCGAAAGCCATCAGGGCGCGATTTCGTTCAAAAGCACGCCGGGCAAAGGAACCGTTGTGGAGATTGTTCTGAAAATATAATTGCCTTGTCAATCCGATTACTTTCTTGAAAAGGAGAGTATAGTGATTGACATTTTCGTTTCTTGAAGGCAAAACACTGCAGCATGTACTGAAAAGTCTATCTGAAGTTGAAGCCAACGACACCGACTGGATGGTGAATCACTGATTACGTAAATGAGTAATATGAACGGTTTTTGTAGAGAATAAAATAAATAGTGCAGTTAGATGAACCTGGATTCCAGGTTCTTTTTGATGTGAGGGGGTGAAGGAATTTGAGGGATGCGGCAACAAAAGGATGGTTTTGGCGTTTTGGCCAGAATATGTACAAATACCGATGGTTCGTACTTATCGTATGGCTTGTACTAATGGTACTTTTTGTACCGCTGGCCAAAAAAACGCCGGGGCTGCTCAAGGATACCGGATTTACACCAGAAGGAAGCGAATCCAATGTAGGATTCAGGCAGTTGAGCGAGCAGTTGGATTTTCCAGCTTCACAACTAAATTTGGTGTATACGAGCGAAAAGTTGGACCTCACCAAGGAGAAACAGAAGAAAATCATTATCGACTCTTTGGATGAGCTTAAGAAACTGCCATACTTCAAGGAGATTGCGTTCGGTGCAGCTTCGCGTTCGGCCGGACAGCAAGGCGTACAGATGGTCGTTGTTTCTTTGAATCTCGATACGGAGCAGGCGCTTGAGCATTATCCTGAAATGAGACGAGCCGTGAAACCGCCTCAAGGGATGAACTTGTACGTCAACGGCGGAACGGCAATTTTATACGACATGCAGCAGGCGAGTAAAAGCGATATTATGAAGTCGGACATAATCGGGCTGCCCGTTGCACTCTTGGTACTTCTAATTGTTTTCGGGACGTTGGTCGGTGCCGCCCTTCCTATGATTATCGGTGTTATGAGCGTGACGATGACGCTTGGAATCTCTTATTTTATTGCTCGGGAGTATTCTTTGTCCAACTTCCTGCCCAACATAGTCACGATGTTAGGCTTGGCCATCGGCATCGATTATGCACTGCTGATGGTTAGTCGATTCAGGGAGGAGTTAAAGCGACAAGACACGGTGCAGGATGCGGTTGCGATGACCTGCCAGACCGCCGGAAAATCTATCTTCTATTCTGGAATAGCTGTGGTGATTGGTCTATTCGGCATGCTCTTTATTAATCTTAAATTTTTCCACTCACTTTGTATTGGCGGAGTGCTGGTCGTATCGGTTTCCGTACTGGTAGCTAATACGCTGTTGCTGGCTTTGCTCGGGCTTCTCGGACCACGAATTAACTCCCTACGGGTAATTCCGAAGGTGATTAGAGATAAAGGTCCATCAAAATTATGGAATAAAATCGCCTTTGGGGTTATGAAACGTCCCGTAGTTCTTATTCTTGTCATTGGTTCCGGACTAGTGGTCATGATGACACCGGTAACGCGGATGAATCTGGGGGTGCCCAACGCGGAGGTGCTGCCGCCAAGCTACGAATCCCGTTTTGGTTCAGATGTCATGAAGAAAACGTATGATAGCAGAGAAATGAATCCTATTCAAATTGTGGTGCAGACGGAAGGAGAAGTCTGGAAGGAGGATTCCATACGCAAGGTTCGTTTATTTGCAGAAAAGGTGCAACAAACTGCCGGTGTAAAATCAATCAAAAGTTATGTAAATGGGCTGGGGTCCTACTCGGATAAAGGCCTTGCTGCTCTATTCCACGAGGGACAATTGATGCGGAAAATGGAACAGCAGAAGCTGGCAAAAGGACATACGGCGCTGCTAGTAGTTGTTCCGGAGACAGACTCGGAGGATCAAGTTACGGATTTACTTGTTAGAAGGTTACGGAGGCTGGATTTGGATGGTTTGCAGGCTAACATAACCGGGGGACCGGCTCATCGGGTGGATATCATCGATCGTATCCAAGACCAAATGGTGAAAGTTTTGGTGTTTATCATGGGAATAACGTATGTAGTGCTGCTATTCGCGTTTCGCTCGGTGTTGCTTCCACTGAAAGCCGTACTCATGAATGTACTGAGCTTAGGTGCCAGTCTGGGTGTGGTGGTAAAGGTGTTTCAGGATGGATATTTGGCGAATGTGTTCCATATTACGTCGATTGGGTATGTGAACGCCACGCTGCCAATTAGTATATTTTGCATCGTTTTTGGAATTTCCATGGATTATGAGGTTTTTCTCATATCGAGAATTATGGAGGAATATAGAAGATCAGGGGATAACGAACACAGTACCGCACTCGGACTAACCAAAACTGGCGGCCTAATCACTAGTGCAGCGTTCATTCTGGTGGTGGTTGTCGGATCGTTTATCTTTACGGATATTGAGATTATGAAGGGAATTGGTCTGGGGCTTGCACTTGCGGTGCTAATCGATGCCACGATTATCCGAATTATTATCGTTCCGGCGCTCATGAAGCTGTTAGGAAAAGCGAATTGGTGGGCTCCCAAGTGGCTTCGTCTTGTAAAGGGAGGATAGTTGCCGCCGGCGGCGGATCCGTTTCAGATCCGCTATATTTGGTTAAATAGTAGTTAATTCCCATGTTTCTAACCTCCTTGTATTACATCATCGGGATGTAACCGTAATAGGCAATATTCCGATCAAAGTTATCTCCATCATAGTTTGTGCCGCTCCAGGTCAGAATGACGATTTTTCCTTTATCCATTTCAGCTTCCAACTGCTCCGCATGCTCTTTGGAAACACCCACTGCTCTTAGCTTGGCACGCAATTCATCGCCAGTGGAACGAAATAAATTAGCGGTTGCAGTCAGAATGCCTTCTTCAGCAACACCTATTTTATGACCGTCTGTTTGTTCAGTGATTTGTGTGGTTCATTCTTTATCATGTGTTAGGACATAGATGTTTTCTTTTAAATAACCTTGGCGCTCGAGTTCTTCAATTTTATTGCGAGCCTCCACAATGTTACCTACTGTATACACATTTGTTTGTTCAGTCATAATATATTCCTCCTAAGATTCTGATTTAAATACTAGCAGCGTAAGAATATTATCTATTAACCTTCAGTGCAAGAAATGAAACATTTCTATATGAGTGTGTTCAAAAAATGGCGACGAGGAGTAATGGGTGGTGCTTGTAAACACATTCTATATGCATAACTAAGATTCTTATTATAAAAAAGGTATTATTGCAGAAAAAGGGGGGATTTATTTGTTTATTGTAAATTCTGAGGAAATGCGCAGACTTGATCGTTATATAATGGATGTCATTGGAATATCAGCTGCAGCTCTAATAGAAAATGCAGGACATGAGGTAGCTAATGAGGTACAAGTTTATTGTGAGAATTCTAGTGAAAACAAAAATGAATCAAAAAATCGAGAAGAAATAAAAAATGAAACCAAGCAAATAGTAAAAACAAAAAAACAACGGTGGGTCGTGTTTGTGGGTAAAGGTAACAATGGCGCTGATGGCTGTGCAGCCGCGCGTCACTTGCGGGAAGCTGGATTTGAAGTTGGTTTGGTTATTGCAGAAAAGTGGAATGAAGACAATTTGCATGTTGAAAAACCTAATGACGAAAATCGGAGGACTGAAGCCATTTTGCAGCAGGAAATTTCCGTTCGAATGGGAATTCCGTCACAAATATATAAGGCGGGATCTGTTCAGTGGCAGCAGTATGACGGCATTGTGGATGCATTACTTGGCACTGGCAGCAAAGGAGCTCCACGTGAGCCTTATGCATCCATGATTCGTGAAATAAATGCGAGCGGGTTGCCGATCATCTCTATTGATATTCCGAGTGGATTGGATGCGGATACAGGTGCGGTATATGAACCTTGTATTCGTGCAACGGTTACTGTCGCTCTTGCCTTTCTCAAATATGGGCTAGTGCAGTATCCGGGTGCTGAAATAGCTGGAGAAGTCATTGTTAGACCCATTGGCATACCACAGTCAATTGCTGACCGTGAAGGGATTCGTACGTTTTGGATGGATGAGCAGATGTTTTTTAATCGCTTTGGTCTCGATCCCTCCTTACCCAGAAGTGAAAATTCCCATAAGGGAACCTTTGGTCATGTGTTGATTGCTGCGGGCACTAGACATATGAGCGGTGCTGGCCTGATGAACTCGCATGCAGCGCTGCGTTCAGGCTGTGGATTAGCATCATGGATTATGCCTAAAAGCTTGGTTGAACCGATGATAGGGCGATTGCCTGAGCTAATGCTTATTGGTGCTTCTGATGCAGAACGGGGAGATTGGTCGAAAGTTCCAGCAGATGATGTAATTGAACCTGCGCGCAAGAAGGATGCACTAGTTATCGGTTCGGGCATGGGGCGATTTCCACAGGATGGTGCGTGGCTGCGCACGATCTGGGAAAGCACACAGTGCCCGCTTGTTCTTGATGCGGATGCGTTGAACATGATCGCCGATGATCCAGACTTCGCCTCGTGGAGGCGAAGAGATGCTTCGGTGATCCTTACCCCGCATCCGGGAGAAATGGCGCGCCTGCTCGGTATTCCTGTGCACGAAGTGCAGCGGGATCGCATCGGCCATGCGCGCCGCTATGCTGTTCAGCACGGTGTAACCCTCATTCTGAAAGGCTCGCACACTGTGTGCGCCACACCGGAGGGCGTCGTGTATGTGAACACGACGGGCAACCCCGGTATGGCAACCGCCGGTGCGGGTGACGTGCTGGCAGGCATGCTTGGCAGCCTGCTGGCACAAGGGCTTACCGCCGAGCAGGCAGCAAGCCTCGGCGTTTACTTGCACGGCGCTGCTGGCGACCGCGCCGCGGCCAAGCGTCATTCCGCTGGCTCGCTTCTGGCCAGCGACATCATTGAAGCTTTGTAAAATATAAAGCTGCCTATTCCTGTTTTTTAAGGAAAGGCAGCTTATTCTTATTCTTTTTCGCAGCACTTTTACTTTTTCATAACACCTAAATGATAATTTGTTTGACTATTTCTAGTTATGTTTAATTTGGAGTAGGTTATAAACTTGAATAAAGGTGGAGAAAATAATGGATAGAAAAAGTTACCATGTTTCGATTCAATCCAAAACCCCCTTAACTAATATGAGGTAAATTCTCATCAACAATAAGGGGCTCTTTTTCAATACAGTCTTTACAAACTCCTGGGAATTTAGTGGATTCATTATCATCTCGCAATTCAATGTCGCAAAAATCACAATTTCTTTCCATTTTCTTTCCTCCTCTACCTTATTTCTTCCTTTCCGATTTCGCAGAATCATAAGTAAATAAAATTAATATGCTTTCTACAAGGTATATAAACCATTTCATGTTAGGTGAATCAGTCAATTAGGTTGCGCTAATTATTGCATGTGTTTTAGTAACCCATGTTTTGGTTAATAATTATTTATTATCCTTGTGAAGAGGTGTGACTGTGACAAAAGACAATACAAAGCTTGATCCTTGGGCTTCTTACTTGGGTCCAAATCTGGGTTATATGCAAGAACAATATGAGCGATTTATAAGCAATCCTGATTCTGTAGAGCCAGCCTTTCGGGTACTTTTCAATCAACTAGGTGAACCTCTATCCAGAACTGATTCCGAGGAGGGGCTTTCTAAAGAACAAGCTCCAATTACAAAAATTAACTTAAGTATGCTGGAAAATGTAGTTGCTGCTGAAAAGTTAGTTTGGAATATACGGACTTACGGGCATCTTGCTGCTAATACCGATCCATTGGGATTGCGTAAGCCGTCGGATACAAGAATCCTTGATCCCGAAACCTATAAGCTTAATGAAGTAAGTTTGTCGGCTATTCCTGCATCGCTGATCTGGGAAAACGCTCCAGTCGATGTCATTACAGGCTGGGAAGCGATTCAAAGGCTGCGGCAGATCTATACCTCCACTTTCTCCTATGAATTTAGTCATGTTCACGATGAAAAAGAGCGCGAATGGCTCAACCAGTATGTGGAATCCGGTACTTCGCTTGCTCCAATATCGACAGAAACACGTACAGCTCTTCTCAAGAGGCTGCTGCAGGTCGAACAATTTGAGCATTTTTTGCATCGTACTTTTGTCGGACAGAAACGGTTTTCGATTGAAGGCTTGGATATGCTTGTACCTATGCTTGATGAAATTGTAAACCGCTTTATTCACGAAGGTGCTAGAGATGTTCTCATGGGTATGGCTCATCGCGGCAGACTAAATGTGCTCACACATGTCTTTGGCAAGCCATACAGCACTATATTTGCTGAGTTCCATCATTCGCCGAACAAGGATTTGATTCCTTCTGAAGGTTCTATGGGGATCAATCATGGTTGGACAGGGGATGTAAAATATCATCTAGGCGCTTATCGGGCAGTGAAGCAGGGAGAGACCGTGCAAGCAAGGTTAACCCTCGCGAATAATCCAAGTCATTTGGAATTCGTCAACCCCATTGTAGAAGGATTTACAAGAGCAGCACAGGAAGACAGAACTAAACCAGGCTTTCCGCTTCAGAATTTAGAAAAAGCGGTAACAGTGCTTATTCATGGCGATGCTGCTTTTCCTGGCGAGGGGGTGGTAGCCGAAACGTTGAATTTTAACAATTTACCGGGTTATCGCAATGGCGGTACCTTGCATATTATCACCAACAATCGTCTCGGTTTTACAACGGATAGCTCAGATGCCCGCTCTACTCACTATGCCAGCGATCTGGCTAAAGGCTTCGAAATTCCAATCGTACATGTCAATGCGGACGACCCGGAAGCTTGTATAGCAGCGGTTCGTTTGGCCACTGACTACCGTCTTCGTTTTCATAAGGATTTTCTGATCGATTTGGTGGGTTATCGCCGTTATGGACATAACGAATCCGATGATCCAGAGGCGACACAACCTCTTATGTACAAGAAGGTGCGGAGTCACCCTACAGTCAGTGCCATCTATGCCGATAAGCTGAAAGGTGAGGGACTGCTGCAGGAGGGGATAGCGGCTAACATGATACAAGAAGTGTTAAAAGAAATGGAAGAATCTTATGAACAGGTTAAGCAGCCTATCGCTCCCAAGAACGACAGAAAGCGGAACGAAGGAGCCTTTGAACACAACGATAAGGCAATCGTTACAGCAGTGCCTATGGAGCAATTAAGAAAAATCAATCTTCATTTGCAAGATGTTTCGGAAGGATTTCAAGTATATCCGAAGCTGCAAAAAATTCTGGAGCGCCGTGTGAATGCGTTGGAGGAAGGGGGCAAAGTGGATTGGGCATTGGCGGAGACGCTTGCTTTCGCGACTTTATTATCGGATGGAAGACCGATTCGTCTGACTGGACAGGATTCGGAACGCGGTACATTCGCTCATCGAAATTTAATGCTTCACGATCCCATAACAGGAAAAAAGTTTTGTCCACTACACACAATGCCTAATTCTACTGCATCCTTTGCGATCCATAACAGCCCGTTATCGGAAGCGGCTGTGTTGGGCTTTGAATACGGTTATAACGTATTTAGTCCGGAAACCTTAGTCATTTGGGAGGCACAGTACGGTGATTTCGCTAATAGTGCGCAGGTTATCATCGATCAATTTATAGCAGCTGGTCAGGCCAAATGGTCACAAAAGTCAAGTCTTGTACTTTTACTTCCCCATGGCTATGAAGGGCAGGGACCCGAGCATTCGAGCGCCAGATTGGAACGTTTCTTACAATCCGCTGCGGATGACAATTGGACGGTGGCCAATCTGACAAGTGCCGCGCAGTATTTTCATCTGCTCCGTTGGCAAGCAGCGCATACTGAAAGTGCGCAAGCACGACCATTGATTCTGATGGCGCCAAAAAGCTTGATCCGCAATCAGCAAGTCGCCTCAACCGGAGTAGCTCTAACAGAGGGTTCCTTTCTCCATGTTGTGGAACAACAGGGATTAGGTGAACAGGTGGAACTGGTGGAGCGCCTGATTATGTGCTCTGGTAAGATTGCTATCGATTTAGAGGAAGCAATAGCGGCTAGAGATAGCTGCAAATGGCTGCATGTGGCACGCGTGGAACAGCTGTATCCTTTCCCAGATAAAATATTGAAGAAAATAATAGGACGTTTTCCTCACCTTAAGGAGCTAGTCTGGTTGCAAGAAGAACCACGAAATATGGGGGCATGGACTTATATAGAGCCTCGTATTCGAGCAATTGCCTCAGAAGGGACAATCGTTCGTTATATTGGACGACCGGAAAGCTCAAGTACGGCGAGCGGTTACCAGAACACTCATAAAAATGAACAACAACAAATACTTAATCTAGCCTTAAAATCAACAAATTAACTTATTGGCATTACGAATAGTTAGAGGGAGGCCATATATAAATGGATATCATAATACCTGAGCTCGGCGAATCCATCACAGAAGGAACGATTTCCTCTTGGATGAAAAAAGTGGGCGATGTAGTGAAAAACGGTGATTTGCTGCTAGAGCTAGAAACAGACAAGGTCAATTTGGAAATAACCGCCCAATCAGATGGCGTTTTAGATAAAATCAATAAACAGTCAGGGGAAACGGTGAAGGTTGGAGAAACGGTGGGTACAATTGCAGCAACAGCGGCGCATGAAGTCGAGCGAGGTAAAGCAACTGTTAGTGAAATGCCTATAAAAAATGAATCCAAGGAAAAAAAACCGGCAGCTTCTTCAGATCATACTCCGGACAAAGCTTTTACTGCTTCACCATCCTTACGTAAGCTGGCGCGAGAAAAAGGAATTGACTTAAATAGTCAAAGAACGCCAGAACCAATAGCAACTAATCAAGACAACGTCGATTCGGCTAGACCCATCGAGCGGCAGCGCATGTCCCGACGCCGTTTAACCATTGCTAAACGTCTGGTGGAAGCGCAAAGAACCGCAGCGATGCTTACAACTTTTAGTGAAGTGGATATGACAGCTATCCTTGATATTCGTAAACGTCGAAAGCAGGCATTTCAGGAGAAACATGAAGTGGGTCTGGGATTTATGTCCTTTTTTGTTAAAGCCGTCGTAGGGGGATTAAAGTCATTCCCATTATTAAATGCTGAGATTGATAAGGAAGAAATTGTGATCAAACAATATTATGATATCGGGATTGCCGTCGCAGCTAAAGAGGGTTTGGTCGTACCCGTTGTGCGCGGAGTGGATAGGCTGAGTTTTGCTGAGATTGAACGGCGTGTCAGTGAGTTAGCTGACAAAGCACGGTCTAATTCCCTTGCGCTGACCGACCTTCAGGGAGGTACATTCACAATTACAAACGGCGGCGTATTCGGCTCATTGTTTTCTACACCGATTTTGAACGCGCCCCAGGTAGGGATTCTAGGTATGCATACCATTCAAAAACGCCCAATGGCCATGGATGACGATCGCATAGAGAATCGCCCGATGATGTATATTGCGCTCTCTTATGATCATCGTATCGTTGACGGCAGCGATGCGGTACGCTTTTTGGGAACTGTGAAGGAACTGATCCGACCCAACTTCCACATTGTCCCGGATCGGGTACAATAGTTTGTGCTCCAAAAAAATGACCGGTTTATTGTTGCGAACGGCGGTTTTAAATAAGCCGTAGGCATCTTGTGGACTGGAGGGAAGCACGACCTGTATCCCTGGCATATTGCAAAACATCGATACAAAACTTTTCGAATGCTGGGCACCATTTCCTCTCACGGCTCCCTCCTGGCCACGGAAAACGACATGAACGTCGACTTGTACGCCCTACATATA
>JAQBPR010000096.1 GCA_028287395.1 Bacilli bacterium
CAGACTCAAGAGCTGCTCAATCAGAGCTTTGCAGAAATCGATATTCATAGTTCCAATACACAAACGGAGCATATGGGCATTGCTTTATTAAACATTCAAAAGCGTTTGCATTTAATTTATGGAAATAAGTATGGTCTCTCGTTCTTGCATAAACCGGGTGGCGGAACAACGATTCGACTTGCTTTACCGCTTCATTTTGAATAGAAAGGCACGGGTATAATGATGAGAATTTTTCTAATCGAGGATGAATCGCTTGCCATGGATGAATTAATGCACATCATGAAGCCTTACTCTGAACAACATACCATAGTATGTTATGAGAATGGAGAGGATGCTTTGGAGGGGGCGCTGAAGGCAGCCCCGGATATCATCATTTCTGATATTAGAATGCCCGGATTAAGTGGATTGGAAACCTTGCAAAGGCTTTCATTAATAAATCCACAACTGCAGGCGATTATGCTAAGTGGTTATAACGATTTTGAATATGCGCGGACTGCGATTAAATTAGGAGCCAAGGCGTATATATTAAAGCCTATTGTTGACAAGGAATTGTACGAGGTTTTGAATCGTTTGATTGCTTCCGTTATTACAGAAGAGCATAAAATTCAAAGGGCCATGGATTGGTCCTTAACACGGATGATGCGTGGCTTGAATAATAATCAGGAAACGAAAAATGAAGATAATCTTAGCGGGAATTGGTTAGTTTGTGTCGTTTTATTGCGAAATTGGAACAGTAAACATACGTGGGCGCTTAGTAACTTGACTATGAAACAATGCTTAGAATGGCTTCATACTCAATTTCATCACGATACGAAATGCTTTGATATGGATCTGCATATCCGGATTGTGATGATTCCTGTCCAAAAATCAGAAAAGGAAAGCAATCTTCGACTAAAGGTAAATCTTATCCATGACTTTGTCCATAAATATGAGAAGGTTGTTCACACGGTTTATCATTTAAAGAAGGATCAGGAATTCTTGGAGGCTTCTTACCGAATTTGTCTGAGATTATTGGAAGATCAAGTTCGACTCGACATATCTACTTTTATGCCAATCGTTCAATCGCATAATTTAATAACCGTTTGGGATCATGTGAGATTAATCGAATTGCACGTACGAGAGTCCGACTATGCAAAGCTCAATATAGAATTACGTCGGATGCTCGATAGCTTGCATCGTGCTGCAATTAATTTGAAACAAATTTCTGTGTTCCTTTCTGATTTTTTTTATGCGCTAAAATATAATTTAAATCTTAATAAAAATGATTTGGAATCATTCAGCATGGATTCTATGTATGAATTTATCAAATCCTGCGACTCCTATAGCATGCTTCAAGAATGGTTGTTAGGAAAGCTTGGCGGAATGATGGCAGGCAATTCATTGGATATAAGCCATCCCAAGCAAATCATTCCCTTACTCTTGGACTATGTGCAACAGAATTACAGTGAAACGATTCATCTTCAGGATTTTGCTGTTAAATATCATCTTAGTACTGGTTATTTATCAAGGCTGTTTAAATCTGAAACGGGCAGCAATTTCTCTGAATATCTCATGGAGATTAGAATGAATAAAGCGCAAGAGCTTATAAACGGGGGTTACAAAAAAATATCGGAGATTAGTAAAATGGTAGGGTACGAGGATTCGAAATTCTTTAGTCAAATCTTTAAACGCTGGTCTGGGGTTACTCCTCAGGATTATAAAAAGAAATGAGAAATAGATAAATGAACCTACCCTAAAAGGAGAATGACTCTACATTCTAAAAGGAGCATAGCAAGTATTATTAGAACTGTAAGATATAGTGGGAGGTTAATTTTCATGACTAGAAGAAAAAAAATGATTACAACAACGCTCGCTACGGTCGTATCATTGTCAATGGCGTTAGCAGGTTGTAGCAGTAAATCGACGGATACACCAGTGATTAAAAGCTCAACAACAAGTAAACGTGAACCTGTAACGTTGAAAATGTTTCATTTTCTAGAAGCAGAAGCAGGTCCAACGCTAAAGGATATTAATAAACGGTTTCATGAAAAATATTCAAATATTACGATTGAATATGAAAACGCTCCCACAGATCAATATGAAACAACAATAAAAACACGATTTGCTTCTGGTGACGCACCCGATATTATTGGTATTTTCCCAGGTACTAAGAAGGATCCCTTTGTCAAAGCCGGTTATTTAATGGATCTTTCAGACAGACCATGGGTGTCCAGATTACAACAAGGCGCTAAGGATATGGAAAGCAAAGATGGTAAAGTATACGGATTGCCGCTTGACCAAAATGCAATTGGAGTCATTTATAACAAAAAGATTTTTAAAGATTTGAACCTTACTATACCAACAAACTGGAATGATTTTTTGAAATTAGCTGATACCATTAAGGCAGCTAAAATCACACCATTTGCACTTGGATTAAAGGATCTTTGGGTGACGCAAATCATTCCTTATGCTATGGCGCCATCCGCTATTTATAGAGATGCTCCAACATTTGATAAAGATATGTATGACGGTAAATCGACATTTGCGAATTCACCATGGAAGAAAATGATGGAAGATTACGCATTGCTTGATGCAAAAGGTTACTTTAACAAAGGTCCTCTGGGGACAAGTTATGATCAAATGGTTCAATTGATGGCAACTGGTAAAGCGGCAATGGAAATTATGGGTAACTGGGGGCTGCCGCCTATTCTAGCAGCTAATCCGCAAGCGGATCTGGGTATGTTCCCTCTCCCATATG
>JAQBPR010000105.1 GCA_028287395.1 Bacilli bacterium
GGCAGGAGTAGAACCGGATAGTATGGGAGTTGGACCCGTTGAAGCGATTCCTAAGGCGTTGAAAATGGCTGGTTTGACACTGCAGGATGTCGATTTATATGAACTAAACGAAGCATTTGCTTCACAATGCGTGCACATCATCCGTCAGCTCCATATCGATCCGGACAAAGTCAATGTAAACGGCGGCGCCATTGCATTAGGCCATCCGCTGGGCTGTACAGGTTCAAAAATCACAACAACACTGATCAACGAATTGCGCCGTCGCGGCGGCGGAATTGGCGTCGTGTCGATGTGCATCGGCGGCGGAATGGGCGCAGCCGGCGTATTCGAAGTACACGCGGAATAATTTCAGGATGTTGAGAAAGTCCATGATGAGAGGATGGAATGAAAAAAATGTGATTTTTTCATGGAATCCGGATATCAGACTTTCTAGGGCAACCTCAAAAATTTAAAAGGAGCGATAAAGATGAGTAAAATTATTGGCGGAAGCTTCATTATCGAAGATATCAATTTTCTGGATATGGTGACACCGGAGGATTTTACAGATGAGCATCGCATGATCGCCAAAACGACGGAAGACTTTGTCGCTGGCGAAATAACACCAAGAGATGAAGAAGTCGAGAAGCTAAATTACGATTTATCCTTGCAATTGCTTCGCAAAGCAGGCGATCTTGGCCTTCTTGGCGCTGAAGTGCCTGAAGCTTACGGGGGCCTGAATTTAGACAAAGTGAGCTCGACACTGATCAATGAAAGACTGACGAAGGCTGCTTCCTTTGCGCTTACAGTTGGTGCACATGTCGGAATTGGTACGCTGCCTATTGTGTATTTTGGATCAGAAGAGCAAAAGCAAAAATATTTGCCTGCATTGGTCAGCGGTGAAAAAGCTGCAGCGTACTGCTTAACAGAGCCTTCCTCCGGTTCGGATGCCCTAGGCGCAAAGACGTCAGCGAAATTAACAGACGATGGTAAATTTTATGTTTTAAATGGTGCGAAGCAATTTATTACGAATGCGGGCTTTGCAAATATTTTCATCGTTTATGCCAAAGTGAACGGTACGGAGTTCAGTACTTTTATTGTGGAACGTACGATGAAAGGCGTCAGTATCGGTCTCGAAGAGAAGAAAATGGGGATTAAAGGCTCGTCCACTTGCCCGCTCATTCTGGAAGATGTTCATGTACCGGTTGAAAATTTACTATGGGAAGTCGGCAAAGGGCATTTAATTGCATTTAATATTTTAAATATTGGCCGGTTCAAATTGGCGGCAGGCTGCCTAGGCGCTTCCAAGGATGCTCTTGAAATGTCAGCTAAATATGCGAATGAGCGCATGCAATTTGGCCGTAAAATTTCTTCCTTTCCCTTGATCGGCAAAAAACTCGCAGAGATGAATACCCGCACTTATGTGTTGGAAAGTATGGTTTATCGTACAGCAGGGCTTTTTGATGAAGGATTGAATGAAGTAGACCATACGAGCCCTAATGTTGGTTATCAGTCGGCCAAAGCGATCGCGGAATATGCGTTGGAATGCTCAATTAACAAAGTATTCGGTTCGGAAGCCCTTGATTTTGTTGCAGATGAAGGCGTCCAAATTCATGGCGGGTATGGCTTTATTCAGGAATATAAAATTGAGCGGATTTACCGTGATTCGCGCATTAACCGGATTTTTGAAGGGACGAATGAAATCAATCGTCTGTTGATCCCTGGAACATTGGTCAAGCGTGCGATGAAAGGCGAGATAGCGCTGCTGCAGAAGGCAATGGCGCTGCAAGCGGAACTGCTGCAACCGATTCCAAGTCAGTCATTTGAAGGGACACTCGATCAGGAAACACATCTTCTTGCAATGGCCAAAAAAATATTCCTTATGGTCGGCGCCCAAGCTGTACAAAAATATCAAATGAAGCTCGAGCATGAACAGGAAATTTTGAGCAATATGGCAGATATTATGATCGCCGTTTTTGCGATGGAAAGCGCATTATTCCGTACGAAGAAGATCATCGCTAAATCCGGAGAAGCCAAAGCACAAAATGCGATTGCGATGACGTTAACATTTGTCCACGAATCGTTTGATCAGATTGAACAATTGGCGAAGGAAGCGTTATCGGCCATGGAATCCGGAGACACCCTACGGACTCAGTTCTCTGTCTTGAAAAAACTGACCAAAAAATCTTCGTTAAACAGCATAGAATTGAAACGACAAATTGCGGCTCAAGTCATAACCGCTGAAAAATATGTTCGTTAAAATCATGTGAATGGGGTGGTTCATTTGTCAGACAAAGCCTGGTTTAGACATTATCCCCTTGAAGTACCGCATACCTACGGTTATCCAAAGCACAATTTGGCGCAATTATTAGTGGATTCCGCAACGGCTTATCCGGATCATACGGCAATCTATTTTTTGAGAAAGAAGGTATCCTATAAGACTTTGCTGGATTCGTCTTATCGCTTTGCGAATGCTTTGCTTGCGCTTGGTATTCATAAAGGTGATCGCGTAGCGGTGATGCTTCCCAATTGTCCCCAAGCGGTTATCGCTTATTTTGGCACATTAATGATTGGGGGCATCGTCGTGATGACGAACCCTCTGTATATGCCAAGAGAGCTGGAATATCAGTTGAAAGACTCGGGGGCAAAAGTTATCGTAACGCTCGACCTTTTATTTGAGCGAGTGCATAAAGTGTTGGATAAAACAGACGTTAAACAAATGATCGTGACTTCGATTAAGGATTACCTGCCATTTCCAGAAAGTATTTTATATCCGCTGAAAGCGAAAAAAGATGGAATAAAGCGTGATGTGTTCTATGGAAGCGATGTTCTCTCTTTCATGAAATTATTAAAGGAATCGCATGCTTTGCCTTGCTCTGCAGCCATTGATGCAGAAAATGATCTAGCGTTAATTCAATACACCGGAGGGACAACCGGACAGCCTAAAGGCGTTATGCTGACGCATTACAACTTGGTGGCAAATACGATTCAAAGCAAACTTTGGTGCTATCGCTCGCATATAACAAAGGAAAAATATTTGGCAGTTCTGCCCTTTTTCCATGTTTTTGGCCTTACGGTATTATTAAATCAATCCATTTATATGGCTGGGACATTGATTCTTATTCCGCGTTTTGAAATCACTAAGGTGCTTCAAACGATCAGTAAGCAGAAGCCGACTATTTTTCCGGGTGCACCGACGATGTATATTTCGTTAATTCACCATCCTGATTTGCATAAATATGATTTATCCTCCATCGATTTTTGTATTAGTGGGGCAGCATCATTACCTTTAGAAGTACAGGAACGCTTCGAAAGCATCACGGGCGGGAAGCTGATCGAAGGGTATGGATTAACCGAAGCATCACCTATTACGCATGCCAATAATATTTGGGATAAGCGTAAAAGCGGTTCGATTGGCATTCCTTTTCCGGATACAGATTGCCGTATTAACAATTTTGAAACGGGTGAAGAATTGCCGCTTGGTTCGATTGGCGAGCTTGCCGTTCGTGGGCCTCAGGTCATGAAGGGGTATTGGAATCTTCCGGATGAAACCGCAAAGATTTTTAAAGACGGATGGTTATATACTGGCGATTTAGGTAAAATGGATGAGGAAGGCTTCTTTTATATTCTGGATCGCCGTAAAGATTTGATCATCGCCGGGGGTTACAACATATATCCACGGGAAGTGGAAGAAGTCTTGTTTGAGCATCCGGATATTAAAGAAGCGGTTGTGGCTGGTGTGGTCGATCCATATCGTGGAGAAACGGTCAAGGCATTTATCGTGCTGAATGAAGGTGCGGTTACGAATGAGGCGGAGCTTAAGCTCTGGTGTAAAGAGCGGCTCGCGGTTTATAAAGTTCCGCGGATTTATGAGTTTCGCGACAGTCTTCCGAAAACAATTATCGGCAAAGTGCTTCGCAGGAAGCTGCTCGAAGAGGATGCGGAAAAAATGAATAAAGAATAACGCGGTTGAAAGGAGGTTCTTAAGATGAATTCAGATTCAAACGTAAATGAATATTTGCGAAAGCTCGACAAATTGGCTGAAAACACATTTTGGACGTTTATCGGATGTGAGTTGGATGAATTTAAAGATAACCACGTGGTCGTTCGTGTGCGGATACAGCCGCATCATTTGAATTTAATCGGTATATTGCATGGGGGTGTGCATGCGATGCTCATTGATTCTGCGATGGGACTCGTAGCAATGACGGCGAAGCCTAAGGAAAGTGTCGTCACTTCAACACTCAATCTGAACTACGTAGCGCCCATCGAAACAGGCAGCCTGATCGTTACAGCGGAAATATTGCATATCTCACGTAAAATGGTGACGGCACAAGCCTTTGCACGAAATGATGCAGGTGAGCTTTGCGCATTTGGCACGGGAACTTTTCGGATTATCGAGAAAAAGACAAGCGATTAAAAGGGTGTGATTTTAATGTTTGATAAGGAATTGCTCAAAGATAAAGTTGTGCTTATTACAGGAGGCGGTACTGGACTTGGTCGCGCAATGGGCGAAAGATTTTTGGAATTAGGCGCAAAACTTGCCATTACAAGCCGCCGGGAAGAAGTTTTGGAAAAAGCCGCTCAAGAGATGGGGACGGAAGGGAAGGAAGTATTTTATAAATGCTGTGACGTTCGTGATCCTGCGCAAATAACAGAGCTAGTGGATGCAGTGGAACAACATTATGGCTCCATAGATGTGCTGATCAATAATGCTGCGGGAAACTTTATTAGTCCGACCGAACGCCTTTCTCCACGTGCAGTTGAT
>JAQBPR010000174.1 GCA_028287395.1 Bacilli bacterium
ATTTGTGCTCATACGAGTCAGAAATGATATTGAAAATGACATTGGAAATGTCAAAGAGAGCCAAAGAGATGTTATTGTTAAAACATTAGAAAAATACATCGGCCCATTATGGGAAGACTATCATGAAAGGAAAAAATCACAAGTTAAAGAAAGCCCTTAACGAATTAATCTTAACAATGCGGTGCTTGCAAACCGAGGTTGTGTTCGGATTTTCCAAACTTGAGGCGTCTGCTTAGAATTCTAAATGAATAAGTTCGTTAAACATAAAACATCGCCAGGTTTGTAGGCGATGTTTTATGTTTAACATTGCAGCATTGTTGCGGGCTACAGGAATGGGAAAAAGTTCTTGTCATTTATGACATCAAGTTCTTGTCAACCGACAGTTTACTCCACTAAACTGCCCGTTAGTTTAATAAAGTGAGCAGGATGCCTGGGCACTCTACTCGCTGATTAATGTTCAACACTTGATCCTCCGAGAGCGGAATAACTTAAGTCTGTTGAATCCTTTTTCTCGACACCCCCTACTAACTAGGAGCTTTAACCCCATACGCGAATACGGTTAGCTGATATTAATGCCTTCCTGGAACTACTTACAATAAAGGTCTTATCTGAAATCTCTTTACCACTACTGGATCTATAAATTCGATATCCTTTATGTTCCTAGCCTCTAATTCCTCAACGAATCTTAAAAAAATCCTACCAATTAGTATACTATCTCCTAATGCATCATGTCTTTTAAGATCCTTATCGTTAATGTTGTAATACTTGATCAAATAGTCCGTCCAAATAATATCTTTAATTTCTGGATGTAGATACGAAAACAAAGCTTTCGTATCCAAACATGGATTCAATATCATGGATAAATTATTTCTCGTACATTCATTCCTCAGTAATGGCAGATCAAACTCATATCCTGCATGGGTTACTAAGATACAGTCCCTAGTGAATTCAATAAAATCCTTATAAATATCTTGTAATAAAGGTGCTCCTCTAGATATGTATTATAAATCCCAGTAAATCGTTCAACCACTTCTGTATTGGTTTTGGAGATTTAATATAGGAATTAAAGGTTTTTGTCTCCTGTATGCAATTGTTTTCTATGATAATTGCTCCGATTTGAGTAATATATTCTGTTTCATGGTTTATTCCAGTTGATTCAAAATCAAATACACAAAATCTTTGCTTTTCAATATCTCTTATTGATATTCCTGAAACAATGTAATCAAAATCAGAAATATTTTTTATCTCCATAGACTTAGCCCTCTTTCTTAATCATGCAGTAATTTCAGCGTATTGTTTGCGAACTCTGCAAATAACTGTTTTGTTAATGTATGTATTCGTAAAAGAACCCCTTACCTCCTTTTTGTTTAAGGGTTGTGCGACAAGTTATTAATCATAACTACCCGTTTATCGGAGTAGCCAAAAAAAGAAAAGCTGACCGTTTCATAGTCAGTTCTTTGCATTATTAACTCCTATTTCTCGGAGCACAAATAATACTTCATTCCTCTATTGCAAGTCCATTCTCTCCACACCATTCAATAACTAGTTCCTTTAACTTGTTTTCCTTAAATTCATACCATTGTTTTTCTACGTCATGTTCTCTGACCCCGTCTTTAAATCTTCTGAATGCTCCTCTTCCTTGAATTGCTCCAAACAACTCTTCTCGAACCTCTGCGTCACTTATTGTCCCAATAAATTCTTCTATAATTTCATACTCGTGGAACTCGTTTCTTAGTGTGAAATCGAGGTAAGCTTCATTTTCATCCTCTATAATTTTTATTGCTTTTTCAATGTTCTCTCTTTGCCAATCTGGGTATTTTTCAAGTGGCTCTTCATCTTCTGCCGCTCGCATCTCTTCTCTCGATAAAGTAATAATTTCTCCTGTCTGAGTGTTTATATATGTAAAGGACTCATCAATTTGAATTTCAATTTCACCAATTAGATCATTCAATTTCACCGGTACTTTTTTCTCCAATTCATACACGTCCTTTCACTTAAATCCCTTCTACAATATATTTTATTCAAAATACCCAAATAAATCAAAGAGGAGTTGCTTTAGAAATGCAACTCCTTTCAACAATTGTTCTCCGATAGTTCGATAAATAAGGAACAAATATGCATGCAACTAGTGTTCCTGTTTATCGACAAATCATTTGGTGAATAATGGTTTTATAAATACGATTTGGGGACGTGTATGTAAATGCTAAAGCTACTTATAACCCTCTTAGCTGGAACCATTTTTCTTGTAGGTTTTAGTTACAACCAAAATCATAAAACAGAAGAAATATCATCTCTAATTGAACCTAAATCGCTATCTAATAAAGAAATAAAATTTTTAGAATTATTTGTTAATGCCGAAGGAAAATCCGAACCGTATATTGTTAAGGTGGCAATTGCTTCTGTGATACTAAATCGGTTAAAGGACAGCAATTTCCCAAAAAGTGTGGATGCAATCATTTTTCAGCCTGGAGAATTTTCTTCTATAAACAATGGGAAGATATGGTCAATTATGTTAGATGATTCCGGAAGAAGAGCAGTAGCAGATGCAATTTCCGGAGCCGACCCGACCGAAGGTTCTGTGTTTTATTATAATCCCCATACCGCTAAAAAACCCAATAAATATACACCAGTAAAACAAATCGGAAGCTATATTTTCTGTAAATAATCTATGTTTTTGGACAGTATTTTAATACTATCCATTACATTAAACTACCCGGTAGCTAAGAAAGCCCACCGATCCATTGCTGTTGCCTTCTCCTAATTTTCATTAAGGTATAGTTCTCCTTTAACACAATAAATTTATAAACACAATTTCTTTTCATCTGGAGTGTAAGGACAAATTGGATGCAATTCTTGTATCATCAGTTCTGCTTTAGTATGACCCACCAAAATCCAAGTATAAGGTTGGTATCTCGTTATTATAAAATGTTTTGCTAGGCTGTCTCTTAAATCCCTTCCAATTGGAGTGAGATATAATAAAGTACCCAACAAAAGAACGATGATAACTACATTAACTATATATAGACGCATATATGATAAAAGCTTACTCTTTTTGATATTTATAAATTCCCCTTCATTTCTCTTCCATCCAAGGAGTTTAATGTAATAATAAATCGGGAATATTGCACAAATAAAAATTATAGTTATTACAATATACTTCAAAACTCAACCTCCTATTGATGCATTTCTCCCATTAAAACGTATCACAATTTACTCTAAGATTGTGTTTTTTCTTTTTTTCTGTTTAAGCAATTCTGCCGTTAGCGTAATAATTGAAAAGGGAGCCATTATGTATCAAGCTCCTCAACTATCATTTCCAGTTAGTTCAATGACGGACCGGTCTTAACCTAAATAATTCACTTTTTTAATACGAAAAACAGTATAACTGAAACACAGAGATTAGGTACTCCAAACAATAATAATTGTCCGGTCATTTTACTTCTGGCTTTTCTTTCCTCTTGATTTTCGGTATTAAAATTGGCACGGATTCTATCTCCACTATTCAACGCTCCTGATAACAATGCCGCTAACAGCCAAGAAATG
>JAQBPR010000124.1 GCA_028287395.1 Bacilli bacterium
CTTCAAAACTTTACGCCAGCTGCTGTGTATAACCGTAAAGTCATCTTATTATCCACATGTGAATAACAGAGGAAAAGCGAAGTTCTTCTCCCGCGCCTTCGCTTGGGCTATGCTCTCCTGTGGACAACTACAAAATGGAAATATTTATCCTCATTTCCAATTCGAAATGAAAAGGCAAGACTCTTAAACCTAAAAGAGAACAGATATTGTGCATTAATTCACACCTTCATTATTAAAATTAACTGTCTTGACATCTTGTAGCACTATAATGTGCCGGTGCCATGATTCAAAACCAGTGGCCGGTTGATTTCACATGCATTTGCAATCCGGAGACCGGATTCCCTTCCAACAGCTAAAGTTAGGCTCAATATTGCAAGGTTTAGTGCTACAGATGATGAATTAGTGCGGTAAGCACGTCTCAGAAACCCTTATATATCAACGACTGAGCCACTTACCGCCTTATTCTATAGGTGCACTAAATCCTACGTCTAGTGCGTTTGCTTTTTCCGCCATATATAAATAGTTGTATAAATATACATATCAACATAAATCAACTTGGAATATATTCTAAAGTTCCTCCCCTTACTACTTGTTCTTCGAGTAATTGACATAATGTATTTGCTAGGATCAGTCCAGCTGTTTTGGGTGCGACAAGTCCGGGTAAACTCGGTGCGAGAAGCGCCTTGATACCTCTCTTTTCTGCAAAACGAAAATCTGTCCCCCCCGGTTTAGAGGCTAAATCGATGATGATTGTGCGATGTGGAAGATGTGCTATAACATGTGGTGTAATAATCAGGTCTGGCACAGTATTGAAGATGATTTCTGTATTCACGACTTGATCTCGTAATTCTTTAGTATAAAAAGGATGCAACCCCATCTCCATGGCGCGTGCGTAATGATCGAGCGTTAGCACACCTACCTTCACCTCAGCGCCTAACATTTGAAGCATTCTGGCTAAGGTGAACCCTGTTCTACCGAAACCAAGCACCATGCAATGAGAGGCGTGTATCGTGATGTCTGTATGCTGAATGGCCATCATTAGCGCACCTTCTGCAGTTGGGATCGAATTATAGATAGCAACATCGTCCCGGTTAAAAAGCTCAACAAGTTCGATATTGTGGTCCGAGCATACCTATATCATGCTATTTGAGGTAGGATGCACCCGGCCGTCTCACATCGGCCTATCATTCTCACTTGTCGGCTTTCGCCTACCTGGATGCATCCCGGTGGTTTACATTTTAATACAATTACATCGTATATACTTACCGCTTTGAATCCGTTTCGAGTTTACTGCTGATTTCTGCCCGCTTAATGGTAAAACGGTTACGGGAATGTGCGATTTTTAAGTTTAAGATTCTTGGAGATATCGGAATAACTGGTGACTTTCTCCTTTGAGAAGGTTACCGAACTGAAACCATACCCAAAACTCTGCCAATTAAATAGGTTGGCTACAAAAGTGGGAGTGCCCATAGCATGCAATACTTCATCTTTTGTCGAACCAATTTGAAAAGGTGGCGCATCAGGATCCCGGTCGGCTATCCATACGTTTAAATTATTGCTAATGTTGCTGTAAGCGATAACTTGATTATCCGAATTAAATGTGATGGTGTTAAAGTCGTATCCCCATTGTGTGCAATTAAATAATTTCATAATCGAAGTAGGGGTGCCCATAGAATCAAGCACGTTTTTTACACCTGAATTAAGACTAAATGCCGGCGCATCCTTTTTTCGATCCGAAAGCCAAACTTTCAACCCTCCCGATATGTTGTTATAGGTTACAACTTGTTCTGCTTGACTGAAAGTAATGCTGTCAAATCCGTAACTCCAACGTTCCTCTGACAGCAGTTTTTGTACGTTGTCGGGATCTCCCATGACTGCACGCACGTCATCTTTTGTCGAACCGAGTGTAAAGTATCCTTCCCTTGCATCGACCGATTGTGTTGTTGTTGCTCGTTGAGTGGATTCTTTTGGTCGTTCCGTTGTTGTGGCGTTCTCCATTTTGGCAATCCTGTGTGCATTGTCAATGTCGGTGACTGCGTTAGTTTTGGCTTCAACTGAGCTAGGAGCATCATGACGACTTACCCCTTCGTTGCCAAAACCAGCCTGGTTAGAGGTATCTTTGACTTGCGGCAAATCGGGAACCGGTTTATGCGCCGAATTCCCACCGCGGATACCGCCTGAGCTAAACGTATTGTGGCTTTGTCTTTGGCTTTTCTCAAAGAAAAACCGAATCGTTGAATCGATTAAACGTTCGAAGGGTAGCTTTTCTATGATGAGACCTAAGGCTTGATCTAACGATGGAGGCGACGACGTCTCTTTGTGCGTACGATCCTGCCCCGCTTTTTCCGGGTTCCGCATGCTCTCGAGTTCTTGCTGGATGAACTGCCTCCACTCCGGGTCAACTTCCGTAGCTGCCTCCGATATCTCCACCGATTTATTTTCTTCGATAGTAGTATTGTCTTCCTCAGCTGAAGGAAGATAAGCATGATCTTTGCTTACTTCCTTCAATTCCTCCTCCTTGTTCAGATAGGAGTTCGGAAGCTCCGAGGAATCGGTTTGCCTGTGATCAGACTCAAGTTTACTTTGACTTTGATCCATAGTTACTCCTCCCAATATAAGTTTAACAACAACGCTCCGGTCCTGGACAATCCCACGAGCAGTCGACCACACTATCAGTTCTTTCCTTAATATGTTTATGTGCAGCTCTGCATCTGCGGAATGGACTGAAGCGGAATTCATCCGAACAATGTGCGAGAACCCACAAAATCGCAGATATCTATACATATACTGAACTCAAAATGGTTGATTATAACAGACTTGAACTTGCACTTTCCAGACGGAGGTTGATTTATCGTGTTTCATGACCGAAAGCATCGATGCAGGTAAGCATAATAAAACAGAGGGAGTGAGAATGAAATTGAATACCAAAAACATGGGATTTGCAGACAAAATGCTATTTATTCTTGGACTAACATTAAGCGGTGTAATTGCTTTTGTTCTTGTGGTGGGCGTAATTGTTGCAGTGATTAAATTATATATGGACGACAAAATGCGTACTGTACAAATTCATTCCGCCCCCATGCTGGATGATGAGCAGGAGCCGGAGCTCATCGCTGCCCCGTTTGAGCAAAGACTGGCTGAGGCGGTTCGACTTCATGAAGAAGCCGTAGCCGGAAATAGAGACGCCGAGCAAATGCCAGAGGGTAGTCAGGATCTCTCGAGGATTTTTGGCGAAATCAAGCAAGAATTCTTCCGTTTCGCCGGCAGTTATGCAAAGGCTGTTAGTGGCGGTGCGAATGTGACTGGCAAGAGAATCATGGAGGCTGTAAAAAAATCGGATCAACCCTCCGATATTTCTATAGCGAAATTGATATCGGCCGTTAAAAGCGGTGTACAATATGCCGGTGAACAAATGATAAAGTCTGGAGCGGATTTAGTCGAACAAATGAAAGAAAAAGCAAAAAAACAATAACGTGCCCGTAAGAGAAGCTCCTATCGGAGCGTATTCAAACGAAGGGGTATGGTAAATAAGGCTGACTCTTAGGGAAAGCACTTCCCTTTTGAGTCAGCCTTTTCCACTACTCTTCTTCCGGTTCGTTACTCTGTACTTCTTTTTTCCCTTTTCCGCGCTTGTTTCTCGAGGTGCTTCTGTTCTTTTGCTTTTGCTTTTTCCGCTTTCTTTAATTGATTTCTTGCTTGCTTCTGTTCTTTTGCTTTTGCTTTTTCCGCTTTCTTTAATTGCTTTCTTGCTTGCTTCTGCTCTTTCGTTTCTTTGTCACTCATGATTCATCCCTCCATTAGATTGGTTCAAACGTTGTCTGATGATATTCGGATTAAAATATTCAAGCATCTGAATTCCCGGCGCAGTTCCGAAATAAATCGAATATTTTTTATAAGGCACTTTATTGCGCAGTTCCGGAAAACGAAGCCGGATTGGCTTTTGAAACAGATCCACCGCTTCTTCCTCATTTTTCGCCCCGGAGTCAAGCACTTTTCTGAACGTTTGTAAACCCAAGGTGTTGATTGATTTTCCAATCCCCTCCTTTCGGTGTGCTATCTTCTCAAACAAAGAAGGCGGCACAAGCTTCGAGTAAACCAGCGCAAGATTGTGAGATACCAGAAGGCGGCTCTTTTCACTCATCAAGAGAGATTCTCTTATATAATACGGAGCACCGGAGGACTCGTTAAAAAGATCGGCATGTTCTTCATCTATTTGTTCTTGCCGAATGACATGAACTACCATTTTTTCGTTCAACAGAGTTTCCAGCATATCTGTTGTCCGTCCGTTCGTCACCAGTAAAACTTTAAAAATCAATCCATGCAATAAATCAAACGCCCTTCCCGCATCATGCGAATCCATGTCGAAAGAGTTTATATCTGTCATACACTCTCCTCCGTTAGCGAATGTCTACTCGTGCTGCTTCGTCACTTAAGAAAAAGCCCGAATCGCGGAGTCCATTCCAGAACGTATAAAACTCATCAATATTGATCTGCTGCTTTGTATCAGAACGTGCAGCCTGCGGATTTGGGTGCACCTCGACCATGATCCCATCGGCGCCCGCAGCAAGTGCTGCCTTCGCGCAGGACAGCAGAATATCCTTTCGGCCGGTGGCATGGCTGACATCCACGAGCACCGGAAGATGAGTCTCCTGTTTCAATAGCGGAACTGCCGAAATATCGAGCGTGTTTCTCGTAGGGCTCATGATTTCGCTGATGGTCACCATGCCGACTTCGTCGGCCACTTCCTTCATGATTTTCAAACCTTCCACACCGAGCCCTTGAAAGTCGTATGGAGAGGTTCTCGGCTTCTGCAAATGAAGCAATTGTCGGTTAATCCCATTCAGTTGAGATTGTAATTGTTGCAATTTTTCACTCATTCGAGTACTCCCTTCTTATCGGCCAATGACGGGAACCTTTTCCTGGCCGATTTACTCCTATATCCCCTTTTGGCATCAGCCAATAACTCTCGCGTTCGTACATGTTTACTTCAACTGAATTTTTGAATATATACCGGCTTTATCGACGGGACGTTTTTCACAAGCTCGACACGGTCAAGCAACCTGGAGTCTGCGACGATCTCTACGGTGACAGGCACATGCAGCTTCCCGGATAAATGAGAACGGACAGCCTCCTCCGACCACTTCCCGGAATCATGCGAATCAAGAAGAAAGTGCAGCCCGTTCTCTTGCCCAATTGCCTTCCAGGCATCCGGAGCAGGAGACAACGAATATACGGCTTCTTGGAGGTCTACCGCGTCCAGGACGGTATCATCAATACGGATTCGATCCTTACTCCTGCCGTAATGCGCCAACTTGCCCCCCGTTCGGCCGCAAGCACACACGGAATGTTCTACAGAGATGATGTCTTCATTAAAGTATCGCAGCAGAGGAGATCCTTGATGGGAAAGCGTTGTAATCACCGCAAACCCTCTCTCTCCATGAGCAATAGGGCCTGCTCCGTCTTCCTGCAACACTTCGACGTAAAAATCCTGTTCCACAATATGCATCTCGCCGTATTCGCACATCGTAGCGATATTAGCGGTTTCCGTCGAGCCATACATATTAAATACAGGCACGCCCCACAGCTTCTCTATATGCTCCTTACGCTTGTCGCTCATTAATTCTCCGGCAACACATATGGCCCGTAATGGCGGAAAATTGTTGCTCGGAGTCGAACCGATCAGACGCGCTGTTTCGGCCATGAGCTCAAACTCTCGCGGGAGCCCGGCGGCTACCGTGACACGAAGACGCTCCATGAGCTGCAGCACTCTTGGGTATGGCGTAACTACGGTGCGTCCACTTGCGGGAACAACCCCTGCTCCCGTCTGCCATGCCGCTTGCTGCATCAAGAACGCGGGCAGTGACATCGCGTATGGAAAGCGGATCAGCACAAGATCTTCGGCTGTCAACCTAACCCCGCACTCCTTCAGTTGTCTCCCCCCGGTCCTCAAGTCCTCTTGGGTGAACCAGGAGGAGGAAGGCTCTCCGGTCGTGCCGGTTGATTCGTGGTATTGCGC
Source organism: Bacilli bacterium (assembly GCA_028287395.1). GTDB lineage: Bacteria > Bacillota > Bacilli > Paenibacillales > NBRC-103111 > Paenibacillus_AC. The sequence goes on from JAQBPR010000124.1 coordinate 6,017, forward strand.
AACCTCTTTCATTTCGACGGCTAGGTGACCGAAAGCGCCGGCTTTCCGAAGATCTTCTTTTGTCGTGAGCGGCAGTGTTTGGATGTGCTCCAATCCAACGCCATTCAGGTTATATTTCGATAATTTTTCCTTGTACAAAGGAGATTTTAGAATGCGTGCCAACAAATCCTTGAACTTTCGCTCCCGCTCCCGATCGTTGTCAGTCATAACGCAGCACCTTCTCTCCTGTTTAAGAGGTTTTGACTAATTGAACACTCGGGTCGCTTTGCCGAAAGTACGGGGGATGTCGTGTCTGATTTCAACCTGGAAGTCAATCCCGATCCGATCAGCCATATGCTTTCGGATTTTCTCCGCCAATTGCTCGTCGCTTAATTTCGTCCGAAACGGCTCAGCTTCGATCTTAAGAACTCCCTGATTCAGCTTGAAGTGATACCACATGCCCACATCGGGAATTTCCACAAGGAAGTGTTCCAGTAAGAACGGAGAATAGTCCTCACTATTCAATCGCAGCATACTCTCCATTCTGCCTCTCAGGTGCAGAACGTCCATGGTGATCCCGCAAGTGCATCTTGACTTTTGCAAATAGCCGATATCCCCGGATCGGTAACGCACCATCGGCATTCCTTCGCGCAGCAGCGTCGTCACGATGATCTCTCCGTTTTGGCCGTACGGAAGCGGCTTCTCTGAAGCCGGATCAATAATTTCTACCTTTACATGTCCTTCCATCACGTGATACCCTTTGTGTTCACTGCATTCAACACCTACAACCCCGCACTCGGTCGAGCCGTAGAAGAATGATACTTCGCAGCCCCACCACTTCTCCAGCCGTTCGCGGAAGGTATAGGAGCACCCTTCACCGGTAAGCAAAATTTTCTTGAGTCGTATATCTTCACCTATTTTTATACCGAACCGCTCGCTTTCTTCCGCCAAAAGCGCTGCATAGGAAGGAGTGGTAACGAGAACCGTGGCTTGGTATTCCTTCATCAATTCCAATGACTTATCGACGGGAGCCATGTATCCGCCTTTGCCAAGCGACAGCACCGCCGTTCCAAACGCAAACTGGAACAAACGCTGAAAACCAAGACCGGGCAGTGCAAACTCATACGGCAGCGCAATGGCCGCAACATCCTCGTCCGACTCCTTGAATATATCCAAATATTTGGGCAGCAAATCATATACATACTGATCAGCTAACGTGTAGGCGGTATAAATCGGCTTCCCCGAAGTTCCACTTGTAAGGTGAACCTGACCGATCTCTTTCGGATCGACGCACAAGATCTTCATCTTATCTCCGCGTATAACGTCTTTCTTGAGCAGCGGTACTGAAGCTAATTGCTCCAGGCTTTCGATTTTCGGTTCCGTGAAGCCCGCTTCTTCCAGCTTCGAACGGTAATATTCATTGTTGTTCCAGACATGAGCAAGCGTAGCGTTAATGGCTTTCAACTGATAGTCTTCAATTCTTTGCCGAGGCAGCTTTTCAATGGTTCTTCCTTCATCGTCCAATTGCTTAAAAAATTCCTTGAATGGTTCCAGATGGGATGAATGCTCGTCAATGGAAACCGTCATCTTATGGGATTGCAATTTCATAAAAGCCCTCCTCAGAAGCAATAGCCTGTCATTTATTGTAAAGTGTAACAAACTTACTACAATAACCATGTGCCTAAAACCAGTAGATCGCGCTATGTCACGATCCGCACGATAAGGTGAAATGAACGCCGTAACGGATTCCCGCATCGACAAAAAGCCTTGCCACCTCCGCGATGCTGCGAATATTTTCCCTACGGTCATCCGGACCGAAACTGAGGTCTTTGTTCAAACCGTGGTGGATGTTATCCCCATCCAGAACATAAGAGCGGCAATTCAGGTTTGTGTCCAAACGGCAGCGGTCATCTCTTGTAATTTGGGACGGATGCCACGTTATTTTTCTTTCCGACAAGTTTCTGCCATCCACCGTATTACTGTTATGGAATGCACGAATGTAAAGACTTGACTCGGACAAACGTACATTTTTAATAAACTGAGTATTTCATCCAACCTCTATATGGGGATCGCACATATCATAACAAGTAAATAAATAGGAAATGCAAGGAGGGGATTTATCTGTGTTGCTTTTACGGGTTGGAAAAGGACCAAGATTTTCAATATCTCAATAGACGGCTTCTGGTAAGCTATACGCAGAATTTCCCGTTTTGTATCGCTTCCGGCGCAACAGGTATACCAGATTCTCGTCATTCCGCCGGATTTATCATTGGGAGGTCGATAGGAATGGCAGATCAAAGCGTCCATATGAAACAATTCGAGGAAGCCAAAACACTCCATAATAATGGGGTGGACGGAGACAAAAAAGCGGTGATAAAAGCAAACG
>JAQBPR010000207.1 GCA_028287395.1 Bacilli bacterium
ATATCGATGGAGAAGGAGGAAGAGCGGCCAGTCGAGAAAATCGGGTTGAGTCATTATGAAATAGATGAGAGAAATAGCCGGTTGTAATGGAGGAATGACGAATGAAGCCAACTGAGCCAACAATGACTTATGCAGAATGGGAAAAGGTTATGTGTTCCGAAGACGGGGAATTCAGACACGTAGCCTCTGAGGATAGAAACGAATGGTATCAAGGGTATGTCAGGGCGATGGACGAGTGGAATAAATAAAAACAGTCCAACGGATGCTTTCCGCTGAACTGTTTCATCGATGCTTTCGAATGAGTAAATCATAACAGGTAATAAATGTATTGTCAATTGCAGGGAATTGTCACCTCTTGTCGAATAAGTGGGCAGGGGGGGATTATGGCGGATACTTTAAAATTAGCAAATGAATTTCTTTCGGAACATAATATTCAAATTGATGTGGTTGAAAGTGACGAATACGAAACGGTGGCAAATTACAATCAAGAAAATAAAATAATATATATAAATAGCTCCATGTTGGGCGAAGAATCTATGCAGCATGAAATAGATGAAAAGGACTATTTAATAATCATCTTGGCACATGAAATTGGTCATCATCTTGATAAACAACTTAAAGAATTAAACAAAATATCAACAGCTTTTTTCGATAAAATAAGAAAAGGGGAGTATGAATTTTTTAACGTGGATGATCTATTGGCTCCCACAATAAAGAAAGAGATTAACGCTTGGGAGCTAGGTAGGCAATTTGTCCCTAAATATTTAGAATCAAAATACGAAATGATGAATAAATTTAGTATGCAGCATAGGATCATCTCAATGAGTAAATATATAATTGGCTTACTCCAAAATGAAATTAATGTTCAAAGAAGAATGATAAGCCAATTATCTGATATCCAAGATAATAATTAAAGCACCCTAACCGGTGCTTTTTTAATATAAAAAATCCACTCTACGAGTTGACGCTCGCAAGTGGATTAAGTTACTTCTGTAGAGGTACTAAGTGTTGGATCACTTATGTACATGCGATAATCAAAACCTTTCTTACTTCTTCTTTGTTTGTGCTAGGTCACTAGCAGCAACGCTTTTTTCAGCAGCAGTAGACTTAGGATTGCTTAGAATCTTCGAAGCTTCACTAGCTACTTTTGGACTTGTTTGTTTATTGTTTGGCATGTGGTTCACCTCCTTATATCGACATCTTACAACAAATTGTTCGTTGAAAAAAGCGAACACTATAAAATAATTTGGAGGAATTTAAATGCTAGGTTTAGAGCCACGAACTGGAATTGAAGAATTGACACGAGACACCATAATGAATTTAGCAAGGTTAAATCCTGTCATTGCAGCGTCATTGTCAATGCACCTTCATAACGGACTTGAATATGAGCAATCCTTGATATTGATGGTAAAGTCGCTTCATGACGAGAATGAGAGTCTTCGGCAATTACGAATCGAAGAATATCAATACAAGGCGGTTCCGAGTTATTTTGAAAGAAGGTGAAAAGGATTGGAAAACCAACCTAATCAAATCATTGTTGTAACGAACGGTAAAGAAAATAAGATCGATGTACCGGACTTTTGCGAGGTAAATATCATCTTCCATAAAGGGAAGGCAACATTCGTTGAAACAACGACTAAACAAAAGTTGGAATAGAAGGAGATGACTCCGATTGTTAAAATTATTAGGGTGTTGGTTCTTGGGAAAACATCAGCCAAGGTTAATTAAAAAGGATTCTTTCAGTACGGTTTATGTATGCGAGCATTGTAAGCAAGTCACGGTTGATGATCACTATAAAGAATGGTTGAATCAGAAAAGGAGATGACTCTAGGTGAATGATATTGTTATTCATAAACTGGAATTTAACTACCGACATTCAGAGATTAATAGCTTTTATGTTGAACCAGTACTTGAATGCATTGATGTGAAATTTAGTATCGAGAGCGCTAAGTTAATTATGAGTGCAGAATTTAATATTCCTGTAGATGAATTAATTTATGTTGGAGATATTTTAGATATAAAGACATGTGTAACAAATCGCTTAAAACGATATTTCAAGTTTGATGGAAACTAAATAGCTGACTCGATGACGGGCGGCACTTAATCACTTCGGTGGTTGGTGTCGCCCTTTTTGCGTTTTCTGGGCCAAAAATCGGAGTGGAGTGATTCTATGAGTTACCGCAATCCAAAAGAAAGGAATGAACTCTTAACCAAACTAAAAAGCGTTTGTAAAAATGAAGAATTCAGCATTGAGGTATTTGGCGACAACCGAGAAATAGGATTGCTATATGATTATGTCTTGACTGGCAATAATTTAAAGCAGTCCCGGAAACTCGTAAAAAAGCACGAAGAAATATATGATCTGGCTCTAGTAAATGGAATATCAATGAGTAATGGTGATATTCAAGAATTGCTGATAAACGGATTAAATCAAAGTTCAACGGGGTCTAATTTTGTTTAAAGGCGAAATACGAACGAATATTCCTGTATTTGAAGTAAAGATACTTTTTCACAACGTGTCGCTTCATATAAGGTTTTAATACACTGTATTTATAGCACTAAAGTGACTAAGACGGTGTTTGAAAGATCTAAACCCAGTACACGTTATTCGATCAACTATATTCGATAATACCCAACATCGTTTTTTTTTTTTTTTTTGGCGACGAACACGGAGCATAATTAACGTATCTCCAATAGACATATTCAGATGATGGATTTCCTGTATGGTGATGGTGGAAGTTCAAATGATTT
>JAQBPR010000218.1 GCA_028287395.1 Bacilli bacterium
CATATCTTCGAGCCTTTCTATCATGGCGATGCTTCAAGAAATCCGCAAAACGCGAGCACCGGGCTTGGACTTACGATTACACAAAGAATTCTGCGATTACACCAGGGAGATCTAACGGTTCAAAATCAATCATCATCGGGAGGTGCTATTTTTACGGGTTGGATTTCATGCGATGATTCAAGTGACATGGTTGACTAAAAAGGTAAGTTTTTTCTATTTCTTTTGCTGCATATAAAATTAGCTTACGGAAAGTCAAGTAATTGAACTCTGACTGAATACATAATATTCCAGAATTAGATCCATGTCCCATTATTGTAAAATTAATGTGATTAGGTAAAACAGTTTTCATTGTGCTGCCTGCTTTACTTTTGAAAGTGTTTAGGACTCTTGATAGTTCGACGCATTTTTGTAACGATCTGTTTGCATTATGCAACTCAGCAACCAACCCTTCATGATCTCAAGTCGTTTATGTAGGATCATCCCATTCTTGGTTTTGAGACTAATAGCTCATAATAATCAACCTGTTCAAGGATGTTTAATAGATTTATAGGCATACTATAAATAAAATTATATGACGCTTTTAGTTGTTTAATTTGTTTTGTTATTACCATTAAATATATAACTCCTCACTTTTAACACCCAAACATCACTTTGTTTTGAGACTATTGCGTTAAAAATAATGGGCAGAATCTATAGAAACCCGTGACAAGTCCGACCCGTCCAAAAGAATTTCATGCTAAAAAAGCGCAGCAGAGTAACATCCTGCATCAATAACAGACAGGCATTTATTCTCAAATCATTCGGGTCGGTTGTCCTTTTTTCTTCGGTTTATGGCTATTTTCAAGATCTCCTTTATAATGTTTATATATCTGATGCTTTGTATTTCGTGGCATACAACTGACTCCTGCTAGAGCACACCGTATTTAGCATAAACATCCGACAGCAATTTCCCCTCCAACAGCTCGCGTCGGGTATGGTTCTCCATGTCAACTTTCTCAAGTGCTTTAGCTACTACCTCTTCTACTACATCCTTAGGAATGACCACAACACCGTCACGGTCCGTAAAAACGACATCACCCGGATGCACGACAACTCCACCCGCCTCAATTGGGCAATCATAATCGATTACCAGTCCTCTGCCTTTGGAGTCGACCGGCTTGAATCCGGTAGAGAAGACAGGAAATCCGAGCTCTATGATCTTGTCGGTATCGCGGATCAACCCGTCGATGACGGCACCGCTCGCACCGCGCATTTTGGACGCCGTGGAGAGCAGCTCTCCCCAGAATCCGTTGCGCACCGACTGATTGGTCCCGGCCACAACGACTTCACCTTGGCGGATGCTATCGATGGCGGCGATTTCTTTTTCATAGGGATTATCTTGGATATAGTAGACATCGGCCGCCAGTACCGTCTTGGCTCTGCCCGCGATTTTATCGTCTGCCAATGGCCTGATATTTTCATTCATAGCTTGATTGCGAAAGCCGAGCTCATCCAATGAATCAGATATCACGGCTGTGTACAATTTGTCTGTCATGATTAGAAACAATTCCTTGTCATCCACGATCTTCATTGCACTATCTTCCTCTCTGAGTTCATGTTCTTCGTCTCATTCTTTTTATTAAATAAAAAGTAATTTCCGTAATAAGCGATCTAATCTTACAGAGTCTTCCTATAAGTTAACACCTGTCTCATGCAGCTCGCAAATTTCAATCAGAAATTGAAGATACACCTTGACCGACAACTCAAGCTCTTTGATTTCAACGTACTCAACATCGCCATGTGCGAAATGTTGATCCGGTCCGTGGCAAAGAGTGGGGGCATGGATGGCCTTCATGATCAATCCTGCATCTGTGACCAATTTTTTGCCGACTAATGGGGGATCGATTCCTCTTACTTTGCGGATTGCCTTGACCAAAGCGTCAATCGCAGGGCTATTCTTGTCCACGCGGTAGCCATCCCTTACTTTAACCAAATCCAAATTGATCCGTACATGGAATGCTTCAGCAATTCGATCAAGCGCGGTTCGCATCTCGAGTTCCATTTCCTCGAATGTCACTTGAGGACTATAACGCCTGACTCCAACAAGGTTAGCCTTATTGGGAAACTGGTTATAGAACTGTCCGCTGTTCACGGAACCTATAAAATAGGAGGCGTATCCGATATCCTCGATATATTCCTGTTCCATTTCCACATTCAATTCATTCAATACGCGTATGACCTCCGCAGCTACAGTTATGGGATGCGGAATGTCCGGCGCCGTGTGGAGTTGATGACTTGGTTCTCCCTCTCTTTGAATCGTAATGTCAAAGGTGGCTGATCCAAGTTGTGCGATCGTGCATTCTGTCGTAGCTCCTTCCATCTATACGCCATATTTACGCCGTTATCCCCGGCCGATCAACGGTGGTACGAAACGTGCTGCTTCCTTGCTCGTCGGACGAAGAAAATCGAGATCACACCCTTCGTCGGACTGTAGCACGTGATCGCTGAAAAGCTTCAGGTATCCGCGCGAGTGTCGGGCCGGCAGCGGCTGAACAGCCTCAAACCGCTTGTTGATCGTCTCTTCTGGAAGATCCAGGCGAATGATACCTTGCTCCACATCAACGACAATTGGGTCACCGTTTCGAACGATAGCGAGGGGACCGCCGACGGCAGCTTCCGGCGCGGCATGCAGGATTACAGTGCCGTAGCTCGTGCCGCTCATCCTGGCATCGCTGATGCGGACCATGTCTCTGACCCCTGCC
>JAQBPR010000220.1 GCA_028287395.1 Bacilli bacterium
TGTATCCCGTATATAAAAGCGCATAATAGGCTTCCACTGTGGCAGACAAGTTTCCCTCTTCTTCGTCATAAAACACTCTCCAAGAACCGTCGGCCTGCTGTGCCGCAAGGATTCGGTCATGCAATTGTCGGATTAGGGTTTCGTCGTCAATCTGCAAGGTTCGAAGGACAATAATCATGTAAGCGTCTGTCAACGTTCCATTTTCAAAACAAAAATGCCACGACCCATCTTCTTTTTGCAGCCGCATGAGCTCTTCTGTCAGGCGCTGGATTTCCCAGTTTGTCTCGCTCAAGACATTCATCCCAATATCAACCCTTCCCGATTCCACTAAATTAGCATCGAATACGCTTGGATTTGAATTGTATTCTCCATTATATGAAAGGTGGCTCGGGCAAATGTTTTTTAATGTCATATCAAATTGAGCAAAGCGAGGGCAAGTGCTATTCAGCTAAACGGATACGATAGCTTAATACCGAGAGGACTTTCATTTAAATATTAATTTGCTTCCAATATCATCATAAGATAAACTTATGTAAGTAGATTATCTAATTCATCTAAGGAGGGACGATACAAAATGGCTTCCCATGCGATATTAAACACGATTAACGTTGTTCGACAAATGACACTTGGAAAAGTTGAATCCATCAATGAAGACCTTTTCGATGTTCAACTACCGCAATTCAACAATACGATAAGATGGAATGTAGGTCACATTATTTCAACATTGAATTCATTAGTGTTTACGCGTATTGATCAAAAATCTCTTATCAAACAGGAGTTCACTGACCTCTTTAAAGGTGGCACAAGACCTTCTGACTGGTCTACAATCCCACCTTCTAAAGCAGAATTAGTTGATTTGTTAAAGAAACAATTGAATGATCTTACTGAAACTTTTGCGAATAGAATAAATGAACAATTAGCCTCTCCATTTCAAATTCGTGATTTTAAACTTGAGTCAGTTGGCGATGTTGTTGGTTTTGCAATTATTCACGAAGGATTGCATTTAAGTACAATTAATGATTTGCTTAAAGTAATTAATCATCAAAATAAATGATCAAAAAAAGCGATCTGTGATTATGATTAATCACCTGATCGCTTTTTCAATAATTTTGTCCTTTTGGTTTTTACTATTACTGATTAGAAGTGGTATGCTTCTTTGTCACTACTTATTGCATGCGTCCGTCATTTTCGCTCTAAAAAGTGCGTTTCTCAATCGATCGTAAACCAATTGCATCATGAATAAGAGCAAACATTTATCTGTTTCGTTATCAATCTTGGCAATCTTGGTAACCTTAATTGTAACTGCCCTTGCTTCTCCAAATAACGGGATTGCCCAAAGAATCCACAGCTAAAGCCATCTTCCCAAATAGCGAATGCCGAAGATTCGCTCGGTGGCCTGCTGTGCTAAATCATGTTATCATGAATTAATGCTTTGAACCACAACCACCTTAACCATTGGCCCGAGCTACTTTTTATTAAATTCATCAGCAGGGTTATAGTTCTCATCGGATAACTTGAATATCAGGGTCAACTCTTGTAAAGAATTCAACATATTTTTAAGCGAATGGGTGGAAGAAGTAATATCGCGCAACATCATGAATTGTGTTTCCGTGTTATCGCTAACCACACTTGAATTATTAGCTGAATCCTTGGCAATGGATATCATTTCTTCCATCGACGCCGTAACTTCTTCCGTGCCCGCAGATATTTGCTCGGAAGCGGCAGATATTTCTTGCATTTGATCGGTAACCTGCCGAATAGAAAGGCGAATGTTATGGAAGGACTGGCCAATTAGTTCCATTTTTTCGATACCTGTTGCAACTTCAATCACACTTTGTTTCATAGAACCTGCTGCGCTTTTTGTGGATAATTGAATCAACGCAATCAAATCCGATATCTGTTTTACGGATTGTTTGGTTTGTTCCGATAACTTCTTCACCTCATTGGCGACTACAGCAAACCCCCGTCCATGCTCGCCAGCTCTTGCGGCTTCAATAGAAGCATTCAGTGACAGCAAGGAAGTTTGGGTCGAAATATCAGAGATCAACCCAATGATATGACCGATTTCCACGGAATGTACGTTAAGCTTCTCGATGTCTTGTGAAGTTTGACCCGTTGAAACATGAATAATGTTCATTTGCTGGAGAGCGGATTGAATTTCGATATACCCGCTTTCTACTTCTGTGGATACACCTCCGGCTTGGTCAGAAACAACAGCAGAAGATTCAGCAATTTTTTGAACGCCGCTAGCCATTTCTTCCATCGCTCTTGCAGATTGCTCTGCTCCAACTAATTGAACTGTGGTTCCGCTGGCAACTTCTTTAATTATGCTTGCTGTTTCTGTAGAGGCTTTGGAAGAGCGTTCTGTGGATTGTAACAGTCCTTCAGTTTCAGAAGAAACATGGACAATAGCGGTATTGATTCGCTTTACAATCCCATGGAAAGCATCAATCATTGAGTTAATATGAAGGCTCAGTTGACCGATTTCATCTTTGGATTTCACCTGCAGTCGTTCAGTCAGATCACCGAGGGTGACCTTTTGCATTAAGGTCGACATAGAGATGATCGATTTTGCAATGCGATTAGTAATCACAATGGAAATAATAACAATGAGTATTACGATAAGGATCAGAAGGAGAATAGCTATATTTTTGGAAAGATTTACTTTCTCAAGCACTTCTTTTTCTGGTACGGTTACGACGAGCTTCCATGAAGTATGGGGAATTGTTCCGAAAAATGTATTTTGTTTTAAGTTTTTATCATCCTTATAACTTATACTTCCCGTTCGTTTGGCAAATATTTGCTCAAATGCCTTGACGGCATCCTTTGTTTTGGTGAATTCTAGATATTTTTTTCCAATTCTCGTTGCATCGGGGTAGGTGTAGTATAAACCTGTTTCTGACATAAGATAGCCATATCCCGTTTTTGAAATTTTAATACTATTTGTTAAACCAGTAAACGTATCAGGCGATACAGAGGCAACAATCACGCCAATAAGGCTGTTGTTATTATCCAGAAACGGAACATAAATATTGAAAACATATTTGTTCGTTATTTTACTTACAACCATATTACCGATATAAACTTGCTTGGTTTGTTTAACAGTGTCAAAATCCTTTTGATCGTCTACATAGACGGGAAAACCATCTACATCGAAGCCTTTTCCTTCGGGATTCAAAAGCTTGTAATTGGACATATCCTTATCGCTATCCTTCAGCACTTTGAAAAGAGGAAGGATTTGCTTGGAATCCGCATTCTTAAATTCAGGATGATGCTTAATGACCTCTTGGATGGCTGAAACTTTGGTTTGGATCCATTCATCCATGTGTGAAATAAATAAATTGGTCGTGTTTTGGGCGGTTTGTACGTTCTCCGCTTTTGATGTAGAACTGAAATAAGTAATGAAAAAGATGGTGAATATGAGTAACGGCCCAATAGAAAGGGTCAAGAAAAGAGCTGCTAATTTTATACGAATCGATTTGTCTTTAAATTTAAATGATAGCATGGTAAACTTTCCTTCCCGTGTTAAGGTGGGTTATTTGGATAAAGATTCAATCGCTTCACGAATCCAAGTCATTCTTGCTTTTGGAATAAGACCATAATTGTAGAAGACGAAACCATTCGTACCTGCGGCTTCAGCCAGCGCAACTTTATCCAGGAATTCAGCTTTATTATGGTTCTCGGGATAGAATACTCTTAAACCAGTATGCAATTGGGTGGCATTTGCAGCTTTCTTCGATTGAGCCATGCTCGCTCCAACCTGTTGGGGAGGGGAATCATAACAGCAAACGACGATACCATCATTTATTTTACTAATCTCTTGAAAATCAACACCAAATAACCAAGACATATTAGGGGTAAGCAGGCTTAGAAAATACAATTGTGTTCTGGCAGGCATGATCTCCTGCAGCTCCTTAGCTAAGGAAGTCACGACAGTTGAGCGCCAGTGCAAATATTCCACCACTTCTGGATGCTCGGCAAAATAGTCGATACCGAGCTGCATGAATTGAGGGTCGTCGGGTAAGGGAAGTTCACGTTCGCAGATTGCATCGATCCATTGTTTCACGGTTTGCTGAGCATGACGCAGGTCAATGCCTTCCCGTTGGGCACGTGTTTTACAGGCATCACAAAAGCAGAGTGATAATAAAAACTGGTCTTTCTCTGATAATCCGACACCGTCTTTTTCATGATGAAATTCATGGGGAAAACCCATATAGTTTAAGGATTCCAGTTCGATTGCATGAAATGGATACTGTGTGGTGAGATCCTCGAGCATCGTTTTCATATATTGGCGAACTTCCCCGTGACTGGGACACAAATTATAGAAGTAAGCATCGCCATAAGCGTTTTTAACCGTGATTTCCGGGTACTCCATACCAAGCTTGGTGTTATGTAAGCAAACAGTCCATCCGGATACAGTAAGATTTTGTTTGCCTGCCGCTTCAAAAACGAGATCCCAAAAATTAGGATTTTCTTTTATTAAAGAGGCTGCAGTAGGTTGGATAAGCAGAGAACGGTATTTTTCTTTCTGAAAAGGAAAATACAACGTTCCATCTTCGGGAAAATATACTTTACGCTTTGGGCTGCGAGGTTGTAGAAATCGTCCAGCATGGTAACTAGTCGTCAAACTGACTCCAGTTAATTTAGCTTGAGCGATCTCTGTCATTGCTTGGTCAATACCGATATCGAGTAAATCCCATGGATAAGTCCAGATTGAATAATTCATTAGGTTAACTCTCCTTTATTTAGTGTAATAGGTTTGATAGAGTGGTTCTAAGGTAGAATAGCAATCCAAATACTGTGCGTACATAAGCTGGTAGTCAGTTCGGAGCTCCGGCTCGGGTTCGATAGTTTGAATGATTTCCGCTATCTCCACGGAAGTTTTCTGTAAATCGGTAAACATACCGATCCCGTATCCTCCTAATAGGGCAGCGCCAATGGCTGAAGCATCGGAATGTTTTAACTGCTGAACGGGATAACCGAATATATTAGCTAGCATGGATGGCCAAATGCCTAGATGGGTGCCTCCCCCGCCAATACGAATATGAAGAGGTGGTTGATTCATTCGCTCTAATAGAGTTAACGTTTCTTTCAGATTGAACGAGATTCCCTCCAATACGGCTCTGAAAAGTGTTGCGCGGTCGGTTGAATTGCTCATTCCTAAAAAAGTGCCCCGCATATGGGCATGGAAATAGGGCGAACCGCTTCCAACCAGAAAGGGCATAAATACCACTCCATTACTACCAGGCGGGATATGTTCAGCTTCTTTAACAAGCGTATGGAGAAAAGAATAGTCAATAGTTTTATTAAAGGTTTCGGAGAACCAGTTCAGACTAAGGCCGCCAGAGAAATGCGAGCCGAGTGCATACATCGTATTAGGCAGCACATGCGGATGGAAGGTAACCTTGCTAAATCCAGTAGGGTGAAGGGTTGGGACAATCGACAGCATGGTCGCGCTAGTGCCAATGGTTAGTGCAACATCGCCAGATTGGAGTGTCCCTGTTCCTAAAGCACTTGCCGCCATATCTGCTGCACCTGCAACGATCGGAATGCCTTCTTGGAGTTGCAGCAGATTTGCCATAGCCTTCGTCAGCTTACCAGCGATTTCAAACGGCTGAAATATTCGCGGTAGGAGCGAGCGCCGAATGCCTAAAGCATCAACCATATCCCAATCCCAATCGTTGCGGCTTGAATTGAAGAACAAGGTATTTCCTGCATCTGTCCTGTCCGTGCCGAATTCACCAGATAATCGGTACCTCAAGTAGTCTTTGGGAAATAAGAAATGCTTGGCATGGTCATAAAGCTCTGGATGAGTTTCCTTCATCCAAAGCAATTTAGGGGCTAAGAAAGCATCAATGACAGGATTTCCGGTTAAATCGAAAATTTTCTTCTCCATTTGTTGACGAATTCGAGCGGTTTGATGGCCACTGCGCGTATCTGAAAGGGTGATACAGGGGAATAATGGTGTACCTTCATGGTCCACAAGTAAAAGTGCGCTCATATGGCCAGAAAGTGATATGACTTCAATATCACGACAATTTGCCTGATTCATACAATGGTTGGCTGCGTTGATAGCAGCTTTTATCCAGTTTTCAGGATCCTGTTCCGTCCATCCCGGCTTAGTGGAATGAGAGGGATATCGTTCTGCATATACCTGCAGAACGGCTCCCTTATCATCCATTAGTAAGCATTTCACTGCTGATGTTCCCAGGTCTAAAGCTAAAATGTGCGACATCGCTGTCCCCTCTTTTCAGTTGACCAGCTAAATCGGGAGAGATTTGAATGTCCAATGTAAAACGGTCTCCACGGATGTAACTTTCAACAAATTCAACAGGCGTACCACTGTCTGAGTAAGCAATACGCTCCGAATAGAAAATGGCCATACCCTCTTTAATCCCCAGCAATGCCGAAAGTTTCTCATCGGCATTCATGGGTGTATAAGTGTCATGGGCCGTAGTGGGGACGTTATTACTTATCTGAGCCAGCGCATCATAAAGAGAATCACCCACATGCTCTACTTTCAATTCGGCATAAATATCATGACGCACAAAAGAGGTGACGATCGCAAAAGGCATGTCCTCAGAAAGCACCATACGTTTGAATCGAATCACTTTGGCATTGGGATCAAGCTGAAGATGCCTTTGAATATAATTAGGAGCATCTATTACTTTGAACGATAAGATCTTGTTTTTAGGTTGATAGCCGAAGCGGCGAATGTCATCGGTAAAGGTTGGGAGTTTGCCGAAAGAACGTTTAACCTTGGGTGGTGAGACAAAAGTTCCTTTGCCTTGAATTCGATACAGAATGCCTTCGTGCACAAGATCCATAATGGCTTGTTTGACTGTGCCGCGGCTGACATCGAATTTTTTGGATAATTCTAACTCGCCGGGAAGCTGATCGTCGGCTTTTGTTTCTGCGATCATGGAAAGAAGCACAGTTTTTATTTGATAATACAGGGGTAAGTGAGTATTACGATTTAATATAATAATCAAATCCTTTCTCAAGAATCAGAGTTGGGTAGAATGAGGGATATAGTAATAGTAGACCATAAATCGTATTGACTAGTCAAGTATACAAGTGCTATAATTCTCACATTATTTAGTGTAATCTCCACCAGATAATTCATGTATCGTTTTATGTTTAAAATTTTACAGTTTGCACACATCATGTATTAGGAAAAGATGGGAGAATAGAGTATGCAATTTGATCGCTTGACATCTGAAGAAGCCAGTAATGTACTTGCAAGGAAGCCCGTAGCATTGCTTTCGCTTGGCGCTGTAGAAAACCACGGGGACCATTTACCTTTAGGTACGGATAACGATTTATCGTATGGAGTAGCAAAGCTAGTAGATGCCCGCTTAAAAGACAGCATTTTGCTGTCGCCTATTGCCTATGGACAAGTTTGGTCAACTAGCGGCTATGCGGGAACGATTAGTATTTCACTGCAAACGTTTGCCAATTTACTGGTAGAGATCGGACAAAGCTTATTCAAACAGGGAGTACAGATTCTAGCCATGATTAATGGACATATGGGTAATCTTGACGCAATGAAGATTGCAGCCAGAAAGCTGCATGACGAGTTAGGGATGAAGGTATTTTGTCTCACGTATCCAGGGATTGACAAAATTTCGGCTGAAGTGCTTGAGGCGCCTCGTGTACATAAAACGCTTTTCCATGCGTGTGAGTTGGAAACTTCATATATGCTGTATTTGGCACCGCAAGAAGTGAAGATGGAGAAAGCGAAGCCCAATTATCCGACAATACCGGCAGATTTTGAACTTACGCCCACGCCATGGAATAAATTGAGCGATTCACCTGTATTGGGGGATCCGACCTTGGCTACCTTTGAAAAAGGGAAGGCTATCATTGATGTTGCAGTGGACAATATTGTACGGTTGATCGAAAATGCGAGAAATGAAAGATAAGCCAAACAAAGACATAGTCATATAAACTGAATGTAAAATTGTTATAGTTGACTAGTCAAGTAAACAGGTGTTATTATGTAAAAAATCCTTACATAATTCGAAGCGATATTAGAGTGAAGTAGATATTTCACGGGATAGCTTTGGAAAAGGTCAGGGATACACGATTGTAAATCAACTTATGGAGGGGTTTAAATGAAAAAAGGTTTGTTTAGTGGTTTGGTTTTGATATTGGCAATGGTACTGGTATTGTCAGCTTGTTCAAGTTCAAGTAAGGAAGTTGCAGCAGTTAAAAAAGATGACACAAAGCAAGTAGCAACCAAGGCTAAATATAAAATCGGCTATGATATTTATTTTGCTGGGAATAGTTGGTCTGTCCAATTGTATAATGAATTTAAGTCTGAAGTGAAGCGAAATCAAGATAAGATTGAAAATGTGATTTATGTAGAATCTGAAGGTAAAGTGGATAAACAAATCGCTAATCTTGAGGATTTGATTACCAAAGGTGTTGATGTGATCATTACGACACCAAACTCACCCACTGCGTTAGTACCCGTGTTGAAAAAAGCGAAAGATAAAGGAATCAAGGTTGTGTTGCTTGCAGCCAAAAGTGAATCAGATTACTATGATGCGCTCATTACAGTAGATGATTATGATTTTGGAAAAGCTGGGGCTGAATGGTTAACTAAACAGTTGAATGGTAAAGGAAAGATCATAGCATTGAACGGTATTGCAGGAATATCCGTAAGTGATGAAAGATGGAAGGGTGCCAAAGATGTATTCGATAAATACCCGGATATCAAAGTAGTTGCTTCTGCCAATGCCGATTGGGACTATGCTAAGGCTAAGCTTGAAGTCAGCAACATGCTGTCGGCTAACCCGCAAATCGATGGAGTATGGTCGCAAGGCGGCGGAATGACGCTCGGAGCCATCGAATCCTTCGAGGCTGCCAATCGTCCTTTAGTTCCGATGACATCTGAAGATAATAATGGCTTTTTGAAAAAATGGAAAGCGCTTGGAAGCAGTAAATTTAAAAGCATCGCCATAGCGAAACCGACTTGGTTAGGCGCAGAATCTTTGAAAATAGCATTGGATTTATTGGATGGAAAGACAGTAGTCAAGGATCAAATATTACCAGTGGCGCAAATCACGGAAGAAAATCTTGATAAATTTGTTCGTCCTAATCTACCGGATAGCTTTTGGGCTAACAGTCGTATGACCGAACAAGAAGTTAACGACAGCTTGAATAAATAAAATTAAGATTAGGGGTGCCATCCATGGAACATTCGGTGGAACCACAAATCGTTTTGTTAGGAAGCCATCTCACCAAACAATTTTACGGTAATGTGGTTTTGGAAGATTTGTCGATCTCCTGTAAACAAGGGACTGTGCTTGCTCTAGTGGGTGAAAATGGTGCAGGAAAAAGTACGCTGATGAACATACTTAGTGGAGGACTTCAACCGGATAGCGGTACTATTTCCTATAAGGGCAAACCTATTAAATTTAAAAATCCACAGATGGCCAAAACGATGGGTATTGCTTTTGTTCATCAGGAATTAAGCTTATTGCCCGAGCTTACGGTCGGCGAAAACATGCTGCTTGGACAAGAACCCACTTGTCTCGGCTTGATTCAACACCGTAAGCTCCATGAACGGGCTCGGGAAGCTCTAGATGACACAGGCTATGCTATTGATGTTTACCGAATGGTGAAAGATTTAACGCCTGCCGAGAAACAGATGGTGGAAATTGCCAAATCATGGATGGATCGACCGACGTTGCTGATATTGGATGAACCGACTTCAAGCCTTTCCAAGGTGGAAACAGAGCATCTTTTCCAAATCATCAGGACATTAAAAGCGCAAGGGACCTCAATCATTTTGATCACGCATAGGATGGAAGAAATTTTTCAGATTTGTGATGAAGCCGTCGTTTTAAAAGACGGACGTATGACAAAAACAGAAAAAGTATCCAATTTAACGCGTGATGATCTTATACAAGCAATGGTTGGCCGTGAAGTAACCCAGACCTTTCCACCAAAGAGAAGTCTGGGTACTCCATGCGAGCCTATGCTTATTCTTAAAGGTATCCGCGATGGGCATAAGCTGTATGATATTAATCTTGAAGTGCCCAAAGGAATGATAATCGGAATTGGTGGGTTGGAAGGTCAGGGACAGAGGCAGCTGGCGAGAGGCTTGTTCGGGATTGATCCATTTTCAGAGGGAGAATTTATTCTTGAAGGTGAACGCATTACGCTGCGTAGCCCTAATCAAGCGATGAAAAGGGGTTTTGCATATATCCCGGATGATCGTAAAGCTGAAGGGCTGATCCTTCCTTTATCCGTCCGAGAAAATATGTCCTTGCTTAACTTTGATAAAATTTCAAGCAAAGGGATCCTACGTAAAGACGAGGAACGCAAGGAAATTGAGCGAGGTATTGCCCGTCTTGGTATCAAAACATCCTCCCCCGATCTTTCCGTACAATTATTAAGCGGAGGCAACCAACAAAAGGTTATTTTTTCTAAATGGTTGTCTAAAGATCCTAAGCTGATGATATTACACGAACCGACGCGTGGCGTAGATGTCCAATCGAAGCTAGAAATTTATCGTTTGTTGCGTGAATTGACGGAACGGGGCGTAAGCATCCTCGTCTTTTCCAGTGAAATGATCGAGCTCATCGGGCTCAGTGATCGAGTCTACGTCATGTATGAAGGTCGCATAATGGGTCAGTTAGACGGAGAAGACGCTACGGAAGAAAATATTATGCAATTGAGTTCTGGACAGTCGTTAACCAATAGGCAAGAGGGTGGTAAAGATGTTTCAAGGATCCATGTTTAAGCAAGCTAAATTAGCCATTCCTGTATATATTGTACTCACTGTAATGCTAATCATAACTTCCATCTTATCCCCAACCTTTCGGACGTCAGATAATTTTGTGAACATCGTCTCGCAGGTTGCCCCGCTTGCCATAGTGGCGATTGGTCAAACAATTGTGCTGTTGTTAGGTGGCATCGATTTATCACTCGGATCGATTATCAGTTTGACGACGGTTCTCATGGCTCTTTGTAGCGATCATGGTGCATTTGGCCTGACGGGCAGTTTATTGCTTTGTTTGTTAACAGGAGCATTCGTTGGCTTAATCAATGGCATCGGGATCATAAAATTTAAAATTCCGCCTCTGATTATGACTTTATCTACAATGACGTTCATTAAAGGTATTTCTCTCTATTTAATGCCGTCTCCAGGAGGTAGAGTGAATATGGCATTTATGGAGTTTATGACGAACGAATGGGGACCTGTTACCGTGATGGGCATAAGCATTCTGTTGTTATATGTTTTATTTTTCTTTGTACTGAGCAGCACCAAGCTGGGACGATATATTTACGCATCCGGTGGGGATGGGGAGCATGCTCAGAAATCAGGTATTCCTACAACGAAGATTCAGATAACAGGATATATGCTTTCTGGTGTTTTAGCTGCCATTGCCGGGATTTTACTTTCCGTGCGGCTCTTCTCCGGTGACCCGGTTGTCGGCGACTCCTATTCGCTTGATTCAATCGCTGCATCGGTTGTCGGCGGGATATCGCTTTTCGGCGGAATTGGCAGTATTATCGGGACATTTGCTGGATCGTTCATTATTTCCATGACGAACAATGTGTTAAATATGCTGAACATCTTCGCTTATTACCAGTACATTGTTAAAGGGTTGATTTTGGTCATGGCACTACTTCTCTTTCAACTCAAAAGGAGACGTAAATCATGAAATTACAAGTCGCTCTGCAAAAAAATAGAGGAGTTCTGGGTGTTTACGGATTATTGTTGTTTGTCATTCTCTGTTCTGTGGTCATGTCACCCGGCAACTTCTCTGTTAACCATTTATTAAATATTGTTCGGCAAGCTTCTCCTCTTGGTATCATCGCAATCGGACAAACATTAGTGCTTTTGGTTGCGGGTATTGATTTATCTGTTGGAGCTACCATTTCGTTAATAAATGTGCTTGCCGCCTCGATGATGATGGGAGATAACGGCAACATCGGGATGACGATTGTGTTGACCTTACTCGTCTCGATGCTGATCGGTTTACTGAACGGATTGGCAATCACGAAAATTCGGATCCCGCCTTTCTTAGTAACGCTGGCTATGTCCTTGGTTATACAAGGGGTTTATCTCGTCTATACGAAGGGATCGCCAAAAGGAAGTATTGCACCCGCTTTTCGTGTGATTTCCGATGGTTGGTGGGGACCGATTCCAGTGGCAAGTGTTATCTGGGTTTTGATATGGATAGTCTTCGCTTTTTTATTATATAAAACAGTTTGGGGCCGTAAGGTTTTCGCAACTGGAGGTAATAGTCGAACGAGCCGTTTATCGGGTATTGGTGTGAACCGTATTGTAGTCGCTATTTATATGCTCAGTGGATTGTTGGCCGGGATTACTGGTTTAATGATATCTGCGTATATTGGTGTGGCTTCCAATGGAGTAGGCAATATTTATACGCTTAATTCGATTGCGGCCGTCGTCATCGGCGGAACTGCTTTCTCTGGAGGTAAAGGCGGCTTGGCGGGTACGTTTGCCGGCGTTCTTATCATGATTTTTCTGCAAAGCCTCATGACGGCGATGAATATATCGGAGGCTGGGAAATATATTAGCCAAGGCATTATCATTGCTGTAATGGTAGGGATCAATCAACGGGGAATTCGTACCCGCTCTTAAATAAAAATACTAGAGAGAGGAAGAGAAAAAAACTGTGAGTTATATTCGAACAATGCTAGGAGACATTACCCCAGATCAGCTTGGTTTTACTTATTCGCACGAGCATATTGTATGCCGACCGGGACATTGGTTGGATCTTGGTGCAGACGATTTACTGCTTGACGACGCTGAGAAATCTCAGTTAGATGTGGCTATATTTAAAAAAGCGGGTGGAAACGCAATCGTTGATGCAACGGCTATTGATTACGGCCGGGATGTTCATGCGGTTCGAGCCATTTCCCAAAACACAGGCATTCATATTATCGGTACCGCCGGTTTTAATAAAAGCTTTCTATGGGATTCTAAACGACCTGGGAGCGAAGAGACCTACTATACTTGGATTGAACGCACCTCCATTGAACAATTGACGGATTTTGTCGTTTCAGAGGTTGAAATAGGTATGGAGGGTTCTGGAATACGCGCTGGTCAAGTCAAATTTGGGACAGGCTATAACACCATCTCGCCGCTCGAAGAAAAAACATTGCGTGCAGTTGCCAACGCGCATCATAAGACAAAAGCGCCTGTACATTCGCATACTGAAGTGGGTACTATGGCGTTGGAGCAGATCGCCTTACTGAAGGAAGAGGGTGTTGCTATTTCCAACCTTTCCATCGGTCATATGGATCGCAACCCAGACACTTATTATCATCTCAAGGTAGCCGATGAAGGTGCATATCTGAGTTTTGACGGTATTGGGAAAATCAAGTATGCACCTGAAAGCACTCGGATTCAATGTATTCTTGATCTAGTAAAACGAGGCTATCAAAAACAAATATTAGTTAGTGGAGATACAGCCAGAAAATCTTATTACAAATCTTACGGGAATGGCCTCGGACTAGGTTATATAATTGAAAATTGGGTTCCTAGATTTATTGAAGAAGCCGATAAAAATGGCTTTAACGGAAAAGATCTAATTAACGACTTTTTTATTAATAATCCACGCGAAAATTTTACTTTTAAGAAATGATGGGATAATAAAATGCGAACGATGAAAAAAATAAACGATAGATTGTTGTTCAATTTTCTAGCTTTTGATAAAAAAAATGCGGCAGATATCATGGAAGCTGCGAACGGGTATGTAGTTCCGGGTATCGTTTCTATTGATTTTGAAACAGCCTCAGAGGCAGCAGAAAAAGTTGCTGAATTGCACGAAATTACACCTATAGTCAGCGTTGGATTAGGTGGAGGCGGAGATGCATCTCTTTGGAGAAAAGTTGTCGACATTGCGCTTTTATCCAATCCTGGTCACATCAATCAGCCGTTTCACACCACATCCTATACTAAGGGTATATTGGATCAAGCGGGAAGTCCGCAATTTGTCAATGCGCTTATCGTACCTTCGGGAAAATTAGGCATTGTCAAGTTAGCGGACGGTAAGGAAATTGAGCTTGGATATTTACTGGACATAGCCGTTCTTCTTCAAATGGAATCTATTAAAGTTATGCCGATGCAAGGGCTGCAGCATATAGATGAATTAGTGCATATCGCCAAAGAGGCGGCACGAAGAGGGATTTATGGTATTGAACCCGCAGGTGGTATCCATGCAGGAAACATCCGGGAACTGACAGCGGCATTACTCGATACAGATATCCCATTCATCATGCCGCATATTTTCGGTAATACGATTGATTCTAAGACGAGAAGAACAATACCTGAAAAAGTTAAGGAAATCATTCGCAACGCAAGTCATTGAAAATCGGATGCTTTAGGGGAAATCATTCAACTTTTTATAGCATTCCAGATGGCAACCGAAGGCTTTTTCCCTGTAAGAGTCTCAATTTCTTTTAAGAACACTAGAAATATATTATTTAATTCTTCAAGATTATGAAGGACACTAAAGCTTTTACGATAAGGCTTACGTTTATCCAAAAAAGCTTGGACTTGACTTACTTCTTTAGCAACATCCAGACCAATGACTGGATTTATACAATGCTCCTCCTTAAAAAATACGTAATTGTCGGTATCCCCTTGGGCTTCTTGTAATGTCATAGGTTCGCTTGTTAAGCGGATCGTTGTCCCAACCAGCCTGAATCATGTTTATACAAGTAGGGGGTGAAGTGAACAGTTTAGCTGACGGGATCAGGTCCCACGGACACACCGTTCTACCCCGACTACCGTTATAATAAGACCATATGAAAAAAGGTCAACCAGAAATATCTGGCTAACCTTATATTACGAACGGGACACGATAGTTTAATCATGGCAGCGGCAGTCGAGGACTTTAATTTTACGTCCCTAGCTGCCGCTGCTTCTTATTGCTGATCAGTCTATCCTGAAATAACTTTATTTCATTTCCACTTAGTACAATCATTCTGTGGTTATTTCCATTCCACAACACGGTCAACCGGCAGGCGCATCGACGGATAACCGTGATCATCGGCTTTACCGATCGATACGAGCATAATGGGCGCATAGCGGCCTTTGTCCATGCCAAAAGCTTCTGCGATCCGCTCTTTATCATAACCGCCAATCGGATTAGTGTCATAACCATGAGCACGTGCAACCAGCATGAGCTGCATCGTTACCAAGCCTCCATCAATCAGAGCCACGTCTTTACGGTAGGTATCAGACACTAATCCCTCGCCGTCCACCGCAAGATTAAAAATATCTTCTCACTGAACAATATTTTCGACTGGTTCCCTTCGTTCAGGTCGACGTTTTTCCCGACGAAAACGAAGCCCCGTTGCACCAAGTGAAATCACAGCAATTACGACTGCAACAGCAACGAAAGCGGCTGCGACCCAGGTGATCGCCTTGAGTGATAGGCCGTCAATG
>JAQBPR010000226.1 GCA_028287395.1 Bacilli bacterium
CCTTATTCTAATAAAGGAAACTTGTTTTCAAGAGCAGTAAAAGTTTTCGTTAGAAAACTCGCTTCGGGAGCATATGCTTAGGCACATCCCTCATATGCCGTAACCCTACTTATTAAACACACTCTTAGAGGCATCTTGAAAAGCGATTTTCGATAATCAATCAGAAAACAGAGCTGTGCACCTGCAAAACTCCGTTTTCATTCAAACCACACTAAGTTGCTATTTCCATAAAGCTGCGGTCGACGGTCCTCAAAAATCGGTATTTTGCGGCGAACCTGATCGACATCATCTATTTGAAGCGAGGCTGTAATGATTTCTTCCTCTTCCCCACCTTCAGCAATGATTTCGCCCCAAGGATCAATGATTAAGGAATGACCGAAAAATTCCGTCGTTCCGCTAATTCCCACCCGATTACAGGAAACAACGAACATCTGATTTTCAATGGCTCGGGCCATTAATAATGTGCGCCAATGATGCATACGCGGATGCGGCCATTCGGCGGGCACAAATAATATTTTCGCCCCGTCCAGAGCTATGGTTCTCGCTAGTTCAGGAAAGCGAATATCGTAGCAGATCATAACCCCTGCTGGAATGCCTTCAATCTCGATTAGCCCAATTTTATCGCCGCTGGTTAAGTATTTTTCTTCATCCATTAAACGAAAGAGGTGTATTTTCGAATAATCAGCTATAAGCTCACCTTGGCGATTAAATACATAGATTGTATTACGTACTTCATCCACTTTTTTTTCGGCGATTGAACCGGCAATCACATTCACTTGATGGGTAAGGCAAAATTGCGAAATGAATTGCTTGGTTCTTGCTCCGTCTAAATCAGCCAGCTCTTGAATTTGTTCTAAAGCATAGCCTGTATTCCACATTTCCGGGAAAAGGATCACATCTGGTTTTTGCTCCGCTGAAATCGCCTTATTTAAAAGACTGGACAAATTTTCAAAGTTGCGCTCCGGTTCGCCAATGGCAATATCCATTTGCAACAAACTAACCTGCAATGATGGCTGAGACATAAAGTCCACTCCTCGCTTTTGTCGTTATTTTTCTATATCGTAACCAAAAGCAGCTCTAAACGTCAATTTATTCATAGGAATAGAATCGTTAATTGCTGCCCGTTACCAGTATTACTATACATCCCTCTCGATTTTTGATACATTATTTCTAATATAATGCGGCCTTTACCCGCTAAAGGAACGGAGTTTGATCCATCTATGCATTCAAAAAACCCTACAGCTGCATCATCTATTCCGATAGTACCGGCTAATCGACTGCAGCAGCTCCCTGTTCAATTTTTTGCAAGCTTAGTAAAAAAAGCAAACGAACAAATTGCTGCTGGTCATGATGTAATTAATTTAGGACAAGGCAATCCCGATCAGCCAACTCCGACACATATTGTACGAAAAATGCAAGAAGCTTCAGCAAATCCTGCCTATCATCGTTATCCTCCGTTTAACGGTTATTTGTTTTTAAAAGAAGCGATTGCGGAACGTTACCTTGCGGATTATGGAGTGCAGCTTGATCCGGAAACGGAAGTAGCCATTTTGTTTGGCGGAAAAACAGGTTTAATCGAAATCAGTCAATGTTTACTTAATCCGGGCGATGTTTGTTTGGTTCCTGACCCTGGCTATCCTGATTACTGGTCCGGTGTCGCCTTAGCAGGTGCGGAGATGGTGACGATGCCGCTTCGTGAGAGCAACCAGTACCTACCTGATTATAGTGTGCTTTCCGAGTCCGATTTAAAAAGAGCAAAGCTCATGTTCATGAACTATCCCAACAATCCAACTGGAGCCTGTGCCCCTGCTTCTTTTTATGAAGAGACGATTCGTTTTGCTGAGAAAAATGGCATTGTGGTTGCCAGTGATTTTGCTTATGGAGCGCTCGGCTTTGATGGTAAAAAACCGGTTAGTTTTCTACAGCAAACGGGAGCCAAGCAAGTCGGTGTTGAATTTTACACCTTATCCAAAACCTATAATATGGCGGGCTGGCGGGTTGGCTTTGCGCTTGGGAATTCCGAGGTGATTCGGATGATCAATTTAATTCAAGATCATTATTACTGCAGTTTATTCGGTGGAATTCAAGCTGCAGCGGCTGAAGCATTAACAGGTCCGCAAGCATGCGTAAGCGAGCTCTTGCAAACCTATGAAAATCGCCGAAATGCGCTTTACTCCTCTCTATCTTCCATTGGCTGGCAAGCTAAGCCGTCCGAAGGCTCATTTTTCACATGGCTCCCCGTGCCCAAAGGCTATAGCTCGAACGAATTTGCTGACTTGGTATTGCAGGAAGCCAAAGTAGTTGTAGCTCCAGGCGTTGGCTTTGGGACACACGGCGAAGGCTATGTACGATTAGCATTATTATCATCAGAAGCGCGTTTGGCTGAGTCCGTTCAGCGAATCGGCAAACTGAATTTATTCTCATAAGGGAAGTGTAGTCTTATGCAGCACACCATAGTGGTCAAAATTGGCAGCAGCTCGTTAACCTCCGGGGAAGGCGGATTGAATCGCGATAAAATCAACTTTTTCGTCGAAGAATTAGCAAATTTGCAGCGTGCGGGACATCAAGTGCTTTTCGTCACATCGGGAGCTGTAGCTGCAGGTTTTACTAAGATCGGTTATAAGAGCAAACCAAAAGCGCTTCACGAAAAACAGGCAGCCGCAGCCGTGGGTCAAGCACTGCTCATGCAAGCCTATAACGAGGCATTCCATAAATACGGGATCGGAGTTGCCCAAATATTACTTACACGAGCTGATTTTTCCAACCGTCAACGCATTCAAAATGCGCTTAAAACCATTGAAGAGCTGCTTGCACATCAGATTATTCCAATTATTAATGAAAATGATACGGTTGCAGTCGAAGAACTTAAATTTAGCGAAAACGATAATTTATCAGCCTTAGTTGCTAATTTAATGAAAGCACAAAAGTTGATTATTATTACAGATATGGACGGCTTATACACCGAAGACCCTCGCAAAAATGCCAATGCCAAGCGCATTGATCACGTTGAACAAATTAGTGAGGAGCTCTATCAAATGGCTGGAGAATCAGGAACTGCTGTAGGCACGGGCGGCATGCGTTCTAAGTTGGAAGCAGCAAGAATAGCCACTCGCGGAGGTATTTCCGTTTTTATTGGTCGCGTTACAGAATCGGGTGATCTAGCTTCTGCTGTTGCAGATATCGGAAAAGGAACTTATTTTGCCGCTGGCTTACAATCGCTGTCGATGAAAAAACAGTGGGTTGGCTATCATTCTTTGCCGCAAGGAACAGTGTACGTGGACGATGGTGCTGAAATAGCGCTTGTATCCGGTGGAAGAAGTCTGCTGCCTGCGGGTATTACAGAAATTATCGGTGAATTTCATCCAGGCGATGTAATTGAAGTGCGCAATATGCAGCAAAAAATCATTGGACGCGGAGTCGTAAATTACGCTTCCTGGCAGCTGCAGGCTGTTTCCGGACTCTCTAGCGAAGAAGTTCAGAAAAGAGTTGAGGTCCAACGCATCGAAGTTATTCATCGCGATGAATGGATGACTATATAAATTTTTTCCGCAAAAACTTTAGGAGGTTATTCAAATGAGCGAAGTAAGAGAAAAAGCAATTTTAGCCAAAGAAACGACCCCTTTGTTGGGACAATTAACGACAGCACAAAAAAATAAAGCTTTAGCGCTTATGGCAGATGCCTTAATATCGGAGACTGCGTCGATCATCGCCGCAAATGAGGAAGATTTACAGCGTGGCAAAACAAATGGGCTTACCTCTTCCCTGCTCGATCGCTTATCGTTGAATGCGCCTCGTATTGCTGCGATTGCAGAAGGATTAAGAGAAATTATCCAATTGGACGATCCCATCGGCGATGAGTTAGAAAAATTCGCTCGTCCTAACGGATTGCTTGTCCGAAAAGTTCGTGTTCCTCTCGGTTTGATAGGCATCATCTACGAAGCCCGTCCGAATGTAACCGTAGATGCCGCAGGGCTTTGTTTAAAATCAGGCAATGCTGTCTTGTTACGCGGCGGCTCTGATGCGCTTTCCTCTAATAAACGTATTATTGAAGTGCTTCATGGGGCATTAGTACAGTCAGATATTCCTGTAAATGCTTTGCAGCTTGTGTCCAATCCAGACCGCGCTTCCGTGGATGAAATGCTTAAGCTGAATGGCATCCTTGATGTGGTGATCCCTCGTGGTGGACACTCCTTAATTCAAAACGTGATTAAAAATGCGACTGTTCCAGTAATCGAAACAGGTGCTGGCGTGTGCCATACGTATGCGGATAACCAGGCAGATCCTGTAAAGGCGCTTAAAATCGCGCTGAATGCGAAGGTGCAGCGTCCTTCCGTTTGCAATTCAATGGAAACCCTATTACTGCAGCGCGGTTTTGCAGAACAGCATCTGCGTTCGATTGCCGATGCCTTTATTATGGCAAACGTTGAATTACGCGGCTGTGCGCTGTCACAGCAGCTTGTACCCGAAATGAAAGCAGCATCCGATGTGGACTGGAGCACCGAATATAACGACTACATTTTAAATGTGAAAGTGGTGGCAGACTTGGATGAAGCGATAGCCCACATTCGTCGTTATGGCACGATGCATTCAGAATGCATTGTCACTGAAAACGAAGCAAATGCACAACGTTTCATGCAGGAAACAGATGCAGCGGCTGTGTATCACAACGCCTCTACTCGTTTTACGGACGGATTTGAATTCGGCTTTGGCGCCGAAATCGGCATTAGCACACAAAAACTTCATGCTCGTGGACCAATGGGCTTGCCCGCTTTAACATCAACCAAATATTACGTGCAAGGTAACGGCCAAATACGGCAATAAAAAAGGAGTATTCAAGCTTATGGGTGACAATTTAGCTAATCAGCAAATCGTTTTTATCGGCGCGGGATCTATGGCTGAAGCCATTATTCGTGGTTTGGTCGAGCAAGAAAAGGTGAAAGCCGGCCAAATTCATGCAGTCAACCGCAGCAATCAAGCACAATTAGATTTGCTGCATTCTCGCTATAGGATTCAAGCCAGTACTATGGATAATATAGCTTCGAATGCGATACGCAATGCGAATATTATCGTGTTTGCGATGAAACCAAAAGATGCTGCTAAAGCGATTGCTGGATTAAAAAATCAATTACATGATAAACAATTGCTTATTTCAGTTATTGCCGGCTTATCGATCGAGACTATTGAGAAACTGCTTAATCAGCAAATTCCGCTTGCTCGCACCATGCCCAATACTTCCAGTTCCATTGGATTGGGTTCAACCGGAATTAGTTTTTCTGCAATAACAAGTGAATCACAACGGAAAATCGCCATAGAAATTTTCACATCCATTGGCGAGGTTAGCATCGTCGACGAAGCACGGCTCGATATCGTGACAGGTGTTTCCGGATGCGGCCCCGCTTATGTGTACTATTTATTGGAAGCGATGATTTCCGGCGGTATTCAAGGTGGATTAAATGAAGAAATGGCTCGTCAATTAGCCGTGCAAACTGTATTAGGGGCTGCTTCCATGGTTAAAATTACCCAAGAAGATCCTGCAGTTCTGCGCAAAAAGGTAACATCGCCGAACGGTTCAACACAAGCTGCTCTGGAAACGATGGATCGCTATCTTTTCACAGAAGGTGTGGAGAAAGCCGTGCTTCGTGCCGCTGAACGGGCCCAAGAGCTTGGTGCTATGATTGCTGCGGAAGCCATAAAACAATCCAACTCATAAGTTGAATGATAGAAAGAAGGAATACAACGATGAATAACTATTGTTTGGCGACCTATCGTTGCTATGACGAAAAAGCCGACTTCCATAAAAAAGCACAAAGCATTGCCGTCGGCCTAACCGTAGGCAGTTGGACCGATCTACCTGAAGCGAAAAAAGCAGCCATGGAGAAGCATCTTGGTTTAGTTGTGGACGTAAAAATTTGCGATTCAGCCAACCACGATTTAATCGATGAACGTTATGCCGATATTCAAATCGCTTATCCCGACGTTAATTTTAGTCAAGATATCCCTGCCCTACTGGTTACTGTATTCGGAAAATTATCCATGGATGGACGCATTAAACTGCTCGACCTCCACTTTTCTCCTGCTTTTCTTTCAGCATTCGCAGGGCCGAAATTTGGCGTCGAAGGTGTAAGAAGCCTGTTAGGTGTGCATGACCGCCCATTGCTTATGAGTATTTTCAAATCGGTTATTGGGCATGACATGGATGGCTTACGCGAGCAATTTTTACAGCAAGCCTTGGGTGGCGTAGACTTAATCAAAGACGATGAAATCTTATTTGAAAATCCGCTGACTCCGCTGGAAAAACGTGTTGCCATTGGCCTCGAAGCAGCTAAGGAAGCGGAACAATCGACCGGACAAAAGCTGCTTTATGCGGTAAACCTGTCGGGATCGACTTCTCGCTTAGCTGAGCATGCGGAAAAAGCCATTGCCGCAGGCGCAAACGCGCTGCTTTTCAATGTTTTAGCTTATGGCTTCGATACTTTGGCGGAGTTAAGCGCGAACCCAAATATCTCGATCCCGATTATGGCACATCCGGCAATGGCCGGGGCGTTCTATCCATCCCCTTTTCACGGAATTTCGGCTTCGTTATTGCTAGGCAAGCTCATGCGATTGGCAGGTGCAGATATCGTTTTATTTCCTTCACCCTATGGTTCAGTTGTCATGCCAAAAGCAGAGAATATGGCGATCAAACAAACATTGCTGACCGATAATATGAACCGCGATTACATCTATACTATGCAAGAAAGCAAAAACAATAAGACATTAGCGACTAGCTTTCCCGTTCCTTCGGCAGGCATTCACCCTGGGCTTGTTCCGCTTATTCTGCAGGATTTCGGACATGAAGTCATTGTTAATGCCGGCGGCGGCGTTCATGGGCATCCTCTTGGAGCTGCGGCGGGTGGTCGCGCTTTTCGCCAAGCCATAACGGCGAATATGCAGGGTATTTCATTAACTGACTATGCTATAAATCATTCTGAACTACAGGCAGCGATTACAGCCTGGGGAGTAAAAGAATGAAAAAACGCGTTATTTTCTGCGACTTTGATGGAACCATTACGATCAATGACAACATTATTGCGATTATGAAGCATTTTCAGCCCGCTGGTTGGGAAGACATAGTCGAAAAATTGATGGATCAAACGATTACCATTCAAAAGGCAATTGGTTCGATGTTTGCTTTGCTGCCTTCTACCCAGAAAGACGAGGTCATACGTTTTGCATTGGACAATATGCAAATACGCTCCGGCTTTAATGAGCTGCTGCACTATTGCCAAGAAAACGACATTGAATTTCTCGTAACAAGCGGGGGAATTGACTTCTTCGTCTATCCCACCTTAAGCCCTTTTGGAATCAAAGCAGAGCGAATTTATTGCAACGAAAGTGATTTTAGCGGCCAACAGATTGCAATTCTTTGGCCTCATCCCTGCGACGATGCATGCGATCAAGGCTGCGGCATGTGTAAGACAACCTTGATTCGTTCCTATTCACCTGAGCAATATACCCGCATTATGATTGGTGACAGCATTACTGATTTTGCGGGCGCTAAGCTTGCTGATTATGTTTTTGCCCGTTCTCATCTCGCAGCACAATGCATGAAGCTGCAGATGCCCTTTTATGCTTACGAAAACTTCTTCGAAGTGATCGATCAATTGCCCGCTTTATAAAAAATCGACTGGGAGTGGAGGTTTTCTTATGCCACAAAATATTACGCTTGAACAAAAACAACGCGCTTTTAGCGAGCTAAGCAAGGTTAAGACAGATTTTGCAGCAAGAGGCTGGTTTCCAGCGACAAGCGGGAATCTCTCTATCCGAGTTGGCGACATCGATAATTCAACTTTCACCTTTGCCATAACCTCCAGCGGAAAAGATAAATCGCAATCTACGCCAGAGGACTTTTTGCTTGTC
The DNA here is from genome assembly GCA_028287395.1 of Bacilli bacterium. Taxonomy (GTDB): domain Bacteria; phylum Bacillota; class Bacilli; order Paenibacillales; family NBRC-103111; genus Paenibacillus_AC. The sequence continues at coordinate 7,900 of JAQBPR010000226.1, forward strand.
AACGAGCAAAGTTTACCTATTGAGACAACAAACCTTAAGCCATCCGCCGAAACAAAAATTCACAGTGAAATTTATCGTCTTACGGGCTGTGGGGCAATTTTCCATGTACATACGATTTATAATAATTTACTTTCCGAGCTATTCTGGGATCAAGGAAGCGTAACGATTGAAGGGGTCGAGTTAATTAAAGCCTTCAATATTTGGGATGAAGATGCCAGCATTGAAATTCCGATTATTCCTAACTTTGCGGACATTGCCAAAATAGCGGAATTGATCGAAGGAGCCATCATCCCTCGTATCCCAGGCATCGTTTTACGCAAGCATGGCATTTACGCTTGGGGCGCTGATACTTTCGAAGCGAAGCGTCATCTTGAAGCCTTTGAATTTTTGTTCGAATATGCTTATAAGCTATATTTAATGCAGACTCATTATCGCAATTCAGGTCGGAGACGTTGAAATAAAAAGAAGCTTTCTGTAGAAATTAGCAGAAAGCTTCTTTTGTTATACATGTCTGTAATTATTTAAAACCCCATAATTACATGGCTAAATTCAATCTCATAAAGATAACTTTGATAAGCTTTGCAAATTATGACCAATTAATAATGACAACAATCACGGATAATACTAGAAATATGATGGATGGAACACCTTTAGCAAATGGATCTTTTACCTTTACCAGATGAGTTAACATTGCAAAAAACATCGTAACAGCTAAAGCAAGCGCCGCGTAGGCAGCTAACTTTTCATTCCAAATACCTGCAATGAGCCCAATTGCTTCGAGAACTTCAACAAACCCTGTAAACATTCGGAATGCAGGTGAAAAACCATAACGTTTAAACCCTGCAATCTGCTGCTTTGAATTAAATTTCATTAAACCTGACATGATAATTCCAAGCCCCAAAATAATTTGTAAAACAACCGATAAAATATGCATAATAAAATTCCACCACCAATAATTATTTAGTTACTTTATGTAACCTAGTATATTTTAATAATTAAAAATAGTCAAGATACTTATTAAGCATAATTAATTTTTTTACTGCATTTAAAAAAAAGTGGTATAATCTAATAAAGCGAGGTGATGATCGGTGAAAAACAATGGCTTATGTCCTAAAATGGAAAAAGCAACCGATTTGCTGGGTATGCGTTGGAATCTATTAATCGTTTATCAGCTTTTAACAGGTCCAAAGCGCTTTTCAATCATTGAAGCCTCCATTCCGATTAGCGGAAGACTTCTTTCCGAGAGACTTAAACATTTGGAGAAAGAAAATATAGTAAGCCGTGAAATTTATCCCGAAGTTCCAGTGCGTGTAGAATATACATTAACGGAAAAAGGAAAAGCATTAGAGTCCATTATTGCCGGAATCGGCATTTGGTCTCATGCTTTTGAATAATTATAAAAATGACGTGAAAAACTGTAGTCAGTTTTCACGTCATTTTTATTGATCCATTTGAAATGAAAAAGCTGGCGTTATTGACTTTGTTCCTTAATATTAAAACACTCTCGCTAAATCCCAGCTTTTGTTGATTTGGAGTTTACCTTCCTGAGTTTCTAAACTATAAACGTCCATATGAACTTTGCCACTTTCGTACACTGTCACGTTAACCCAAGCTTTTTTTTGTGCTAAATCACTGTTTTGAGGCTTCTCTGTTGCATAGGGTGATCCACCCGATCCGATCAAAACTTGATAAGCTTTGCCATGGTTTGGTTGACTGACATTTGTATTATATTCGTATGTGGTAAAATAGGTCGCTTTGTTTGCTAGAATCACCTTCCAAAAAGCTTTACCTTCGTCTTCCTCTGAATCTAATCCTTTGATTTTTTCTTTATCATCTAAGTAAACGGCAAGCACCGGCTTTGGCCCGAACACAAATTTATGGCTCATACCACGCTTATTGGCTTTTTCCAGATCGACGGATACCCACTTTTTCAACTTTTCCGCTTCGCTTCCTTGCGGGTCTTTGTTCAGTACAACAAAATGCGAACCCTTATAATCAAAAGAGTACGATGTGCTATTGTCAGCAATAGATATATGATCCATGCCAATCAGAGGACTATGAGTGGGATCCCATCCATCCGGTAAGCGGCCATTCGTAAGAAAAGCAAGTGAGATTTGATCTTCTGTTTCACTTACTATTTGCGGCTTATCCATCCATTCGGCATATCCACTTGAAGCAAATACAGCCCATAACAGGACACTGCTCAAAAATACGACTCCGATAATTAATATATTTTTTCTGAACATAAAAAACACTCCCTTCTCAAGTAAAGGTTCTTACTTTAGCATAAGGAATGTTTGTTAAATCATACGTCAGATCATGTTAAGATTTTATAAAGTCTCTGAATTATTGCCAGCTATTAAAAGTGTTCAAAAAAGTATAGCTATGTTGCGTAATGAATGTACTTTAAGCGCATGCTTACGAAGCCAGTTTTGCTAAAGCAAAACTTTCGGCTTTACAAGCACACCCATTACTCCACTTCGCCATTTTTTTGAACATACTCTATAAGCAATTAGCGACTACGGCGAAATTTTTGCGCATGCTCTTTTGCTTGCTCCAATGTAAACACGCGGTTACGGCTCCATTCCAACAAAATCCGATCGATGTAGTTAAAGTGCACTTTACCTGCAAATACCGCTTCTTTCAGTGCAGCAAGTATCAATTCATCTTTATATTGATCTTTGTCCAGCCAATTGGTTATCATTTCAAGCTCCATTGGGGTCAAAGGACGGGCAAATTCTTTTTCAATAATACTGAAAATATCTTTCCCTTCTTTGGGTTCACTCGCTTTTTGCTCTTGTTTGTTCATTTCCTCATTCCAATAAACGGCAAGCTTCATAAACATTCCATCCAAATTGTAACGTTCATATTGAATGCCTGATATGGCGTCTATTCGTTCTTCAATACTGATCCACTGCTCCTTTAACAGCTTTTGCAGCGATTTAATCACTTGCTCTGGTGTGGATGATAAACGAGCTTGAATTTCTTCGATCGTTGGAAATTCTTTATTTTCTTTATCTGTAAAAGCAAGTAATTGAACGAGAACCATAGCTTCTAGATCAGATAATTTTAATTTGGCATACATTTGTAAAAGTAGGTGGGGCACTGAAACATGACCCATTTTCATACCTGCGATTACTGCAGACTGTAATCTAATCGCTTCATCTTGTTTTTTCAACCTTGCACCTCATTCTTTTGTTTAAGCAACGATAAGTTTGACGAGCAATTGTTAACTCTTCGTTTGTCGGAATAACCGTTTGAATCCCCATCATATGTGCTGGATTATACAACGGGGCCAAATCAAACAATTGCTTAATCTCTCTTTTCACTTCGGCAGTGACGATCACAGCATCGGAGAAAGCTTCTCCACCGGAAACGACACGATGACCTACCGCTGCAATATCATTCACTGATTGGAGCACATTATATTCCTTATTTAAAAGTATATCAAGCACTCTCCGCAAGGCTGTCGTGTGAAAATCATAACCAAACCGCATGGCTGAATCAATATCATTGGCCGATGCAGCTCCTTCAGCAAAAGTAATGTATTTTAGATAAAGTCAGGTTTTTTCCACTGAGGTTATCGCCCATTTTTCTTCGCAAATTTCATGGGTCATGCTCAACTCCAATTATTTAAATTTATCTATATCATACATTTTAGTATGACAAAAAGCACTCTTACTTTAAAGTAAGAATGCTTTTCACTATAATATTTAGTGATGCATTAATTCTCTGAACTGATCACCTGAAAGCACTTCTTCTTGCATCAGAATATTCAAAGATTGTTCAAAAACTACACGATATTGTTCTAAAAGATCTCTCGTACGAACCGTTAATTGATCCATGATTGCTGCATTTTCTTTCATCAGTTGTTCCCGACTTACCATGGAACGATCGACGATTCCCAAAGATGTCAATCCGGAATCAATCATCGTTTCCACCATTTGCAAGGCCTGCTCAAAATCATTGCGAGAACCCGTGCTGCGATTTCCATAAAACATTTCCTCGGCAACGGATCCACCTAAAGCAATCATGATGCGTTCTTCAAGAAATGGCTTTGTATATAAATATTGATCCTGCTGCGGGTTGTGTCTAACGAATCCCAATGCTTGCCCTCTTGGGCTTAACGATACCTGCGAAACCGAACCAGATTTAACCGCTTCTGCTGTTATCGCATGTCCAAGCTCATGATAGGCGACGCGAATTCGTTCTTCGTTCGTTGTTTCGCGATCTGACTTTTCCCCTAACATGACTTTATCTATCGCTAATGACAAATGCTTATGCTCAATCGTTGGCAAGCTATCCCGCATGGCATAAATGGCGGCTTCATTCATTACACTTTCCAATTGTGCGCCGGAGAATCCAAACGATTGCTCGGCTACTTTCTCCAAGTTGACTTCTTCTGCCAACGGTTTATTTTTTGCATGAATGCGCAAAATATGATTGCGTCCTTTTTTATCAGGCAAGTCCACCTGAATATGACGGTCAAAACGCCCCGGACGAATCAAGGCACTATCCAGCAATTCTTTACGGTTCGTTGCCGCCATAATCAAAATTCGCGGATCATCCGAATTATGAATGCCATCCATTTCCGTTAACAATTGGTTTAAGGTTTGGTCATATTCTCGCTGCTGACCACCGTCTCTTTTACCGCCGATCACTTCAATTTCATCAATAAATATAATCGCGCTGTTTTTATTTTCTTTCTGCGCTCTTGTCCGCGCATCCTTAAACATATCTCTGACACGGCTGGCGCCGACTCCAACATACATTTCGACAAATTCACTGCCTGAAGCAGCGATAAATACGGAGTCCGTATAATGTGCGGATGCTTTAGCCATCAAGGTTTTTCCCGTTCCAGGCGGACCTGTTAATAAAATTCCTTTGAGCGGACGAATTCCAAACTTGCTGATTTCCTCAAATTTAACTAAAAAATCCAACGCTTCCTTAAGTTCATTTTTAGCGCGATCCTGACCACCGATTTCTTCAAAAGTTAAAAAAGCAGGTGTACGCGCTTTACCTTTACGTTCATTACCTAAATTCATATTTCCGCGTGATCGAGTCATGACAAATAACATTGCCCCGACCGCACACATAAATAAAATCGGTACGATATTAATTCCAATATAAGCGAGGAAAATAACGATCACCGGCAAAACGCCGATAGCGATTTCTTTGCCATACTTACTCATTGCGTCCACACCCCCATTACCGCTGGCTTACGAGGCAGAATAATATATTTACTATGAACCCCATCGGTTAAACGTACATAAACATTGATATCATCCATCTCTGTATCCACAGTTAAGTTGGGCAATTGTGCTGCTTTTGCCTTCAATCCTTGCGGAATATCAGCATAACGTTTCGTTTCCATCGCCTGCGCTACCTCAAATAATGCAGAAGACCACCATTTTTCCAATTCAGGGGAAGTGTTGCTATCCAGCTTCAATTTCAAATCCCGCTTGCCAATGACAGATTCGCCTTGCGTCATAATTTTACTATATAAATCGCGAACATCTGCTGTATTATTTAATTTGAGATCAATGGTTACTTGAGCGCTATTGATTTGCGTTTGTGCGTTTTGCACACCTGGAGAACCAGTCGCAATGTGATTTAAGGGGTTTTCCATTGCAGCACTATGATAAATGAACCAACCACCGAACAATAAGGCCGAGGAAGCAAAAACAGCTATTAAAATAGGTAAGAGACGTAATTTCATTTTTACTCTCCCCTTTCTATATATCAAATTTAGCATACGAAAAGTATATCACAGGATATATCATCTTTGCCGATGTAATGTGTGGAAATAAAAATGTCACATAATTCTTTTCTCGATAGTTATAGAAGTTATACTGTAAATTGCTGCCCATTTTTTTCCGCAAAAATATCCCCTCCAAGTCCACTCGTTCCTACATGATAACATGAGGTTTTTTTGAGTGTTTACTTAAGGGGATAATACCATTCGGCGGGCCTTTTTATTGTACTCCTAAATCATACGTATCAATCAGTGAGCCATCTTTAAAATTAACATAGTCATAATAATAGTTTTGTTTGCCGCGCTCATTCGGTTTTTTATAAAACAATTCCCAAACGTAGTCGTTTTTTAATTTTCCAGGTAAAATTCGCATTAATGAAGCGGTAGGCTCTTTTTGAGCGAATTGAGTTCTTAACGCTTTGTCACTTATTCCATCTGACACATATTCGGAATGAATTTCTGAATCACTTATCCACGCGATCAGCTTTTGTCCAAGCGCATCATCACCATATACGATTTTAAAAGACTGATCTCCGATAAAAGAATCCACCTTGGTCGCTTTGACCATGATTGTTTTCTGATAAGCGGTTAAGGCCGCTTGATTGTTATCTGACCAATCCCCTGCTTGAGCACTTTCCAAAAACTGCGATAAGCCAAAGAGGAGCAGAGCAATAATGACAATTGCACCGAAAATAACCTTCGTTCTCGTCTGCAACCTATTTACCTCCTGTTAAACGTGTAAAGCAAAGCTCAAATTCGCGTTTGATTTTTTCCTCATCAAGCGTTAAGCATTGTCCAGAACGAACTAAGCATTTACCATCCACCCATACATCCGTTACATCTTTAGCTGATGCGGAATAAACCAAATGCGAAATAAAATTTGAGCGTGGCAAAAAGTGCGGTTGATCAATATCAATGGCAATAAAATCAGCCTTATAGCCAGGTTGTAAACTACCTACATTATTTAACCAAATTGATTTCGCCCCATCGAGCGTACCCATTTTAAGTGCGGAAGCAGCGGGGATTGCTGTAGGATCGCCGGAAATACCTTTATGAATTAGAGCCGCAAGTCGGATTTCTTCGAACATATCTAAATTGTTGTTGCTTGCTGCACTATCTGTTCCTAGTGAAACCAGCACGCCAGCACGCTGTAAATCAATCACACGCGCAATACCACTTGCCAGCTTCAAATTGCTGCCGGGGTTATGAGAAACGTGAACATCATAACGAGCTAATGCAGCGATTTCTTCATCATTCAAATGAACACCATGTGCAACAATACTCGGACGTGAAAACAAACCTAGCTTCTCTAAATGTGCAACAGGCCTTAAACCGTATTGTTCCACATTATCTGCAACTTCTCTTGCTGTTTCCGACATGTGCGTATGCAACGGTAAATTTAATTCATGTGCCGCTTCAACGATTCGTGCAATATAATCCGGTGGACAAGTATAGGGAGCATGCGGAGCCATCATAGTTGTAATTCTGCCTTCTGCTTTTCCATTCCAGTCCCTTGCAAATTGTTTGGCTTCGGCAAGCTTTGAATCCTGCACCTCTGGTGGACACAAACCAATTACACCACGAGTTAAACAGCCGCGAATGCCTGTCTCTTCAACCGCTTTAGCAACTTCATTCATATGATCATACATATCAACAAAACTGGTTGTACCACCCTTTAACATCTCTACAATTGAAAGCAGCGTTCCGTAACGAACATCATGTGCTGTAAATTTGGCTTCGTTCGGCCACATTTTTTCTTGCAGCCATACCTGCAAAGCAAGATCATCTCCATAACCACGCAGCAAAGACATCGCAGCATGACCATGTGTATTCACTAGTCCAGGCATATAAAGACGATGATTGCCATCTATGACTTCATCATAAGAATCCAATGGTGCAGGAAGTTCCTCACCTATATATTGAATCGTAGTTCCTACCACTGTCATATATCCATGCACGAGCGGTTTAGCTTCATTCATTGTGACAAAAACGCCATTTTTAATGATTATTCGTGACATTCAGTTATCTTTCCTTTCCATTGGGTATCATCTCTACAAAGAGTACAACTTCAACTCAATAAAATCAAGAAAACTTTGCATAAAATGTTGGATAGAGATTGCTTTTGTCCTATGAATTGTGCTATTTTAAAATTTACGAGCGTATGATTCGGATAAACCCTATAGGAGGCTATAAACAGAATGACTACAGCTAAAAAAGGCAAAAATGATTTTTTCGTATTATTGATTGAGGCCGCAGAAAACACACTTCATGCAGCTCACGTTTTTCGTGAAGCGATGCTTGGTGATAAACCGCCGGCTACTTATTTCCCAACATTAAAAGCGTTAGAAGACAAAGGCGATTCGATTACCCATTCCATCTATAAAGGACTTAATCAAGTCTTTATTACACCTATTGACCGCGAAGACATTCTCGACTTGGCCATGAAGTTAGATGATGTCATTGATGGGATTGAAGCGACGATTGCAAGATTTGACTATTTATACATTTTACAAGCAGACCAATACATGAAGGATTTCTCTGCTGTTATTGTGTCTTCCTGTCAGCACATCCTAGATGCGTTCAAGCTTCTCGGCAAAAAGAAATATTTGCAAATTTCGGAGCATACCGTTTTAATCAACAGCTTAGAGAATGAAGGGGACAAACTGATGCGTGAAGGCATCCGCGAAATTTTCATAAAACAAACAGATCCTTATCATGATTTCAAGCTGAAGGAAATGTATGAACGTCTAGAGCAGACAACCGACGCTTGTGAAGATGTAGCCAACATTTTGGAAAGTATTGTAATGCGCTACGCTTAAATGCCTTCAAAAGGGGTGCCTAAAAAGTCTTGTAGACTTTTTAGGCACCCCTTTATTGAATATATATCACATTTTTTAATCCAAATAAAAAGCCAGACTTTGCAATTCAGTCGTAAAATCAGCATAATGAATTCGCACATCCGCAGGTACTTTTAGTATGGTAGGAGCAAAGTTCAATATGGCCTCAATCCCCGCTTTAACAAACTCATTGGCTACATGCTGCGCTTCCGCAGCCGGAACAGTAATGATGCCAATTCGTATCTTCAATAATTGGATCGTTTGTCCCAACTCACTCATCGGTTGGACCGTAAGATTATTAATTTTTTCGCCAACCTTGCTGGATAATGAGTCGAACACTGCGACAATTTTCATATTATCCTTCAAATAAGCGTTATAATTGCTAAGCGCACGACCTAAATTACCCGCTCCGACTAAGGCAACCTGGATAAATTGATCCAGCTTTAAAATTTGGCGGATTTTTTCGATCAAATACATCACATCGTAGCCAATTCCCTTTTTGCCGAACTCACCGAAATAAGCGAGGTCTTTACGGATTTGCGCCGGATTCAAATCGAGCTTATGACCCAAATCATTGGAGGAAACGGTTTGCACATTTTGCATCGTCAGTTCGTGTAAGTAACGTAAATAAACGGGCAATCGTCGAACAACCGCTTCGGAAATTTTAGGCGTTTTCATCCTTCATCCTCCTTCATCCATTCTTTTATGCGAGGGACAAGTTGGTTGGTATTCATATGTTCAATTTTCGGTCCAGGTAAAGAGTATAAAAAGTATTTGCCGTACTGAGTATCAATCACGCGAGTGTCGTAAATAATAACGATGCCTTTATCCTGCGCCGTACGCACTAAGCGTCCAAAGCCTTGCTTAAAGCGAATAACGGCATGAGGTACAGAAAATTTCATGAATGGATTCTGATTATTCTTAATTAAATGTTCACTTTTTGCTTCTACAACGGGATGAGACGGTGGTTGAAAAGGCAGTCTCACGATAACCAGACAGCTTAACGCTTGTCCCGGAATGTCTACCCCTTCCCAGAAGCTGCTCGTGCCTAAAAGAACACAGGAATCGCTATCTTGAAACATTCGCGTTAACTTACTGCGATTTCCACTGTCCACACCTTGCCCCAGCACTAGAATTCCCGCTTGCTGCAAAGGTTCTTTCAGCCCTTGATGCACCAGTTTGAGCATCCGGTGTGAGGTGAAAAGCACAAGCATGCGGCCTTTTGTCTCTAAAGCCACCTCTTTTAAGGATTGCACTAAATTATCGATGAAAAATGCTTCACCGCCCTTCCCTTTGACTCCAGGAAAATCACGCGGAATACAGACTAAAGCTTGCTTGCGATAATTAAAAGGAGATGGCAGTAAAACAGTACGAAATTTATCGGATTCTCCATCTGGATCGAGCCCCAATTGTTCACATGTATAATGAAATTTTTTGTCAACCGAAAGTGTTGCAGAGGTCATAATAATGCTATCTTTCATTTCAAAAAAGTGCTGCTTCAGCATCGGACTGACATCCATTGGAACGCTGATCAATTGCAATGACTTCGCCTTAAAATAGGAGCTTGCTTCCAACCAATATACATAATCGGGATCCGTGCGCTTCATAAAAAAATGCAAGCCGTCGCGATGACGATACAAATCTTTGACCGTACCGCTCAAGTCTGTGACAGCACTCTGGACATCGAAATCATCTTCAGCATCCTTTAACTCCTGCAATAGCTTATCCATTTGTCGCAATGCGTCACTGAGCACAATAAAAATATTATCCTCTATAACCTGCAGCTGAGTCCATTGCGTCGGTAAAAGCTCTGCTTTAATTCGCAGCACAAGCTGTCCAACCTCACTAGAACCATCATGTCTGCCTGCTAATAAATCATAGAACAGTCCGACTAATTCATCCCATTGTTCTTTGATATGGACTATTTGCACGTAGAGCTCATCAATCCTTCGGCACCAATCCGCGCTCTTATCGACTAAATCCCCTTCCGCTCTTGCTAAACGTGCACGCAGCAGGGGAAGCTGTCCGCTTTTACTATCTTTAAAAAGCCACAAAAGTGAATTCAAGAAGGTCATGTAATGTACTTCAATACCGAGATGCTTGCTGGCGACCTCTTCAAAATGATGCGCCTCATCAATGACCAGATGCTTGTAAGCGGGCAGTAAGCGGTTTTCCGCACGTATATCTGTAAAGAGCAGGGAATGGTTTGTAATAACCACATCTGCAATATTCGCTTCATTTCGTGCCCGATGGTAAAAGCATTTTTTAAACCAAGGACAAGCGCGATTCAAACAAGAATCCGTATCACTGGCAACCGTCTGCCAAAACTCATGACCCCGTCCGGCAAAATGAATCTCTTCTTCATCTCCATGCTGTGTTTCGCTTAACCAGACAACCATTTGTGCTGCGGTCATCCGCTCCTCTTTGCTAGCTTCGTAATCGGCATAGGTCATTTTATGCTCAAATTTTCGTAAACAAAGGTAATGATTTCTCCCTTTTAACACCGCCGCACGAAACGGAACTGGAAAGATATCATGAAGCAGCGGGATATCACGCTGACGCAGCTGCTCTTGCAAATTGATTGTGTGCGTGCTAACGACCACTTTTTGGCCATGAAGTATGCCGTAAAATAAAGAAGGCACCAAATAACCCAATGACTTACCAGTACCTGTTCCTGCTTCGATCATTAAATGGCGGTCTTCTATAAAAGATAAGGCCACTTCGGCAATCATCGTTTCCTGCGCCTCACGATCTTCAAATACGGCAAATCGCTGCTGCAATTCTTGTTTAAAATTAGTATAAAATTGTTCAAAGGGCACATGAAGCCGCTCTTTAATCTGCTCTTCTGTGCGAATCTCTTCCTCTTCGCCCCAATCGTCTACCTGCAGCGCAAATTGTCTGAAATAACGATGATGGTCCACATCCAGACTAATGGCTAACTCCTTTTGTTCACGCATCATTTGCATAAATCTCGAAAAGTCCGAATCATCTTCCGCAAATATATGCGCGATTCTCTGCACTGTTAGCAGAGGAAGCTCGACTAACCGCTGTATACATTTCAGCCAAATATCTGCTGTCGCTTCAGCATCTGAATCCGCCTGATGAGGTCTTTGATGAACAACGCCTAATGCTTGACTAACCATCGATAACTGTAAACTCGGCAATGACGGAAATACAATTCTTAATAAATCCATCGTATCCAGCACAGATCCAACAAAAGGAGAATATCCGCAATAGTCCAAAGCACGCTGCAAGAACGCCAAATCAAACGAAATATGATGCCCTACTAAGACACTGTCTATGATTCGTTTTTGTAATTCAACCATAACGTCCTCTAAAAAAGGGGCGTTCTCTACCATTGTGTCATCTATGCCAGTTAATTCGGATATAAAACTAGGTATACCCGCAACTGGCTTAACCAGCGAAGTATACCTGTCTATAATCTGCAATTCATCTATAATGACTAAGCCGACTTGGATAATTTCATCCGTTGGCTGGCTGCCTGTTGTTTCAAAGTCAAGCACGGCAAATTTCATTGCGCGGACCCAGTCCCTTCATTTTCTTACACTTCATTAGCATACCAAAGCTTGAACAAAAGGGCTATGGCTGACCCATTTGATTTGTTGGTTCTATTATGCAAGAGGGGTCATTACTATACGCCATTTTAAAATATTCCATGGCTCTTTGCATGTTGTTTTTTTTCACTTGGATACAACCCATCGCATTATACGAAATGGCTTTTAATTTGTTATCATCGGTTAGGGGAAGCAGCAATTGAAAATGACGGTAAGCATCCCCATCTTCCCCTAAACGCAAATAGCCCATAGCCAAATACATTCTGGCTAATAAAAAATCCGGCTGCTGCTGTACCAATTTTTCTAATTCGCTCACCGCTTGATCAAACATATATAATTTATAAAAACCCTGCGCCTTTTCAAATCCTTGTTTATTCATGGGACCATCTAGAATATCGGCTGTCTTGTCTTTACTTTCTTGCACCGGAGTCTTTTTTGTGTAATTTGTTGCAAAAAACAAAGCTAAATTTTCCTCAAAAGCCAGCCATTGCTCCATGCAGCGATCACTCATTGTTTTGAGCACGGTGAGTTGTTCATCCAATTGTTTTTTTTCGGTGATCGAAGCAGAATGGTAACGTATGGAGATTTCATTTAATACATCATTCATTGTAGCAAATAGTTGCTCAAACATCTCGAATCCCACCTTACAAACGAGTTTTTATTGGTTACGAGCAACAATCAACAAGATGTCGTTACCAATATAACTGCAAGCAGTTTAACTCATTGTTTGTTAAGATGCAGCGAATCATACTCCTCAATAAATTGTCGAATGCGGTTCCACTTGTACCGTACGTATCACTTTATTATTTGCATCCATAATGGCAACTTTAGGCTTATAATTTTTCGCTTCTTCATCTGACATAAGCGCATAAGAAATCACAATAATCGAGTCACCCGGATGTACTAAACGAGCTGCAGCGCCATTTAAACAAAAGACACCAGAGCCTCGCGGGCCAGGAATAATGTAGGTTTCCAGCCTTGCCCCATTGTTATTATTCACGATCTGAACCTTTTCGTTCACATACATATCGACCCGTTCAATGATGTCCTCATCAATGGTAATACTGCCCACATAATTTAAGTTTGCTTCCGTCACGGTTGCACGGTGAATTTTAGATTTCATCATGGTTCTGAACATAGGTATCGCTCCCCCTTTATTAAAACGTTTATTGTTGTCCGTTACCGGTTTAGCTCGATTAAACGATTATCGATCAAACGCGTACGTCCGAATTTCACAGCCACTGCGATAAGTAATTGCTGGTCTAAATGATTATTTTCTTGCATGGATGGATAATAAAGTGCTTTGACATAATCTATTTCAGCCAATGGCGCTGTTTGAATAAAATTACGAATTCGTTTTTCCAATGCGTCCACGTTGTTATCTTCCGCAAGCCATTGATCCGCATTCTGAAGGGCCTGAGATAGGATTAGCGCTTGTTTACGTTGCTCTGCGCTTAAATACACGTTTCGTGAACTCATCGCTAAGCCGTCCTCTTCACGGACGATAGGACATGGCACAATAGTAGAACGAATGTGCAAATCCTCAACCATTTGCGTAATTACGGCCACCTGCTGTGCGTCTTTCAAACCGAAGTAAGCCTTGTCTGGCTCGACAATATTCAATAGCTTGGCCACCACGGTAGCTACGCCATCGAAATGTCCCGGACGCGAAGCGCCGCAAAGGGTATCCGTCAATTCTGCGACAATCACTTTGGTCTTCATCGGCTGCGGATACATTTCTGCCGTTTCCGGCATAAAAACGAAATCCACCTCACATTGCTCAGCAAGCGCCAAATCCTTCTCCGGATCGCGCGGATAGCGTTCAAAATCTTCGTTCGGACCAAACTGAAGCGGGTTAACAAAAATGCTGAGCACAACAATTTCACATTCTCGTCGTGCTCTTTGCAGCAAGCTTGCATGTCCTGCATGGAGAAAGCCCATGGTTGGAACAAAACCAACTATGATCTGATCCGCTGCCATAGCACCATTTTGCTTTTGCCGCTTCATTTCATATATTTTAGTTCGCAGCTCGTGAACGGTTTGAATAACTTTCATTGTAATGCCCCCTATTATTTTCCGCCATATAAATCGTTGGAAAGCTCAAGCTCTCCTTGAAAAACATGCTCTTTCTGCGGAAAATTACGTGACTTCACATCCTTAACATACTCAGAGATACCATTACGAATATGATCCCCTATATTAGCGTACGTCTTCACGAATTTTTTGGGATTTGTCGCAGGGCCATATTGCAGTAAGTCATGAAACACTAAAACTTGTCCATCGCAGCTGCCGCTTGCACCGATCCCGATGGTCGGAATCGAAACTTGTTCGGTAATATAGCTAGCTAAAGATTCCGTGACAAGCTCCAGTACGATCGCGAATGCTCCGGCTTGTTCTAATGCTTTAGCATCGTTAATGAGCTTTTGAGCTTGCTGCGAATTTTTCCCTTGTACGAGATAACCGCCGATTTGATGCACGGATTGCGGTGTTAAACCGAGATGACCCATCACAGGAACACCCGCTTTGACGCATGCTTCCACGGTAGAAGCAATTTCAGCTCCGCCTTCCATTTTAACTGCTTGCGGAAGTCCTTCACGCATCAATCGCGCCACATTGTGAAGCGTGCTGTCGACACTGCCATGATAGGTCATAAAAGGCATATCCGCAACAACGAAACAAGAAGTCGCAGCACGAGTTACTGCGCGTGTATGGTAGATCATATCCTCTAAGGTTACAGGCACAGTCGTATCATAACCCAAAACAACATTGCCTAAGGAATCTCCAACGAGAATAACATCGATGCCCGCTTCTTCTGCAAGCTTAGCTGAAGGGTAGTCATAGGCGGTTATAATTGAAATAGGGATATGGTCTTGCTTCATTTTTTTCATTTTGACGATCGTTAAAGGTTTTCGAGTTTCCATCATGACATCTCTCCTATGGTATAAGCTAAACGTCTGAAGTTTAACTTATAGAGATAAAATAAAAAAACCTTTTAGTCGAAACTAAAAAGGTTCATCAATACAAATGAGCTGTATCTATGATCCTTCTGTCTCGGTTCGTGTGAATCTGAGCAGAATCCAACATATACATCCATATTCAGTTGTTTATCAAATTGAAACATAGAGTGCGATTCAATTATGATACCGCCTCTGACACTTATTATACCAAATTTTTGCTCAAAGCAAAAGCTCAATATCTCCTGAATATACTTTGAGCTCATTACCTGCTGTAGGTGTAACCACGAGCGCGCCCAATTCATTAATCGATTTAGCGATTCCCTCCACCCAGCCTTCCGCTGTTTGCACTCGTATGGGTTGATGCAGCGAAATCGACAACGCTTCCCAAAGGGTCCGGATCGGAGCGAATCCTTGCTGCTCATAGAGATCAAACAGCTGCTCAAATTGATTCAAGAACTCGCTGATCAATGGTTCCCTTTCAATCGGATTTCCATTTTCAAGTAAAAGCGAGGTTGCCTTGGCCTGTAAATCTTCTGGATAATCTTCTTTTGTTAAATTAACACTAATGCCAATGCCGACAATGACATAATTGACCCGTTCGTCTTCCGCACTTGATTCTAACAGAATGCCACTGACTTTACGCCCGCGTATTAACAGATCATTAGGCCATTTAATCCCCACTTTATGAGGCACATACATTTGAACAGAACGGCATAGCGCTACAGCTGAAAGTAAAGTTAGCTGCGGGGTAAACTGCACTGAAATTTTAGGTTTGAGAATCAAACTCATCCAAATCCCTTTTCCTTTAGGTGAAAACCAAGTTCGTCCCATCCTGCCGCGCCCAGAGGTTTGCTGCTCCGCTAAAACGAGTGTCCCTTCTACCGCACCTTGTCGTACCAAATCATGGGCTATATTTTGGGTAGAATCAACTTCATCGTATAATTTTAAAACACGCCCCATTCGATCCGTGTGCAGCGAAGCGGCTAGCTTATGTATATCCAGTACAGCAGGCTTTTGCAGTAATTTATAACCCTTGCGCGGGATTGCATTAAAAACATAGCCCTGCTGCTTTAAAGCTTGAATATGCTTCCAAACTGCCGTTCGGCTGCACTGTAATTGCTGGCTCAATTGTTCACCTGACACATATTCATCCGCATGCTCGTTAAAATAATTCAATATCCGCTCATTCATGTTTTTTCAACTCTTTACGATAAATTTCAGCTCTTTGCAATAAATACCGCTTTTGATTTCTAGCATTACCAAACGCCGCATCGAGAAGTAAGCGCTGCAGCATTTCACTGACCCATGGTCCTGGAAGCAAAGCAAAATGCTCCACCAAATCGCTGCCTGTAATTTCAAGATCAGCAAGCGTTTCAACCGGCATTTCAGCTATCCACTCGACTCCATTTTCGCAAAAGCCAGCAAATACGAAATCTGCTGTACTTTTTTTAGTCTGTTCAGTTAAAGGGACTAGTTGCTGTTTTTCCAGCTGCATCATTTGCAACCATCCGAGCAGAGCCTCTTTGCCAAATTGAACCGCAGCACGCTTCCAAATAAGCGCAGGTCGATCAATCGATAACCGCGCCTCTGCTAAGGAAACGGCGATTTTTTTTTGGGGAGCAGCTTGTTCAATTAATGCAAGGGACACTTGTTCATACAGCCATTGATCCAGTTTCAAAAAGGCGACAATTCCTTTACTTTGATGGCTCGAAAAAGTAAGCTTGCGCAATATTTTACTTGCCTTGTCACTTGATATCTTCATACTTTTTAATAGTAAAGCCCAACGCAATTCTGGCGATTCTAATTCAGTTAAAAACTTTATATAGAGGGGG
Source organism: Bacilli bacterium (assembly GCA_028287395.1). GTDB lineage: Bacteria > Bacillota > Bacilli > Paenibacillales > NBRC-103111 > Paenibacillus_AC. Next base: position 24,856 of record JAQBPR010000226.1, read on the forward strand.
AGATCGCTTGGTAACCAATCCACTAAAGGAAAAGCTAATTCTGCTTTCGTATGCTGTAAAAGCTTACTCGTAAGCAGCAATTGTAACGCACGGAAGGGATCTGATCCTGCAATCATCTTCTCTACTTCGACACGAACGCGTTCCATTGCTACGTGCTTTAGTAAAGCACTGTTCTGCAATAAACCATGCCACGTTTCTGTTTCTATCTGAAAATGATAATTAGCAGCGAAACGAATACAACGCAGCATCCGCAGCGCATCCTCTTGAAAACGTTCGTCAGGGTTACCGACACATCGAACAATACCCTTTTCGATATCAGCCTGTCCATTGAAAGGATCCTTAATCCCACCATAGCTATCCATGGCCATGGCATTGATCGTAAAATCTCTTCGCTGTAAATCTTCCACTAAGTCAGAGACAAATTCAACATGCTGTGGACGTCTATGCTCTTCATAGCTGGATTCCTTGCGAAAAGTCGTCACCTCGAATGCTTGATCATCGATAATGACCGTTACGGTGCCATGCTTTAAACCCGTTGGTATTGTATGGGGAAAAAGCTGCATTACTTGCTGCGGCAGCGCTGATGTAGCGATGTCGATATCTTGAATCGGTTTATTCAATATGCGATCACGAACATAACCGCCGACGAAATAAGCCTCAAATTGATGCGCCGACAATACTTGTAAAAGCTGATTCGCTGCTTTTTCCATGTTATTCCCCATTCGGCTATTTGCCTAAACAACTCAATTTTTGTGATTCTAAATTGATCTCAGGCGACTGTTTGCCCAGCACTCTATAATAGATTTGTTCATATTGCGCGGTAATCACATTATTGCAAAAATAAACCTGTGCACGATATAAACATGCTTTGGAAAAACGCCGATACATTTCTTCATCGCGCAAAAGCATGAGCACATCCTCCGCCATGCTTGTTGTATCGCCGACGGACTCTAAAAATCCAGTTTCTCCATGAGTAATCAGCTCCGGAATCCCGCCTGTATCTGAGCCCACTGTAGGTACACCACAGGCCATAGCTTCAAGTGCAACCAGGCCAAAGCTCTCTTTTTCCGATGGCAGAATCATGACATCCGCCAGAGAAATAATCTGTGCGACATCATCCTGTTTACCGCAAAAAATAACGCGCTCCATCAGTCCTAATTCTTTTACTCGTGCCATTACCTTCGATAAATCGGGACCTTCACCGACAAATAATAACCGCGAGGGAACTTGACGATGAACTTTAGCAAACACTTCAATTACATCCATAACGCGCTTCACTGGACGAAAATTCGAAATGTGTATGAGCAGTTTTTCGCCTGGACGCACAAATTCACGTTTTAAAGCTGTGACATCACGCGGATAATAAATGCGTTTGTCAACAAAATTGTAAGTCAAATCAATCTCTTTTTCAATCGATAACGTATTGCGTGTTTCATTAATCAAGTCCTTGGATACTGCAGTGACTGCATCGCTACCGTTAATCGCATAACGAATCAAATCACTTAAAGACTCGTCTTGCGCCAATACGGTAATATCCGTTCCATGCAGCGTAGTGACTACTTTTAAATGATCGCCGACCATCTGCTTTGCCAATAAAGCGCAAACCGCATGCGGGATCGCATAATGCACATGAAGCAAATCCAATTCTTCTATCTTGGCAACCTGTGCTAGCTTACTGGCCAAAGATAAATCGTAAGGCGGATATTTAAACACATAATAATCGTTCACTTCAACTTCATGATAAAAAATATTTTTATCAAATTTACCTAAGCGAAAGGGCATGCTATGTGTAATAAAATGAACCTCATGTCCTTTTTCGGCGAGCAGCTTCCCTAACTCCGTTGCCACAACGCCCGAACCGCCTAATGTTGGGTAACAAGTGATGCCTATTTTCAATTTATCAACCACATTAATTTCTCCTTTAAAACAGGTTTACTGTATACGGGAGTTTAGAAACAAAGCCTTCCGCATACTCTATTATTTTTTTTTGGCCCATCATTCGATCTCGTGCTTCAACTCTTTGAATATACCCTTGATTAATCGGAGTTTGGACAAAATCATTCTCGGATGTTGCAGGCATAAATTGTGTTTTATAAGCATGCAAAGCATCGATTTTGCGAGAATAATCGTCTGTAACATCCACTATTAGATCAGCCTCAAATACATCATTAATAAAATAAAATAATAACTGATCTACCGCAGTTGCTTCCGTATTCGGCAAATATTTGCGCAGCTTGGCATTGAATACTGCTTCTTGTACCAATAGACTGCACGCGACATGATCTGGATGCCGATCTTGCCAATAAGGAGCAAACACGATGCGCGGTTTAAATTTGCGAATTTCCAGCACAATGGCTTCAATCTGTTCACGACAAACAAATAACCCGCGGTCTGGCAATCCCAAATTCGTACGCATGGTAAGTCCCAGCAATTGTGAAGCTTCGTCAGCCTCCAGCTTTCTCGATTCAACCGAGCCATTCGAAGACATTTCTGCATAAGTTAAATCACAAATACCTATGCGATAACCAGCTTTTGTATGCTTTACAATCGTTGCCCCCATGCCAATTTCCGCATCATCCGGATGCGCTCCAAAAATTAATATGTCTAATGCTTGGTTCATTCCATTACACCCGGCTTATATTTATGCACCAATTCCCTCCAGGCAAAATCGCCCCGATCCAATGCTTTAACCAAAATTTCCGCAGTCGCAATATTCGTAGCCACAGGAATACCTTGCACATCGCAAAGCCGCAGCAAAGCAATAATATCCGGCTCATGCGGCTGAGCCATAAGTGGATCACGGAGAAAAATAATCAAATCCATTAGATTCTGCGCAACCAAAGCGCCAATTTGTTGATCGCCTCCGAGCGGACCAGACATAAAGCGATGCACAAACAAATTCGTCTGCTCCATAATGCGTTTTCCGGTGGTGCCTGTCCCATATAAATGATGTCCTGCAGCAAAAACATGCTCATAAGCGAGCACGAAATTAACCATCTCGTCTTTTTTTCGATCATGCGCAATTAATCCGATATGCAGTCCCATATAACCTTCATCCTTTCTACACTTGATGAAATGAAAGAATCAATCAATAAAATTTTCAAAGCCATATATAATGCCTGTAAATTCCATTACTTTTTTAACAGCAATACTAACACCCGGCATATAGCCTGCCCGTTCATAGGAATCGTGGCGAATTTTCAAGGTTTGACCATATCCGCCAAAAATAACCTCCTGCTGAGCAAAAATTCCCGGTAAACGGACACTATGTATGCGAAAGCCGTCATAATAGCCGCCGCGACTGCCTTCAATCGTCTCTTCCTCCGCCGGATTCCCTTGACGAAGTTCTTGACGCGATTGTGAAATGAGTTCTGCAGTTTTAATCGAGGTACCCGATGGAGCATCCAATTTCTGATCGCCATGATATTCTATAATTTCAACATGTGGCATATATTTAGCCGCCTGTGCGGCAAACTTCATCATTAAGATAGCGCCAATCGAAAAATTCGGGGCGATAATTCCACCTACGCCAGCTTCTTTACAAAGCATGTCCAAATCGGTGATATCTTGCGGTGTAAAACCCGTTGTCCCGATAACCGGTCTGACCTTATGACGAATCGCTATTTTGGCATTGGCAATAACAGATTGAGGGGTTGTAAAATCCACCATAACATCAGGTTTCGATTCCACTAATACGAGCTCAATATCGTTGCTAATGTAAACTCCGCAAGGCTCTTTTCCAACGAGAAGTCCGATATCCGTTTCCGCTGTTGTCCTATCAATTGCTGCTACCAAGATTAGCTCAGGATCAGCAAGCACCATTTTCACAACTTCCTGCCCCATTCTACCGCTTGCTCCTGCTACGGCTACTTTAATCATTATGATCACCTATTCCTCTTCGTAATTAAATAGCATATGAAGTTTATTCTACTTCGGTGTTCAATTTAGTCCAACGGTTCGCATCACGCGTTTGAAACTTATGCATCACTTTTTCATGCGCCTCAGTCAGGTTGATCCCAAGCGAATTAGCAAAGCAAATGGTAATAAACAAAATATCACCTAGCTCTAATTCTATAGAATTGTCCGCTTCGGACGCTTTTTTCGGTTTTTCACCAAATTGATGGTTTACTTCTCTAGCTAGCTCTCCTACTTCTTCGGACATCCTTGCCAGCATAGAAAGCGGACTGAAATAACCTTCCTTAAATTGTGAAATGTAGCGATCGACTTCTTGCTGCATCGCTTGCAAGCTTTTTCCCATCATTTAAACACTTCCTTGTTTATTACGTGTAAAAAACGCAAACCATCTGAAGAAGCTTGAATAGACACACTTAAAATACATGTTAACCCAAAAAAGAGGGGAAAACAAATTTTTTTCGATATAAATGGTATACTACATTTATTCCATAACTTTGAAAGGAGAAGCTCTTCCGATGTCACAAATTGAATGGACAACATTCCTGCGCAATATGCTTCCTATCTCCATTGGTACAGCCATTTACGCTTTTGGTTTGCATTATTTTGTTATTTCCAATGAATTGATGGAAGGCGGATTAACAGGAATTGCCCTTCTATTTTATTATGCTATAAATGCACCACCGTCAATAACCACGTTACTGTTAAACATCCCTCTGTTTCTTATCGGTTGGAAAACACTTGGTAAGCTATCGATGCTCTATACCCTATGGGGAACTTTATCCCTTTCTTTATTCCTTTGGATCATGGAGATATTCATTCATCATCGCTTGATCATTCCTTTTACCACAAATCATGACTATTTATTAGCCGCTTTATATGCAGGAGTAACACTTGGGAGCGGATTGGGAATTGTATTTCGTTTTGGCGGAACAACAGGAGGATCGGATATCATTGCACAGTTAGGCCATCGTTGGCGGGGCTGGAGTGTGGGACAAGTCATCCTGGCTTTTGATTCAGCTGTTATACTAGTTTCGCTGTTGTATATTTCACAAGAAAAAGTGCTCTATACAATGGTATCGATATTTATTTCTACGAGGATGATCGATTATATTACACAAGGCGCTTATGCGGCAAAAGCATTCACGGTCATTTCTGAGCATGGAGATCAGATATCACACTCTATTTGCGAAGAGCTGCAGCGAGGCGTAACGATTTTTCCTGGGAGAGGGGCTTATTCCAAGCTTAAGAAAGAAGTGGTTTATTGCGTGGTTGCTCGTCAAGAAGTCAGACGGCTTAAAGCACTTATTCAAGCCATCGATCCTCAAGCTTTTATTATAATAAGCAATGTGCAAGAAGTATTAGGCGAGGGCTTCCGTATTGATAATACAAAGTCATCCTCTTAATTGGTTATTCTCCATCAGCCTTTCGCCGCATGGGGACGATATCGTGACGAGCTTGAAGCTTGCGCCATGCAACAAAAGCAAGCGTTAAAATGATAAGCGCTCCGAGGCAAAGAGACCAAATCAAAATGGGTTCATCGGTCAAAATAATCGGAAGGTACGCTGTTTCATCTGTTTTATTCTGAAATAGACGTTCAAGCGATTCACGAGCTTGTTTAAGCGTGCTGCTCAAATTCACATATTCAATTGGGGTTTTCTTCAATCCACTTTGGAGAAAGGTCAATGCTGAATCGATCATCGCAACGCTAGTGTTATTGCGACTAACCTTAAGCGCAGGACGAATCGTTTCGTAATGATTTTTAAGTTCAATGAATGAATTTTGCGCTGCTTTGGCTTGTTTTTGCTTTATAGCCCGTTCAAGATTATTTAAATCCTCTTGAATGACTTTGTTGTATTGGATCCACATAGGTGTATTCGGATGTGTCAATGCATCAGCCATTAGCCGAATTTTCGCTGCGGCAAGCAAGGCATCATCCGGATTCAAGCGCACGGCATTAAACACAGTAGTTGCTTGGACCAGTGTATTTGCAAGCGCTTGGATGCCTTCTAAAGAGGTTACCCCATCCAATCGCATTTTGGGGACCATATTTCCCATTAGGATGATTTGCTGACGTGCTTCTGGAAATGCGCCTTTTATCGTTTTTTCATATACCTCATCTGCCATTTGACTAAACAACTCAACTTGCTTCATATCTGCCAAATCTGGAACAGATGCAAGGCTTAATTTAACTTTTGAATCGCTGCATCCTGCACCTATAATCACTATAATAGCCAAAGCGGCAGACAAACAAATTCCGCTTAATTTCATAGGACATCCCCTCCTCAAATTAAGAATATGGAAGGATGTCCTATTTTAGACCTTTTGTTTAAGACGAACTAGATAAAACCCGCAAAAAACCAACCAAGAACACAAGCTCAATAGGATAGTTGCTCTACGAATCGTTTCAAGTATTCCATACAATTGGTCCGACAACCATGGAAAAACAGCAAATTGATAATCTATGTAATCATTACCAAATACCCAACATCCTGCTACTGCAAGACCCAAAAAATTCATCCGAAATACGCGGGCAAAAAGAAGCGCTTCGACAACCATGCCACTATGTGATACCGCCAACATCCAATCCTCAAAGCCCATCGATTCGCCTTTGGAAGCTGAGGCAAAAATAATACCTACAGCCCACACCCCATACTTAAACGAAGCTATAAGACCAAGGGCTTCGATGATCCCGCGAAATGGCGGTGAAGTTTTAGGAAGATCCTGTTTTCCTGCCTTTTTTCTTTTTAAATCCATAAGTAAGTAGATCAAGCCTAGTGTAAAAAACAAACTTGCCGTCGGACTATCCGGTACAAATATAACAAGCCATAGCTTCTTATCTATAATCGTTTCATGCATCTGATCCCAATACCATTGATATCCGTAAATCGTCCCCAATAAATTAACCCAAAAAAGCATCCATAGCATCCAAGCTGACGTTAAAAATGATTTGCTCCAAAAATAAGAGAGCGGAAATACGTTATTCATTTACTACTTCCTCCATTACGAATCATCTTTAAAAAAGCCTGACCACTCTTAGAGGGTCAGGCTTTTATCGTTTTATGCTTTTTTCTGTTTTGCTAACCATCCAGCTAGTTTATTGATATCATCATCGGTTAAACCCTTCGTGCTCTTATTTGCATCATATTGCGGGGCCATTTTTCCATTACCCTTACCGTTTTTGATAATATCTAAAATTCCAGCTGCATCATATTTATCGCCTACACCAAGCAAGGCAGGCACTCCAATATTTTTATTTCCTTTCAAATCAACACCATGACAACCAATACAGGTTGCTTTTTGAAAGATAAGTGCGCCTGGATCATCCGAAGCGACAATCGGGATTACTGCCGCATTTGCAGAACCGCTTCCCGGAGCCGGTTGTCCGCTTTTCTTCGCTGCTTGCAGTTCCTCTTCATGCTGGATATCCTCTGAGGGCTTACCAGTCAAGGCCAATTCCTGTTTATAATGATGCCATGAAAAAACAGTTAGATACACTACAGCAATTAAAGTGAGAAACATCATTGAAGAGGCGATCGGTCTCCGATAAAATCTTCTTTCTTTTCCCGTATCCAAGAATGGCGCTATAATGAGTCCACCGAAAAGTAAACCCGGCAATATAACGGTTCCAAACACTACATAACTGCCTGAAGTATAAGGATATTTGAGTAGTTGGTACATGAATAAAAAGTACCAGTCCGGCATTGGAATAAACGCTGTGTTCGTTGGATTTGCAGGAAAACCAAGCGGTGGAGGATCGGAAATAACCAAAGCCAATATACCGACCATGCAAACAACGGCGACCATCCATTCCTTTAAAAGAAAGTTCGGAATAAACACTTCTGATTTACCAGGATAAGAGGAAAAATCAGCAGGAATGGGACGTTGAGATTTTTGTCGAACACGTGAATCGCCAACATAAACTACTTTTTCATCTGAGTCATGACCATGGGCCATTAGTGAACCCCCCTTTCTTCTTATAGCGGTCCGGAAATACCTTGCTTACGAATCATAAAGAAATGTCCGCCCAATAATGCTAACAATACACCTGGCAAGAAGAATACGTGCAGTGCAAAAAAACGAGTTAGGGTTTGAGTGCCCACTATATCTCCACCTTGTAAGAACGATTTCACATAATCGCCAAGTAAAGGAGCGGAAGCGGCAATTTTAATCCCCACTTGAGTAGCAAAGTAGGCTTTGTTATCCCATGGCAATAAATAACCGGTAAACCCTAAACCTAGCATGACCAAGAAAATAAACATTCCCACAACCCAGTTCATTTCACGAGGCGCCTTATAGGAGCCTGTAAAAAATACACGAAGCGTATGTAGAAACATCATAACGATAACTAAGCTCGCACCCCAATGATGCATACCTCGTACGATCACTCCAAAAGCAACCTTATGCGTTAAAAAGTCTACACTCTTATAAGCATTGATAATATCAGGAACATAATACATTGTTAAAAACATTCCGGATAAAATTTGTATCACGGTAATAAAAAACGTTAATCCACCAAAGCAATAAACAAAGGCGGAAAAATGATGGGCAGGGTTTACATGCTCCGGAACCTCATGATCCGCAACGTCTCTCCACATCGGTGTGATATCAAGACGTTCATCAATCCAGTTATAAACACTTTTCAGCATCTAGATTTTTCGCCTCCTTCTATTTTGCGGTTTTTGCAATCACATTCGGATGAAGCTGACCGACATAGACAAAACCACTTTCAATTTTCACATCATATTGATCTAACGGAGCCGGCGCTACAACGAGTTGCTTGCCTTCTTTCGTATAATGGGCTCCGTGGCAAGGACAAGCATATTGATCCTTATGTGCAGCATCCCCAGCCCAAGTCACTGTACAACCCAAATGCTTACATGTTGGATTTAATGCAAAAATATTGCCGTTGGCATCTTTGGCTATCCATGCTTCTAATTCCGGATCACTTTCATACCAACCATCGACTTGATGAATTTGAAACTTAAATGATTTCGGTTCATCGCCGATTTTATTTGCTTCTACAACCTTAATCCAGCCTGAACTAACTTTAGGTTTCAATACCGGATCAACAGCAAACCGCACCATGGGTACAAGCATAGCTGCCGCTAAAAAACCACCTGATCCTCCAAGAGTATAGGTTAAAAACTGGCGGCGGGACATTTCTTTTTTCCTCGACGCTTTTGTAACCGGTTTTTGCGTTTCATGCTGATCGTTTTCGTTCATGTTATTGTTTTACCCCCTTTAACCGAACATATCACACGTCTTATCGACATAACATTACAACATACTAGGACATTAATAATAATAGCTTACCCCTTCAGAAGCGTCAAGAATGTTACGATGTATTTGTCGCGTTTCTCTAAGTCCCACCTCTAAAATATTAACGAAATTGTCACAACTGAAGATAATTAGTCCTCAAAGCTTATCTATATCGTTCGCAATTTATTTTCCAATCATGCATGAGTTCTAAACTCTAGTCCTTGGACTTCCATAAACCTTGAACAAGAGAGGTTACCACGGATGCCAAATTGCCCTGTTCATGATCAAGAGCTTTAGCGGAAATCAGCAAATCACACTCACTGAAAACAAGCTCAGAGATCGATAAATCAGCAGTAATGACGATCACATGTTTGAATTCAGCCGCTTTGAGTTTAAGACATAACGCATTGATAAAAGAAGTCAATGACTCTGCTTCCATTCTATATTGCATGGATGGATAGGTAACGACGCGTCCTTTAAAAGGAATTTCAACAAGATCCATGAGATCTCTTAATTTCTCCAACGCCTCTGTTACCTCCCAAGGTGATTCGTCTCCAGTTAAACCGGTTATCGGAAGTAAGCACGTATCCAAATAGGGCTGCAATTCAGGCCAGTTCGCTTTTTCAATATCACTAAATTTCATGTTTGTTGTTCTCCTGCCTATATTCCAATCCTTTGTGCACATAACTTTCCATCGTTGTCTTCATGCGCAATAAGTCTTGCTCCGTTAGCTCGCGCACAATTTTAGCAGGAGAACCAAGCGAAAGTGTAAAGGGCGGGATTTTCTTATTTTCGGTTACAATAGATCCCGCTCCGATTAAAGCGTATTCGCCAATCTCAGCCCCATTCAATACGATCGCTCCCATCCCAATCAACGTTCCTTTGGCAATACGGCAGCCGTGAATAATGGCTCCATGCCCAACAGACACCTCATCATCCACCCAAAGGGGCTGGTTCGTATTCACATGTCCAATACAGCCATCCTGAATATTCGTTCTTTTACCGATAAATATCGGCGCTAAATCTCCACGCAGGACGGCATTATACCAAACAGAAGCTTGTTCATCGATGGTAACATCACCTATGATTTGAGTACCGTCTGCTATGAACACTCTGTTTTGAATATTAGGCATATTTCCTTTGTACGCATGCAGCATGATTATTCACTCCATTACTTCTAAATTAGACTGTCAAGTTGGAGTGATTGTAGCAAGAACCCTTTGCGATTGTCAATCATGCTAAAGCAGAAGGAGTTAGTTTCAAATCAATGGCATCTTCGTCAGCAACATATATACCTTGAATTAGACTGCTGCCCAATTTGCTTACCTGAAGCACTCTGCCATATTCGCCATCTTCCCCTATACGAACTAAACCAAGATGCATCATCAACGGGATCATGCGGTTTTCGAATATGGATTCGGATGAATCATAATAATACGATTTAATCAGCGGACACAAAACCTCTGCCAGTGAAGCTTGGGATACCCATTGTTTAGCCAAGCGATCGATCCAATGCATGAGGGATTGCAGATTAGGAATCGCACCTTTATATAATTTCAACCAAAATCGATACACCTGTAAAATATCTTCCTTTCGTCCTTCAGCCAGCTTCGTTTTACCCTGATCTGTTAAGGCAAGCTGCTCTCCTTTTTCGATAATCAAGTTATGGAAGTAACAATAATCATAAATAAATGAAAAGCGAGCGGGGTATTCTTTAAACTTTCTCCCATAGCCAAAACGCCATGCTGTTTTTGCTACCCCTTCTTCATGGACTGAAAAGGAGTCTAATATTTGCAGGAGAAACCTTTTATAAATATACCCATCGGTCGAAAGTTGAATGTCATGCTGTGAAATAAATTTTAAAAAGCTGACTATATCATCGACTATTAAGCTTTGTTCATCCCGATAAATAGATGGAAAATCAGAAAGACTGCAAATGTTTAGTTTAAATTTCACAGTTAAAGCATCGATAAATTTTCGTTTTAAATCTACTGGTACATGGAGTAAATACTTCGTTTGCTGTGAGTAGCCATTAAAAAGCCAGCCGCGATGCTTGAAACTGGTAATTAAATCACGTGGATTCCACTCTTCTGCTTCGTTTGGATTAAATTTCGTTTGTTTAGCCCTTGCCAGTAAATCTTCTACACTGAAGGCCTCTCTTTGATTAAAAATCAAAAAATTCAAAAAACGAATATCCTCCATACTTAGCTCGTTCATTTGCTGCTCAAACACATCTCTGCGATTTACCGCAATTAAGATAGATTGCATCAACTCATGCTTTGAGTTTCCATTGCATTCGCATGCGTAATTTTTCGCTATCCGACTTAAATCATAAATATCCGCATATCCTAACATGTCTGCAAGATTCATCGTTTACCCTCCGAAGCATCTGTAATATCGATCAAAAAATGATCGTCTATTCATACGATGGGTATTTTTGGACAAAACTATTCCTAAAAAACAAAAAAAGCCCTCTTTGCTTGAGAGCTTTTCTAAGTTACTCTTTAATTAATCCACATTAAGATCTTGTCCGTGATAACCAATTCATCGTCAAAAGTGCACTGATCAATCCTAATAACGAAATGGCCAACCAATAATCCGGGGTATGGATCAGTGTAGATTTAAGCGGTTCGCTAATGAAATCACTTGTACTTGCAACAGCGGTTGTGGAAAGTCCCGATGCACTGGCAATTTGGGTGAAGCCCAGTTGAGTCGGTTCATCAGCAATACCCGTATTATGATGATCCACATAAACCAGGTTAAACAGAAAGCTGAACATAAAAACCGCAAGGCACAATGCGATCATTGCCGTTAAATTGCGCCGCAGTTTATAAGGAATGGCATAAATTCGATCGGCAACAGGAACGCGCCACGATTCATCTTCATATATTCGATCCATAACCTTACTTGCAATAGGGGTAGCTTTCTTGGTCATTTGCGGAACTGCCTGCACCGAACGAATTAGATTCGTGCTTTCTAACCAAATTTCAAAATCTTCCGCGCAAACACGACATTGCAGAATATGTTCATCCACAGATTTTCTCCGCAAGTCATCATCAGGAAGATCAAAGTATATTCCAAACAGCTCCTGAATATCATCGCATTTCATAATTAATTCATCCCCTCGTACTCTTCAAATATAGGATCAGCAAAATATGGCTCCAGCTGTATCTTCACGCTTGCTCTTGCCCTAAATAGCAATGATTTTACCGCACTGACGGTTTGTCCTAATATATTAGCAATTTCTTGATACTCCAGCTGTTCATACTCGCGAAGAATGAGTGCGGATCTCTGCTTTTCCGGTAAATTATTGATTGCGTCACGCACCATGGTTACTTTCTCATTGCGAAGCATGGTTTGCTCCGGCATAGCATCAAACGAAGCATAAGGAATATATCCGCCTTGATCCAAAGAAACCTGATGGTTTTTATGCTGCTTCCGCAATTCGCTTAATACGGTATTACGAGCAATCGTATACAACCAAGTTGAAAAAGAAGCTTCGACCTCACGAAAAGTTTGCAGGCTTCGATATGCTTTATAAAAGGTTTCTTGACTCAAGTCGTCAGCAAGAGCTTCCATACCGGAACTTTTTAACATATGAAAAATAAATGCGTAAATTTTCCGCTCATAACGACGCATTAATTCGGCATACAGTTCTACATTGCCATCTTTAATTTCTCTTATTAACTGGGAATCGGTCATTACAAGCGATCCTCCTCGTAATCCCACGTTCCCTCCCTGTCATATCATATTAATTTTACTATGACGGAAGGAAAAAGTTGCGCATGATCTATAAATATATTCATTAATTTTAATATTAAGAATGCTTTTAAAAGAATTCTATAGTGATTCGTCAATATCCTTCTTTTTTCTACAAAATAGCAGGAGAACGAAAAACTGCACAAAAAAAAACCACCATTGCTGGTGGCGCACATTGTGCAATATAGGATAGGAGTGGAGAGAAACCATACTGTACTTCTTATTATATGTATCCGTTTACATTCTGTCAACGGTTTTTTTGAAAGCGATTTCTTCCCCATTAAATATGAACGGAATATTGCGGTTTAAGCAGTTCTATGGCACGATCCATTTCATTTTCATTATGAAAAGATAATCGCAATACACCGGGAACATCTTCTCTACTCTCATTGATCTGTAAGTTACTTAAATTAACGCGATGGCTGCCTAATAAGGTTGTTATTTGCCCAATAATTCCGGGGTGATCCGGAATATCTACATAGATATCGTACAACGCCGTTAGCATCCCTTTGCGCCGTTCAGGAAGCTGACTGCGAAATGTACGAGCTTGATCAAATTGACGTTCTATGGCAGAGCCGTCATCCGTTTCAATACTATGCTTAAATTGTGTAATAGACTCATTCCAGTCTTCAAGAAGCCTAAGCACAACTTGTTTGTTATTTAATAAAATATCGCGCCAGATCACAGGGTCACTGGAAGCTATTCGCGTGATATCACGAAAACCGCCTGCCGCTAAGCTTTGGTATAATCCATTCGATTCGTTATACCCTGCAATTTGATTCACAAGCGCAACAGCAATGATATGTGGCAGATGGCTGATAGCTCCGACTATTTCATCATGCAAGCGGGCATCTAATCGTACTATGTTTGCTTTCGTCCACGTTAATAAGTCAAATAGTCGTTGATAAATATGTTCTGGCACGTTAACTGACGGGGTAAGCACATAGTATGCATTTTCATATAAATGCGCAGATGCAGCTTCAACTCCTGAACGTTCTGAGCCTGCCATCGGATGGCCGCCAATAAAAAAGGCACCATTTAAGTCTATGCTTTCCGCATATGCGACGATAGATGCCTTTGTACTTCCAACATCGGTCACAATACAACCCGGTTTTAAATTAATTTGCAGTAATTGTGTTAAATATCCTTCAAGCATACCCACTGGCACGCACACAAAAATAAAATCAGCATCTTGTGCCGCTTCTTGAATGGAAATGGTCGCATGATCCACGACGTTACGTTTTAAATACTTGGCGACAGACGCCGGATTGGTAGAATGACCGACAACGTAAACGTCCGGTTTCCCTTTAAAACAGAGAGCCAAAGACCCCCCCATTAATCCGACGCCGAATATTGCGATTTTTATCATCTGCTGACAACCTTTACCGAATAATTATGCTTGTACAGTCACTTCCGCTGTAACCTGCTCTAACACTTGAATAAATCGTTCATTCTGCTGCTGGCTGCCAACTGTGACACGCAATGAGGTAGGGAAGCCTAGTTGATGACCACCCCGAACAATAATACCTTTGCGTAACAAACCGTCAAATACAAGGCCTGCTGGCCGTTTAACATCGACCATAATAAAGTTACCGTGAGCAGGATAATAAGTGAATCCCAAACGATCAAACTGTGCTGTTAAAAAAGCGAGCCCTTGAGCATTCGCATCACGGCAATCATCAATAAATGCTTGATCTTGAAAAGCGGCATAGGCAGCAGCTTGAGCAAAACGTGACGTATTAAACGGTTCGCGAACCTGATTAATCGAACGAATAACATCCGCAGGGCCCATTCCATAGCCAATACGTAACGAAGCTAAGCCGTATATTTTCGAAAAAGTTCTTAACAGCACAATATTCGTGTGTTCCTTTAACAGCTGCAAGCCATCAGGATAATGACCGCTTACATTATATTCAGCGTAGGCTTCGTCTAACACGACGAGCACTTGCGGTGAAATGCGCTGTAAAAATGATTTGATTTCCTCATGGGTCAGCATCGTCCCCGTTGGGTTATTCGGATTGCAGATCCAAACGATTTTCGTTTTATTCGTTACTTTGCTCAGCATAGCGTCCAAATCATGCGTTCCCGCTTTTAAAGGCACTTCAATGCTGACCGCCCCTTCAATTTCAGCATTGTGCTTATATTGAGGAAAGGTGTGCGACGCCATGATATTCTCATCGCCAGGCTCTAAAAAGGCACGAGCAATCATCAAAATCAATTCATCTGAGCCTGCACCGAAAATAATTTGATTCGTTTCCAAACCAAACTCTTTGGCAATTAGAGCAGTCAATGCAACACTGCCGCCATCCGGATATAAGCTTGTATTCGCCAATTCAGCAACGATCGCTTCTTTCGCTTTTTCTGAAAAACCGAATGGGTTTTCATTGGAAGCCAGTTTAATGACTTCCTTCAATCCTAACTCACGCTTAACTTCTTCGATCGGTTTACCCGGTTGATAAACCGGAAGATGAACAATATTTTTCTTCGGTTGCATCTACAATACACCTCATTTTAGCATTTTGTTATGACTTTAATTCTCTCACAAAATCACGAATTTGCAAGAGTCCCTGCGTTTTGTCTGCAGCCGATTTCGATTGTAACTGTGGAAGCGTTTCTGAAATTTTGCGAACAAGCGCGCTTCCTACAACAACTCCATCACAGATTTGCGAAAAACGAGCGACTTGTTCGCGGTTGGAAATTCCGAATCCTACCGCTACAGGAAGGTCAGTTAAACTTTTAACGTTGGCAATAAAATCGTTAATGCCTGTATGAAACTCTGTTCTTGTCCCTGTTACGCCAAGTGAAGATACGCAATAAATGAAGCCTGCGGCGTTCTTGGCAATTTTAGCAATTCGGTCATTCGATGTGGGTGCAACCAACGGAATCAGGTGAATATTAAATTGGACCGAAAGTGCATGAACCTCCGCATTTTCTTCAATCGGCAAATCGGGAATGATAATTCCGCTCACTTCATTTTCACTTAACAAACGGAAGAAGCGGTCCAACCCGACCTGAAGCACAGGATTATAATAAGTAAATAGTATAAAAGGAAGCTCGCTTCCTTGCTCACGACATTTGCGAGCCACTTGGATGCAATCGAAAATCGTTATTTTATTTAATAAAGCCCGTCCAGACGATTGTTGAATCACAGGTCCGTCCGCCAATGGATCAGAATAAGGCACGCCTAGTTCAATAATATCGGCTCCGCCCGCCTCTAATTCGCGAATAATCGCAATCGATGTCTCTACATCCGGATCGCCAATCGTGAGAAAAGGGATGAATGCAGCTTGCTTGCTTACTTTAAGCTTTGCAAAGGTTTGATCAATGCGATTCATTGGTTTTCCCCCCTAAATAAGTCATGATCGATTCCATATCTTTATCGCCTCTGCCGGATAGACTGACGACAATGATTTGGTCTGAACTCATAGTCGGAGCAATTTTCAATGTGTGCGCGATCGCATGTGAGCTCTCCAACGCAGCAATTATACCTTCCGTACGGCTTAAGTATTGCAGTGCGTCCAACGCCTCTTGATCCGTAATCGGTACATATTCCGCTCGCTCTGAATCTTTTAAATAAGCATGCTCCGGACCAATCCCTGGATAATCCAATCCAGCAGAAATCGAATGTGCTGGCTGTACCTGACCGAATTCGTCTTGCAGTAAATAACTCAATGAACCTTGAAAAACACCTTGTGTGCCTTTAGTCATCGTCGCTGCATGTTCTAGTGTATCAATTCCTTTTCCAGCTGCTTCTACGCCAATTAAGCGTACAGATTCATCTTGGACAAAGGGGTAGAATATGCCCATTGCATTGCTTCCGCCACCCACACATGCGATCACAATGTCAGGCAGCCTGCCTTCTAATTCTAAAATTTGTTTACGAGCCTCATCGCCAATAATTCGCTGAAAATCACGGACCATCATCGGATATGGATGCGGACCTGTTACACTCCCAAGAATATAATAGGTGTCTTCGACATTACTGACCCAATAACGCAGCGTTTCATTGCACGCATCCTTTAAAGTTCGCGTACCGGAAGTAACCGGAATCACTTCTGCTCCCAGCATATTCATCCGAAATACATTCAACTGCTGCCTTTTGGTATCTTCTTCACCCATAAAAACCTTGCATTCCATGCCGAACAATGCGGCGATTGTGGCAGCAGCCACTCCATGCTGTCCTGCTCCGGTTTCAGCGATAATTTTCTTTTTTCCCATTCGTTTCGCAAGCACGCCTTGACCAATAGTATTGTTAATTTTGTGTGCGCCGGTATGGTTCAAATCTTCTCTTTTTAAATAAATTTTTGCGCCACCCAGCTTTTCGCTCAAATGTCTTGCATAATACAGTGAAGTCGGTCTGCCGGAATACTGATGCAGCAAATATTGCACCTCAGCAATAAATTCCGGGTCCTTGCTGTATTTAAAATAAGCTTCTTCCAGCTCTTTCAAAGCGTTCATTAACGTCTCAGGAACATACTTACCGCCGAATTTTCCAAATCGACCATTTTCATCAGGTACTTGGTTCATATTCCTTTCACCCTTTCCACGAATGTTTTTATTTTATGCGCGTCCTTTGCGCCGTTCGTTTCAACGCCACTGGATACATCTACTCCATCTGGATGAAACTCCGCTATCAATTGAGCCACGTTATCTGAGTTTAAGCCGCCGGCAACGATCAATTTCAAGCCATTCTGATGTGCCCAAGCTAAATAATCGGGAATACAGTGCCAAGCGAACGCTTTGCCTGTTCCGCCGCCCATAATCGGATCGTAGGTATCCAAAAGAATAGCATCCACTATTTCAGCAAACGGCTGCAATAATGCTAAATGTTGTGCAGTTTCGCTTGTCTCGGAAACAGTTACGACCTTATATACCTGTACTTTTAAATTTTCCTTCACCCAATGGCAAAATTCAGGCGTTTCTTCAGCATGAAGCTGTATAACATCTAACGGTGCAATAGCTAACGTTGCGATTAATTGCTCCTTTGTCGGGTTCACGAAAACACCTACGGTTAAAGGAACAGGTTTAGAGTATGCCGATTGACGAATAAAAGCAATCATTTCAGCCGCTTGTTCTGGCGTTACTAGACGTTTACTCGGCGCAAATACAAAACCGACCTGATCCATGGGCAGACTGGCAATCGAACGCAGAATGCTAATATCCATCAATCCACATATTTTAACACTAGTCCGTGCTTGATTATGCTCGATGATTGTCATGATGTTATTGCACCCCTCTCGATGCGTAGGTCCCCATCAATTCTTTGACCGCCTGTTCAATGGACTCCTTGCGCATAAACGTTTCACCGACCAATACTGCATGCGCCCCAACTTCACGTAGATAGGTGATTTCGTCCGCATGTGCAATCCCGCTTTCGCTAACGATTGTTTTTCCAGCAGGAATCATCCCAATGAGTTGTTCGGTTGTCTGTAAGTCTGTAACGAAGGTTTGGAGGTTGCGGTTATTAATTCCAATCAAATCTGCATCGAGTTCAAGCACTCTTTCCAGTTCTTCACGATCATGTACCTCAACCAGTGCATCTAATCCAATCGTACGACTAATCTGCAAAAATTCGCGCATTTCAGCAGTGGTAAGAATGGCGGCGATCAGTAATATCGCATCTGCGCCAATCAACCGAGCCTCATAAATTTGCCGATAATCAATCGTGAAATCTTTGCGTAAAATCGGCACATTGACTTGCTTGCGCACATTTGTCAAAAAAGCATTGCTGCCTTGAAAATAATTCTCGTCCGTCAAAACAGAAATACAGTCAGCACCTGCATTCCTATAGGAGATCGCTATTTTCTCCGGATCAAAATCAGCTCGAATGAGCCCTTTAGACGGCGAAGCCTTCTTTACTTCGGCAATCAAGCCCATCTCGCGCTTACGATGCGATGAAATCGTTTCTGCAAAGCCGAGACATTTAGGCAATTCGCCAATAGCGCGTTCTGCTTCGGCAAGTGAGAAACGCTGCTTAAGTGCTTCTACTTCTATTTTTTTGGTCGCAACAATTTGATCAAGAAACATGGCTTAGCTCCTCTGTACAGCTTATCAATTCCGCTAGTTTTGCCGACGCTCGCCCTGAATCAATGATGGATCCAGCCATTTTAACACCCTCTTGCAAAGTTCCGCAATGACCGGAAACATAAAAGCAGGCCCCTGCGTTTGCCAATACTATATCTCGACAAGCGCCAAGCTCTCCACGAAAAATAGTACGGATAATCGCCGCATTCGTTATCGCATCGCCACCCGCAATATCTTTAATATTAGAAGAACGAAGTCCAAGATCATCAGGCACAATTTGATACGTTTCTATTTGTCCATTTTTTAATTCTGTCACTTGAGTTGCTGCAGAAATGCTGATTTCATCTAAACCGTCAAAGCTTGCGACAACCAATCCACGCTTTACTTGGAGCGCATGCATAACTTCAGCAATCAATTCCGTTTTTGTACGATCAAACACACCCAACAATTGATGGTCTGCACCGGCCGGGTTAGTTAAGGGTCCTAACAAGTTAAAAATGGTCCGAATGCCTATCTCTCTCCGCGGTATGGCCGCATGCTTCATCGATTGATGAAATTGCTGTGCAAACATAAAACAGATCCCAACCTCGGCTAGACATTTGGCGGCTTGCTCACCATTGAGCTGTATATTCACACCAAGCGCCTCAAGCACATCCGCGCTCCCGCTTTTACTGGACATGGCACGATTGCCATGCTTCGCTACGCGAATTCCACCTGCTGCTGCTACAAGCGCCGAGGCTGTCGATATATTGAATGTCTCCGCACCGTCTCCGCCTGTTCCACAGGTATCTAGCAAGTTAGTTTGCTCTGTAAGAACACGATCCGCTTTACTGCGCA
>JAQBPR010000234.1 GCA_028287395.1 Bacilli bacterium
TATATCTATTATTATAACTATCAACGGTTTCAAGCAAAATTTAAACAGCGCGCACCGATTGAGTATCGGCACGCGCTGGCAGCTTAGCTTTTTTCATCTGTCTACTTGACAGGGGTACGACCAAAGATGAGCGGTTTTTTTAAGAGTTAGATGTTCAAACCAGCATCGAAAGGGTCGTTAAAATCTTTCGGATATGACATCCACTCAATACCATTTTTCAGGTTTTTAATGTTGTAATCCCTAATGGTACGGTACCTATAAAGAGCGTTAGGAATGTGTTGAAACTTCAATTCTTGAGCCTCTTTGAACCGGATTAATTTGGGATCAGTTGGGAAATTTAGACTTACGAAATCGTCAATCCACATAACAGTGTTATTTCTCCTCTCGAAATATATTTCATTAAGAATTATATCTAAAAACAGAAACATATTATGACAATAAAACAGTCCAATCCAATCTAACACTTTATTATTTTTAAACAACCGTGCATAAGCACGCAAAAAAGCCGATCCCTAAGGATCCGCATGATTTGACTCATTTGCAGTTTCATGTTCGTTGGGTCGAATTCCGTCGAATCTTCTTAATTTAACGAAGTGCTGTCCAATCGACCTGCGGCACTAACCCCTCGCGCGCGGCCCGGTTAAGAAGAGTTTCAACCGCCTTATACCCAATGTCGCCGATATTTGCCGTAAATTCGTTAACATACAACTCAATATGCGCTTTTGCCACCTCTTGGGACATCTCTTGTGCGTGATTCATCACATAGTCACTAGAAGCCTCTGGATGAGCCCAAGCATAGGCCACTGATTCCCGAATCCAGTTCGTGATCGCTGTCTGATCTAATGAACGTCGCGCAATAATGGCCCCCAACGGAATAGGTAACCCCGTATCCCGCTCCCACCAAAGGCCCATATCCTCCACTAACGTTAATCCATACGTAGGATAGGTGAACCGAGCCTCATGTATAACGAGTCCGGCATCGATGGTACCCTTGCTCACTGCTGGCATGATCTCATGAAATGGCATCACGACGATATCCGGCACATCGCCTGGTACTTGTTGGGCGGCCCATAATCTAAATAGAAGATAGGCAGTAGAACGATCACTCGGCACAGCCACCCGTTTTCCAGCTAACGCGGAAGGACCCTGTGCAATGACCGTTTGGTCCGCTGTCAATACCAACGGCCCACAGCCTCTGCCTAGCGCACCTCCACATGGCAGTAATTTATAATCGTTCGACACCCATGGTAAAGCCGCATAGGAAATTTTTAACACGTCCAACTCATTGGCTTCAGCAGCCAAACGATTCGTAATATCAATATCCGCATAGGTTACTTCAAGCTTTGGCGCACCTGAAATTAATCCTTGCACCCAAGCATGAAAAACAAAGGTATCATTAGGGCATGGTGAAAAAGCAATTTTCATGATATAACCTCCCATAAAATAGAGCTTGCCAATACGGAACTCGCCGCTTGAAGCGCCTCAAGCGCCGCTTCAATCCGCCATGCAGATCGATCACGCGGGCCGACCGGATTCGAAATTGCACGAAGTTCAAGCATAGGCACATTGCCGGATTGAGCTGCAATCGCTGCGCCATATCCTTCCATGGCCTCAGCCATAACACCAGATACTCTCTCCGCGAGAGCTGCGGCAGTCGCAGCAGTCCCCGTTGCAGTCGTTACGGTAATGATTGGGCCAATATGGATCGGCAAGCCCGTTGCATGGAGTGCGTCTGCAAACCGATGGAGCAGATTAGAATCGGTGTTCACAAGGGTCGTACCAAACCCAAGCTCATCCAAACTGCAAAAGCCTTCTGAAGTCTCAACACCCAAATCCGCAGCAACGATCCTATCCGCTACGACAATCGATCCCACCTCGGCCTTACCCGCAAAACCACCAGCAATCCCTGCCGACACAACTAAGCCATAGTCAGATGTGGCCAATGCCTTAGCTGTACTCGCAGCGGCTGCTGCTGCGCCAACACCACCTGCTATCACATCAAATCGACTATCCCCGCGAAGCCCCCGCAGCACTGCATCACGTTCTGCAGCAACTGCAGTCATCACCAGCACTCGTGACTTATCGCCAAAACCATCAGCTTTTGTATATAAAGTTATTGTTTCTCCCTGTTGATCCAACAGTATCATTCCTTTCTTCAACTATTGTATCAAATTATTGCTTGTTCGCCTGATGAACCTTTAACAGCTTCCCTTTAATGGTCGTATTCTTCATAGAATTGATCACAAGCGGACCCTTGCCATTTAAAATATCAACATACGAAACATTGTCCTCTATCGTAATAATGCCAATATCCGCCGCTGTTACGCCTTCAATTTTAGCAATGGTACCCACAAAATCTACGGCTCTGATTTTCTTTTTCTTTCCACCATTAAAATATAACTTCAAAATTTCTTGATTTAATTGACCACTCTTGTCCCTTTTGATGGTTGGTTGAATATTCATTTTCTCATCAAAAGCGGCCTTACCATGGATCACTTCTTCTCTTGTAGGGACATCCCGTCTGCGGATTTCAAACCCAATATATCCTTCAATGTCTGCCAGGAATTTATCTTCATGAGGTGTGACAAAGCTGATCGCTGTCCCTGTCTTACCGGCTCGTCCCGTTCTTCCGATCCGATGGACATAGCTTTCCTTCTCTAAGGGAAGGTCATAATTGATCACATGCGTGATATTTTCAATATCAATCCCTCTCGCAGCTACGTCTGTCGCCACCAAATAACGGAATTCACCTCTTTTAAACTCATTCATGACCTGAAAACGATCATCCTGTTCCATGCCCCCATGGATTTTGTCGCAGGTATAGTCCATACGATCCAATTGCATAGTGATATTGTCTACATGCTCTTGCGTTCGACAGAAAATAATGCAGCTGTCTGGATTCTCCATAATAGTTACGTCCTTAAGCAGGTTGAATTTATCGGTTTCCCGTACTATAAAAAGAGAATGGTCGATTTGATCTGACGTACTTTCCGTGGTTTTAATCTCGATATCCATAGGGTTTTTCATATATCGATGACATAAATTTTCTACATCCTTCGGTAAAGTAGCAGAGAACAGCATCGTCATTCTATCTTCAGGCAGCTCATTGATAATTGCTTCTACTTGCTCGATAAATCCCATTCTCAACATCTCATCGGCTTCATCGATCACAAGATATTTCAGTCGCTCCAAGTCAAGCGTTCCTTTTTCTATATGATCCATCACACGTCCCGGCGTACCCACGACAACATGGCATTTTTGATTTAATTCTGCTTTTTGCTTAGCAAAAGGCTCCTTTCCATAAACGGCCGTCGCTTTAATTCGTTTAAATCTTCCGATATGCATGATGTCTTCTTTCACTTGAGCTGCAAGCTCTCGCGTAGGTGTTAATATTAACGCCTGCGGCCTATTCTCCTCCCATTCGATCATTTCACAAAGCGGAATTCCGAATGCTGCCGTTTTGCCGCTTCCTGTTTGTGATTTCACTGCAAGATCCTTCTTCATTAGCGCAATGGGTATTACTTCACTTTGAACGTCTGTCGGCTGTTCATAACCCAAGCTATCCAACGCTCGGACGATTTCTTCACTTAATGTATAGTCTTTAAAGCTTTTTTTACTCATAATTGAGCTCCTTTTATAGCGAATCATCTTGCAGAATGAATCTGTTAAGCTCATTATCCCCGATTCATAGTCGAAAAACCACCATTACTTAGAAAGGGTTTAGTAAATCACTCTAGACTGAAATGCTCAGCGCACTTGACTATCTCCACCAAGCAGAAGAAGGAAATTCAGAAGATCCGATGGAAACTATCTCGCCAATTTTAGGCGTCGCTATAGCAACATTTCGTTCTTTTGCCGCCTTTAATGCACGTTCAACAGGATCTGTCCAGGCATGCAGCGCTAGCGTAAATGCACCCCAATGGATGGGTATCATGATTTTACCTTGGACATCCAGATGGGCTTGCACGGTTTCTTCCGGCAACATATGAATCGCAGACCAGCGTTCATCATATTGGCCGCATTCCATTAATGTCAAATCAAATGGCCCGTATTTCTTCCCAATCTCTGCAAAATGAGGACCATACCCACTATCTCCGCTAAAAAAGATCTTAGTCTGTTGAGCTATTATGACCCACGAACACCATAAAGTGGCATTGCGATCATTTAAACTTCTTCCAGAAAAATGTCTTGCTGGCGTACTCGCCAAGTGGAGTCCTTCCACTTCAAACTCATCCCACCAATCATGCTCTTTGATCTTCTCTTGAGCCACACCCCATCTTTCCAAATGAACGCCCACGCCAAGCGGAACAAAGAACTGCTTTACCTTATCCTTTAATTTCATAATCGAGCCATAATCCAGATGATCATAATGATCATGAGAAATAAGCACGATATCAATCGGCGGAAGCGCCTCAATGTCGATCGGTAAATGCTTACTGTAACGCTTCCCGCCCCATTGCGGAAATGGAGAAGGTGATTTCCCGAGCATCGGGTCGAGCAACACTATTATTCCGTTGATTTGCAGCAAAAAGGAAGAGTGGCCAAACCATGTGATTTGGGCTGGCTTATTATTTTGCATAAGAAGTGGATCTAGAAGCTCCATGGCAATGGGTTTGTTTGGTTTTCCATTGGGAGTTCCTTTTATAAATTCGATAAGTACGGAAAGCATGGTTTTTGCACTCATTTCCATGGACGTAGGGATTTGATTGACGAACTTACCCTTAGCGAAGTTATTGGAGAGATTGATATTACGCAACCTCTCCTTCGATACTCTTCCACCCAAAGCTGGATAGTAGTTCAAAAAAAGACAACCACCCAAGATTATTCCTACGACTATAATTATAAAAATCAGCAAAATGATCTACCTCTTTCGGTCATGCTGTGAAATGTAAGCTGCTTTGATAGTACTCTGAAAGTGCTACAAGCTCATTTTACTCCATTTAACAAAAGCAAACTACTTGTAGAAATTTATAGCTCTAAAAAGGAAATCCTTTTTTTATTACGAATATATGCGTATCTTTATTTAAACTGGTCAATGGATAGGCTCACCTTGTAGTTTCCGTACTGCAAAAGCTCGTCGAGGAAAGCATTCAGTTCTACCGGCGTGCCAGCTCTTACTCGCATCCAATAGCAGCCTTCGCCACTTACACGGTGCGTTTCGGCGACCTGTTTATTTTGCTGCGCAAACACTTGGAACGACTGGTGGGCGGTATTCGATTTCATAAAAACAGTAACAAATGCATGAATCGCTTGACCGATTTTATCCGGATTCCAGCGCAGCGTGTACCCTTCAATGACGCCGATATCCTGCAGCTTTCGCACGCGGGCGCCGACCGCTTGACCGGTCAAGTGGACAAACTGCCCGATTTCCTTATGGGAATAGGTGGCGTCGTTGATTAAGTATTGCAAGATACGAAGATCGATCTCGTCAATTGCAGAATTGCTCATATGGTGTGGATTCCTTTCATCATGAAAATGGATCGTGATTTTTCGTTTCACCGTGATGTATACACGTATTTCGGCTCATTTTATAATTGTAACAGAACAACAATACAACTGATAAGAGGTGTATAACAATGAACCTCCAACTGGTCCGTCACGCGACGCTCTGGCTGCAGTATCTCGGAGTAAATTTCTTAATTGATCCGATGTTCAGCGATGCGGGAGTGAATCCACCGATTGTCAATTCCACGAATGATAGACGCAATCCGCTCGTTCCGATGCTTTTTGCGATGGATGCTTGGCTTCATCCGGACGCAGTGCTTGTGACTCATTTGCATCGGGATCACTGGGACGAAGCAGCTGCAGCAGCATTGTCGAAATCGATACCGATTTTATGCCAGCCAAACGATGAGGCAGCAATCGGTTCCTCCGGATTTACTTCAGTTTCTGCGGTCAATACAACCATAACATTCCAAGGCGTGACGATAATCCGTACAAGCGGGAGGCACGGTACAGGTGAGATCGGTCAGAAGATGGGGCAAGTGTCGGGTTTCGTCTTCAAAGCAGACGGACAACCGACGCTTTATATCGCTGGGGACACGATTTGGTGCGACGAAGTGATGCAAGCGCTCGATGAGCATCAGCCGGATGTGACTATAGTCAACGCTGGCGGCGCACAGTTCGCGGTAGGCAGTCCAATTACGATGGGTGCGGAAGATGTGATCAGCTTATGCCGGTACACTCCGAGTACGAAAGTAGTTGCGGTGCACATGGATGCGATAAACCATTGCCTCGTCACGAGAGCGGATTTGCACAACCGACTGGAGCTCGCAGGGCTGGTTCATCAAGTCACAATTCCGGGTGATGCGGATTGGCTATGACGAAAAAAGGAACTGCTTCCGACGTATACATTTCATGTGATCGCAGCTTATTGAATGAAAGGTTTGTGTACCACTATTTGCATGATAACATGTATTGGGCAAAATCGATGACGTTCGATTCATTTGAGCGTTCGATACAGAATTCTGCGGTCGTATTCGGTGTCTACGACCGCCTCGCCGGCGAAAGGCAGCTTGGGTTTGCAAGAGTGGTTTCGGATTGTGCGACATTCGCATATTTGACAGATGTGTTTATTGTGGATACGTATCAAGGCCAAGGGCTATCCAAGCTGCTCATGCAATCGGTTATCGATCACCCGCAGCTGCAAGGGCTGCGTAGATTCCTGCTTGTAACTGAAGATGCGTGTGGATTGTACGCCAAGTTCGGCTTTCAGCCGCTTGCTGATGCGGACCATTGGCGGCAAATTTTTCGCGACTAATAATTAATTCAACCACCGCCTTTTTTCGAGCGTTTGATTCGATCCAAATCATCAGATCTGCACACGTATAAAAGGCCACCCTTTATCTTGAATGGCCCTTGCAGCAGTTATTTATTATTGCTTGTTTTGGGTTGGAGGAGTACATACGCCTTCGGCACAAGCTGCATCTGCCGCATTATTGTTGGAAGCATTTAAAATTGTGAGCGGTCTGTCTTCATCCCATGCTTTCTGCATCGCTTCAAGAAATACTTCACTTGGCTGCGCGCCTGAAATCGCATATTTGCGGTTGATGACGAAATATGGAACCCCACGTATGTCAAGTCTGACCGCTTCTTGCTCATCGGCGCGGACTTCTTCCGTATATCCGTCTCCAGCTAACATCGTGGCAGTCTCGTTTTTGTCGAGACCAACCTCCGTCGCCAAAACGGCTAAAGTTTCATGATCGCCGATATGTTTGGATTCGGTAAAATAAGCTTTCAATAACCTCTCTGTCATTTCGCGCATTTTACCATACCCAGCGGCAAAATGCGCCAAACGGTGCGCATCGAACGTGTTGGTTAGTATCATGGTATCAAAGTGATACGTAAGCCCGACAGATTGTGCTTGGCTGGTGAGATCGTCGTTCATCGCTTTGGCCCGTTCACGGCTCATGCCATACTTAGATGCAAGCATTTCGTGTACGTTATGGTTCACATCCCTTTTCGCATTCGGACTGAGCTCAAAGCTGCGGTAGACGACATCGACGTCATTTTTGTTGGAAAAACGCTCAAGTGCAGCCTCAAACCGACGCTTTCCGATATAGCAAAACGGACACATAAAATCAGACCAGATTTCAACTTTCATACACTACCTCCATCTTGGATTGTTTGATTTGTTTGCTTCTTAACTGTCCACAAGCTGCATCGATATCTGTCCCATGCTCAAGGCGAACGCTACAGCTAATGCCTTGCTTTTTCAATGTGTCATAAAAAGCAAGCACCGATTCCCGTTCGCTTCTTTGATATTGACTATGTTCATCGACTGGATTATAGGGGATTAAGTTAACATTTGCGAGATGTCGTCTATCCCCAACCAGGACAGCAAGTTGAAGAGCATGCTCCTTGTGGTCATTTACATCCTTCAGCAGAATATATTCCAACGTAATTCTCCGTTTTGTTTTTTCCAAATAGTAATCAATGGCCTGCATTAATTTTTCTATTGGAATGGCACGGTTTATTTTCATGATCCGCGTTCGAAGTTCGTTATTTGGCGCATGCAAGGAGACCGCTAGGTTTACCTTCAAATCGGTATCGGCGAATTCATAAATCTTATCGGAAAGGCCGCTGGTAGATACGGTGATATGTCTTGCAGCAATGTCTAGACCTTTCTGATCTTTAATAACCCGTATGAAGTCTACCATATTTTTAAAATTATCAAATGGCTCACCAATCCCCATCACCACAACATGACTCACTGTTTCATCTTGTTTTGCTTGATCCAGATGGTGCTGGACCTTCATAATTTGCTCCACAATTTCGCCACTGGATAAATCACGACTTTTTGCTAATAACCCACTCGCGCAAAAACTACAACCAATGTTACAGCCTACTTGCGTTGTGACACAAACCGACAAACCGAATTTATGTCTCATCAATACCGTTTCGATCAGATTGCCGTCCTGTAATTTGAACAAAAACTTAATCGTTCCATCCGCTGATTCTTGCTTAAGGTGTTCATTTAATGTTTGGATGACAAAACGATCTGCCAATAGTTGAATACACTCTTTATTGACATCGATCATTTCGGAGAAGTCCATTACCCGCTTCTTATAAAGCCACTCCCAGACTTGTGATGCCCGAAACTTTTTATGCCCGTATTCCATAAGACATATTGCCAGTTGATCAAATGTCAATCCATAAATGGATTCTTTATTCATTCGATATCCTCTTTTCAAAACTTTAAGATTTAGTCCTATTCTACTTTACTTTTGCAGTCGAAGCCACCCATCTGTTAATTATTGTCCCAAAAAAAACCTCCACTTTATGAATAAGTTGGAGGTTTCATCACATATTGATATCTTTACAAAGATTTTAATCTAGGATTAACACTCTTGTTTTCCTTGAAAGGTTTCCATTTTTGTAATCCTTGTTCGAAAATCCTTACACCCCAACACCCTGACCCCTGAAAGTTTTCACTTTACTCATTAGCTCTTTTACGCGCTTAACATCAACATGATTTTCGAAAATGCCATCGAATTTAAAAGTCGTTCCCACAACAGCTCCATCCGCCACGGATAGTTGACGCTCGACATTATCGAGTCTGATACCAGTATTTGCCAAAACGACCGTATCCATCGCTGTTTCCTTAACCCGTTTTAATATCTGATCATCTGTTTCTGCTCCTGCAATCAGACCTGAAACACATAACGCATCTGGTCTATTATTAAAAACAGTTGATCTTACGATGCTTTCGATTTCACGCTCTGCAAGATACTTTGCTGCTTCTGGCACGATATTGAACAAGAGCTTAACATCACTCGCCCCAATTCGATGCTGATGACGAATGGTTTCTCCTACATTTGTATTCCAAATTCCAAAGTCGCTGGCATAAACTCCAGTAAATATTTCACGAACAAATTTCGCTCCTGTAGCAGTAGCCAAATCTAAGGACTTCTTGGCATCCCAAAGCACATTAACGCCAAAAGGTATTTGGATAAGCGGCATCAGCTCACCTATAATACGAGCCATTGCAGCTACTGTTTCGGTTTTAACATCAGTTAAGTAGGGTAAACTGAACTCATTAGAGAACATCACAGCATCTACTCCGCCCTCTTGCAGTGCCAGAAGATCCTTTCTTGCCATTTCAATAACATAATCCATTCCTTTTTCTTTGTTATATAAAGGGTCCCCCGGCATCGGTAGAAGATGACACATCGCGATAATTGCTTTTTCCGTTCCAATAACTTCTTTTAACCAAGTCATATCATTCAGCTCCTGTAATATAAGTTTAGTAAAATTTATTTTTATTGCTTGGCTTTGCCTCTGCTCACTTTTATGAAGATGATGCTGAATATAAAAACCACAAACAACAATAGATAAGATAATGCAGAGGAATATCCAGTCTCTAAGAAAGTGTAGGCTTGTTTGTAAATGTGATAACTAATCACTTCTGTCGTTGTACCAGGACCACCCTTGGTCAAAACATAAATCAGATCATAAGTCTTGATAGACGTAATTACTCTGAAAAGTATCGCAGCGATCATGGCCTGTTTCATCAAGGGCAGTGTAATGTTCCAAAAGGATTGTAGGCGGCTTGCTCCATCAATATCTGCGGCCTCATAAGGCTCAGTGGGCAATGAAACCAACCCTGCTAATAAAAGTAAAATCATGAATGGTAATTGGTGCCAGATGTCAACTAGGATAACGGTCATCATCGCCCATTTCGCATCTCCAAGCCAAGCTTGTCCTTCGATCCCGAGTAAACTCAGAAAATAGTTAACAATTCCTAGATCAGGATGGAGCAATAAGCGCCAAATCAATCCAACCGCAACAGGGGTAATCATCATTGGAATAATGATAATGGTGAAGAACAGCTTTTTCCCATACACGATACGATTTAACAGCACAGCTACAAACAGACCAAACAAAAATTCAAATACGACCACAAGAACTGTAAATATTAATGTGTTCCAAGCTGATTTAAGAAAGTACTCATCCTTGAAAGCATTTATAAAATTTTGGAACCCAACAAAGCTTCCGATTCCATTACTTTTAAGGGTCGTCGAAAAAAAACTTATCACCAATGAATAGAGAAGAGGATAGATTATTGTCAATGCCAGTACAATCATCGATGGCACAAAAAATATTAAAAATTGTTTTCGTTTCTCTGTTATCACCCACTAGCCACCTCCTTTCCCGCCCGGCAATAAAAACCTTTTATTTTAATCCTTTAATTTCATCCGCTACGGTGTCCAATGCTTTTTGAGGGGTTTTTCCACCCGATACAGCTTCAGAGAGTTCACGACCCAAGATCTCTATTAGTTTTGGGGCATCTGATATGATGGGAATCATTTTGGATGTTGCTATAATTTCTTGCACTTTTGGATAGTACGGGTACTTTGCAACGACTTCGGGATCACTGAAAACGTCCGAGCGGGTTGGAGATCCTCCAAGTAATGCTCTTTCTTTAGTCTCAGTGAACGATTCGATCCATGATAAAAATTTCCACGAAGCATCTTTATTCTTCGCGTTCTTAGGTATCGCCCAGCCCCAGCCACCGTTTAAAGATACGCCTCCAGGAACTTTAGCGATGTCTACCTTTCCAGCAACCTTAGATTCACTCGCATTCCCTAACTTAGGGAGCATCCAGTTATAAGTTATGAAAGAAGCTGCATTACCTTGAGCGAATACGTTAAACGCTTCATCAAAACCAAACCCCGCTGAACCTTTCGGAGCTGCATTCGTCATATTATCGATATACATTTTCAGTGCTTTTTGACCGTTCTCATTATTAATGGTTGGTTTACCAGCTTTGTCGTAAAAATCTCCGCCTGAGCTGTACAGGTAGTTTAGCCATTCTACCGAAATAGGATCGGGACGAAGTCCCATCATAACGGAGCCGTACATATCTTTTCCCTTTTGCTCTGTAATGAATTTACTGATATTCACATATTCTTCTAGATTATCTGATATTTTCATCTCTCTACCGAATTTTGCTAGATACTTGCTTTTTAAATCCGGATCCTCGAAAACGTCTTTTCTATAGATTAATGACATCGCATAGTTATAAAATGGGAGCATGTAGGTCGTTCCATTAATTTTCCCTACCATTTTAAGCATAGAATCCAAGTATACACTTGTATCAAAATTGTCTTTTTTAATATAAGCATCCAGTGGCTCTAACCAACCAGCACTAGTAAACTCACCCACCCAATAATTATCCACTACAATCAAATCATAGCTGTTCGTAGAATTAATTAACTGAGGTACAAGTTTTTCATGCATGGAAGCGTAGTTTACAGCTTCAATATTGACTTTGATTCCTGTTTTGTCTGTAAACTTTTGAATAACTTGCTTAACGTAATCTGTATCTGGAACGGATTCCATTAAAATGGAGATTTCTTGCGTTCCACTATTAGGTGACGCTGCAGTATTGGTCTTATCTTTGTTACATGCTGCTAATAATGTGAGACAAATAACCAAAATAATTATAATCGCCGTGTTCTTTTTAAATAGTTTCATAGTTAACCCTCCTCATTTTACGGAACCCATCGTCATACCACTTACTAAATACTTTTGAATAAATAAGGAAAGAAAGATGACCGGAAGAATTATAAGCACAGTCGCTGCGCAAAGCTCAGCAATCATAACACCTTGTTGTGTTTCAAGATTCGCAATCGCCACAGGCAATGTTCGCGACTTGATTCCTGTAAGTACCAGTGCAAAAAGGAATTCATTCCATGACATTAAAAAACTTAATACAGCAGAAGCCATAATACCTGGAGCCGCTAAAGGCAAAACGACTCTTATAAATGCTTGAAATTTAGTGCATCCATCCATTTCGCAGGCTTCGTCCAAGTCTTTTGGAATAGTTTCAAAAAAACCGATCATTAGCCAAATCATATAAGGAAGACTAAAAGACAAGTAAGTTATAATTAAGGATATCCACGAATCTAGAAGCCCCAAGTTTTTAAAAACCAAAAATATGGGGATAACCATTACTATGGGAGGCAGCATTTGTGTAGCCAAAATTGCAATTCTTAAAAAATCTCCTCCCCAGTTAATTCTGGAGATCCAATAAGCGGCCATACCACCAAGCAATACGGCAATAGCGGTTGAAATAGTAGATATACCCACGCTGTTAATAAAATATTGTCCAAATGGATACTTCTCAAATATCGCCTTATAATTATCTAAGGTGGGTACGATTAACCATTTCGGAGGGATTTGATAAGCAATAACCTTGGTCGTAAAGGACGTCCTCACAATCCATAAAATTGGAAGTAAAAATACCAAAGCTACTCCAATTAATGAAACATAAGTGAAACCGTCAACCACTCTGTTCTGCATTTTCGCACCCATTAGTATACACCTCCTCTACTACTTCTATTTCCTCCAAAGAATCGATAATGCAGGTAGCATATGGTTCCATTATGTGCTTCATCTCTGAATCGTCCGGAATTCCTATACCGATACATCCCGCCAGATTCGCCATCATAACATCCACGAAAGAATCGCCTATCATCATAATTTTTTCGAGGGGTACCCGCATTTTCTCAGCTATTAAATGAAGCATATCTGGATTCGGCTTTCCTAGCTTCACATTCAATGGTGTAACGATAAAATTTAAATCTTCAAAGCAATCATAAGCTGAAATAGACATTTTCGTCCTAGCATAATCATCAGAGGTAGCAATACCATAAGGAATAGAAGCTGCCTTCAATTTTTTGAAAATATCGGGAAATCCCGCTTTCGGGAGCAAAGCCCCTAGAAGATCGAAAGCTTCATCAGAGTCATCAAAGACTTTTTTCGCCAAATCCCTACATTTTCCCCAGTCCAAACTCAGATATTTACACATGAGGGATGCCGTCACAATGATCTCCTCCTGGGGAGGAGCGAGCGCAAAAATCCCTTGCGGCTCCACTCGGATTACATTATTTTCTTGATAGTGAATACCAAAAGTACTACACCACTCATCCACAGGGAATCCATCCATTTGCAGCAATTTTTTAATTCTTGCCTCAGCTAAATATTTCCAAAAATGTTGTGAGTCAAACAACAATCCATCTTTATCAAAAACCACTACTTCAACATCAAAGCATTTCTCACCTATGCGAAGCATACTCACACCAAGTCCGCTCCACCGGTAACATCCATTGCTCCACCCGTTACGAAGTCTGATTCCGGAGAAGCATAAAAACCTACTGCTTTCGCTACATCCTCAGCCGTACATAATCTGCCGAGTGGTGTATTTCGAATGTATTCTTCCTTTACTTGTTCAGGTGTCATGCCTCGCAATTCCGCTTCCCAAATTAATTCTCTTTCCTGCATACTCGTTTTCACAAAGCCTGGACATACGCAATTTACGGTGATGCCATAAGGAGCAAGCTCCAATGCAGCGCTTTTTGTAAAACCGATAACCCCCCATTTGGAAGCTGCGTAATGCGCCAAGAGAGGTACTCCTTTTTTACCAGCCATAGATGCAGTATTAATAATTTTGCCAGAACGCTGACTCTTCATATAAGGAATCACCGCTTGCGTACAGAAGAACAAACCCTTCATATTTACATCGAAATTAAAATCCCATTCTTGCTCTGTCAAATGTTCAATCGTCTGCATCGTAGATACGCCTGCATTGTTCATCAAGATATCAATTTTCCCATATTTATTTACAATTTCTTTTACCGCACTTTGAACATCTTCCTTCTTCGTAACATCCAAGCTTCTAGCTTCATGAGATATTTCTTGCGGTGTCAGTGCACTTAGTGTTTCCTCTGCTGCTTCCAATCGAATATCTGAGACAACTATAGTGGCTCCCATAGCTGCCAATTTAAGTGCGATGCTCCTTCCAATTCCTGCTCCTGCTCCAGTAATCAATGCGATTTTTTTGCTTAGTGGCAGTTCCATTCTTTATACCTCCCGTTTAAACTTTATTTCGTTTACCATGTCAAAAGACAAGGACAACTGACCGTATAAATTTCGATAAATAGCATAGGTTTGATCATAAATTTCAGAATTAGCTAATGTCGGCTGATAATCTTTATAATCCTGCAAAAAATTATGAATCTGTGCCCAATCCGTATACATTCCCACTGACATTCCTGCTAAAAATGCTACACCAAGCGCAGATCCTGGATGGTATGGAAAGGATCTTATGTCACTTTTCAATACATCTGCAGCGATTTGACACCAAAAACTGCTTTTAGCACCGCCATTAGTAGCAAATATTCTACGTGGACGATACCCCAATTTATCTAATACCTCCACATGATGCCTGAATCCATAAATCACTGCTTCCAGGATTGCCCTGAAAATATGACCACGCCCATGCGAGAGTGTTAAACCAAAAAGGACACCTCTTGCTTTTGGGTCGAATAAAGGTGTCTTTTCCCCCAAAAAGTATGGAAGGATAATCAGTCCGTCCGCTCCTGCCCCACACTGCTTTGCCTCTTCATCCAGCTCCTTGAATATTTCATTCGAGTCCGAATTCAAAAATTGTTTCACATACCACTTTACTAGCGAGCCACTGGACGACATACAGCCGTTCAGCAAATACTTGTCTGGTACAATATGGTAATCAAAAAACAATTCAGGGGCTGCATGAACCTCTTCGATACAATAAAGAATGTCCCCTGCACCGCCAAATTTTATCAATAAATCTCCTTCTTCAACTATCCCCGCCGCCAATGTAGAAGCAACATGATCAGCGCTACCTGCAATGACGGGAATATTCTCGCGAAGCCCTGTTTTCTGAGAAGCTTCCCGATTAATCGTTCCCACAATCTCACCTGATAGCTGCACATTTGGAAATAGAGCGGGATCAATACCAAATTCCTTCATTTTATCCGTCAACCAAACTTGTTTATGAATATCATAAAGACCACTTTCAACCGCCCAGTTAACTTCAATAGATTTAGTGCCAGTCAATTTGTAGGTAATATAATCGTATGAACCAAGAACACAAGAAGTTTTACTCCATACCTCAGGTTCATTCTCTTTCACCCATAATAACCTGGGTAAGACATGTTGTTGATTGGTATAACCCCCTGTCAGTTGAAACAGTTCGTCTTGATCTATACTTTGTTTAAGTTGTTCAATTTCATGCACAGCCCGCGCATCATTTTGTTGGATGGAATTTCGGAGAGGCTCACTTTTGTCGTTTAACAATACAATAGCGGGTACCATACCACTAACACCAATAACATGAATATGATCCGCTGCATCCGGCACTTGATTTAATAGTTTACTAATAACCGTAATCGTATTGTTCCACCAATCCTCTGTATCTTCTTCCGACCAACCAACGTGTTTAGAAATCAAATCATGTGCTTCGTTTGCTTCGAAAATAATCTCTTGATGATCAGATATTAACAATGCTTTCACTGAAGTTGTCCCGATATCTATTCCTAATGCGTATTTTCTCAAGATATCACCCCTCTAGCTAATATTATGTTATATAGTCTTACATTAAAATCAAAAAAAACAGCAAATTAAGTTTATATGTAATATTAATTAACTTATAATGTATTGTATATTAAAAATATAGTACATTGATCATAATTAGTCAACATTTATTTATAAATTATCATATTTTGATCATATATCGATCATATCATAAAAATATTATAACTTTGACACCGCGATTATGCAAGCGCTTTCTCTTGTGGGTAAGCAAAAAAGACGGTTACGTCCCCGTCTAATAACTAATAGGTTTATGGATTATTTATACAAACGTCCATTTCCCTTGAAAAGGGATCTCCTCAAATTGTAAAACGTTCTCATCTCGATTTGTGACAATTTCGTCGATATCTTCAAAATCACATACCTTTACTAAAGAGGTAACTCCTATTTTCGTTTTATCCATCAAAGCTACTACTTCCTTGGAACGTTCGATAAAGGCTCTTTTTATTTCTACATCTTCCAAATTGAAATCAGTCGGTCCTTGTTCTTTACTAAGACCTGAAAAGCCTAAGTAAAATCGATCATAATTAAACTTCATGATTGTATCACGTGTAATGGAACCGACTAGCGACATTTCTGATTTCCTCAGATTTCCACCAACCAAATATACATTCAGGTTACTGTTTGCTAAAATGGCAGCCGTCTGAAACGAAAAAGTGAACACGGTTAGATTCTTTTTCTTCAGCAGTTCTTTTGCAAGCTCTACGATGGTTGTTCCAACATCTAGAGCAATAACTTCTCCCTCACAAATTTGATCAGCTGCATGTTTAGCTATTTTTTTCTTGAGATCTGCATTTAACTTCTCCCGTTGTTTAAAAAGTGGTTCTATCCCGAGTCCAGGTAGTGCTGCTCCTCCTCGCTTCCGAATGATTAAACCTTTCTGTGCTAATTCTAGTAAATCACGTCGAACGGTTACTTCTGATACGGTTAGTGAGTTAGCAAGTTCTTCTATTGATAATGGCGACTTTTTACTTAGGTAATTTAAAATGTCCTTTTCTCTAGTGTTAATTCTGATCAATCCCCTTTATTATTAAGACCTATCGTTCAATTTACAAAAAGAAATAATCATTATATGATCACCTCATTGTATAGGAGCTTGGTTTTTTTTTCAATGTGTCCTAGTGCTATTTTATTGTTTGATGGTCACATTTCACATAAAAATGGACTGTGCCCCATCCATCTTAGCAATAATTTTCTGAGAATCCAGTGTTGACAAAGGATACAAAAGAAAGCCTAAATGAAAACAAAAAAGCGAGGAATTTTGTCGGGCTACTTAATTCGATAACGTCAACACTTATAGAATTAATTTCTTTATTAAATTGTCAAATTTTACATTTATGAATATAATGAATATAATAGAGAAATTGGGCAATTAGTGTGTAAAATTGCATTCAAAGTTTCACTTATACGATAAAGGCAAACCATTTGAAAGAATGGGACGCAAAACTATGGACCTAAAGAATTGATTCAATTCTACGGTTGCCAAGTTACCGAACTGAGATGATAGTAAGCATCATCCAAAACGGATGATGCTTTTTTATATATTCATTGAAGGGAGAAAAAAATGAGTGAATACATGCCAGAAGAAGATATTAATCTTTTGATTAAGGAGTTAATTTTAGCTGAAAATAAAGCGGATAAGACAGCTGCTTTAGTGCAAACGGATGCAAAAAACTTGGATGGATGGGTAAAAGTAGAACATAACAAGATCTATATACATAATGCTTCAAGCGGAGGAAAATCCGCAATGATCACTGCGGTGCCTCCCTTGGAGTTAATGAAAAACGGAGTTAAGTTTAAGAATTCCATGGTGGTTTCGGATAAAGATATGATCCAGTGGAAGGTTGTAGAGGAGCCCATGTTTGAGGTTACCGTCTCAGACGATAAAATGCTGGCGTATTTTAAGCTGCACACATTAGTGAAAAATCCCTGGCACCTTCTCGATCAACCCCGAACAGCGCATGCCTACATTAAAGCGGAGCGGGATAAACATAAGGTCTTGGAGGCTTTACAGTTTAACGAAATTGTGACGTTGATTGTAAAACTAGGGATTTTAAATAATTTGGATATCAAAGTCATACAAGATGAATTATTCAATCCCACCTACGAAAAAATGGTAATTGCACGTGGTAAACCACTCGTTCCAGGGAAAGATGCGAATCTGGAAATCTTTTTCGAAGAGCGTGTTCAAAGTGAATTTAATGAGGTTGGAGGCGTCATGGATTACCGCAACCATTTGATTATCCCAACCGTCCAATCAGGAGAAATTATCGCAAAAAAAACCATGATGAGCGTAGGTACCTTAGGCTATGACGTATATGGTCATATATTGACGCCAATAGCAGTTAGAGATATCCAAGTTTATGCTAAATCGAATATCAATCTGCTGGAGGACGGCAACATTATTGCAACTAAAGAGGGAAGACCGAGGATAACGGGAACGGATCGAGTTAAATATTTTGATATTTCTACGGCTTATATCGTTTCAGGCAATGTTGATTTGGTGACAGGCAATATATGTTTCTCCGGGGATATTGTAGTATATGGAGATGTAATGGATAACATGATTCTTGAATCTTTAGGCAGTATTTATGTCTCAGGAAATGTTTACAATGCGACTTTAACTGCAACGGGCAGCATCTATGTAAAAGGCAACATTGTAGGCAGCCAATTATACTCTGGTTATTTTGGTGTTATGTTTAATCGGTTGTATCTCGGAACGAAAAACCTTTTGGAATTGTTTGAGCAATTGATGACAGCAGCAGACGTCCTACAGGATTTGATTATTAAAAAGAAGCAGAAGATTAAATATGGACAAATCATTCATTTATTAATGGAGAGTAAAATAAAAGAGATTCCTGGAACGATTAATGAATTGCTGTATGTTATTGCAAATATCCAAAATGCGAATAAAGTCGAAGTGGACCGGCTTAAGAAAATGATCGAGCTGTTTGTGCAGCCTATTAGATTAGTTGAATTTATGGAAGTTGAAATCATGCAAAAAGCGATAGAGCTTGTGAAAGAAACCAACGAAGAAGTCGCTCGTATGCAGGAGACCAATGCGATTATTGAAATCATGCAATGTCATTTATCTACGCTTAAAGCGCATGGAGATATAATCATTGTAGCGGATGGAGTCGTACAAAGTGATCTTTATTCGTCCAAAAACATCATTTTCGAAGCGATGTTCTCCGTATGCCGAGGGTCAACTCTGGAATCAGAAGGATTTATTTCGGCCATGACAGTTGGAGGCCAAACGGGAGCGACCACAGTGCTGAAGGCAAAACGAAGAGTGACCATTCGAAAAATGTACTCAGGTAGAGTTTGCGTAGGGCGTTATTGTGAAGAAATCATAGAGATGATTGAGCATCGGACTTTCGAAGCCCATACAATGAGGAGTGAAGGTCTAATAGACCTCCAAAGCAACATCTAATCTTAATACA
The DNA here is from genome assembly GCA_028287395.1 of Bacilli bacterium. GTDB lineage: Bacteria > Bacillota > Bacilli > Paenibacillales > NBRC-103111 > Paenibacillus_AC. The sequence goes on from JAQBPR010000234.1 coordinate 19,362, forward strand.
AGAGAGTAGGGATTTTGTGAATGAGAATCCAATTAATAATATGAATACTTTGGTTGGCTACTACTTAAATAAAAACATTTATAATAAATTAAATGTTCTGCTGATTCCTGCAAATACCGTATTGAAACGCACCCATATTGCTTTATTAATTTCTCAGGAAATTACTTTAAACCAAGAGGATATCAGCTCTATAAAAAGTGTCCGCCTGATGAATGAAGCGGTCAAGGAAACAAAAAAAGCGTTTAATATCATTAGCTTAAATAAGGTCATCCCATTAGATAACATTAAAACGAAAATTATTCCGCTGATTGCTCAATTTAGCTTAAATCCTGATTTGCTTAGTATCTTCACCTCCATGGAAACGAGAGACGAGTATACCTATAAGCACAGCTTTGCCGTTGCGGTTATTGCTACCTTAATTGGACATTGGATGGATTTGGATGAGATAGAGCTGGGGGATTTAACCATTTCAGCTTTCTTGCATGACATTGGTAAATTGCAGATATCCGAAGCTGTTTTGAATAAATCATTACCCCTAACGAAGGAAGAATTTGGTGAAGTAAAAAAACATCCTGAATATGGCTATAAGATGATTCGAGCTACGAATGGAATGACAAAAAGACAAGCATTAGCTGCCCTGCAGCATCATGAAAGGGAGGATGGCAGTGGTTACCCCTCCGGCATTAAGGGAAGCGAGATGGGGATATTGAGCAAAATTGTAGCCGTTGCAGATGTTTTCCACGCTATGATTTCCAAACGATCCTATAAGGACTCAGTGCCCTTATTTCAAGTTCTGCGAGAATTGTCAGCAGGCTCTTATGGGCTCTATGATCCAAGGGTCACTCATTGCTTGATCAGCAAAATAATGACTTCCTTAATCGGAAATAGGGTACTGTTATCTAGCGGTGATGAAGCAAAAGTGATTATGATTAATATTTATGACCTGCTGCATCCCTTGGTCAAGAAAAAGCAGCAGTTTATTGATTTAAGTAAAGAAAAGGGATTGGAGATAGTTAAGTTTTTTTAGAATTATAAAAAAATAATATTTGCAGGTAGGTTCGGTTCTACCGCTAGTGATTACATATCGATGCATCGGCACGATTCGCTTTCTCCGTTCAAGAAAACAACAAATGATGTCCGCTGCCGCTGACACGCCGACAGCAATGATGCCGTTCATAATGCCGTTCATGCTTTGCGACCCGATGGAAGCTACAACAAGATATGCTACCAATGCCGTTACAGTATAACCCTTTGGTGATTTTATCCATCGGTTTGCTGCCATTTATATATCCCCAACTTTAACTATTTGTAAACTGGGTGTGATAAGTATTCCTTTGAGGTCCGCTTGTTCAATCAACAATTTCCCACCGTCCAAACCCATCAAAAACGATGCGGTGGAGATAGCGTCCGCCATCATGGCGAAAGGGGCGATAACACTGCAGCTGATCCAGTCATTCGGCGATTGCTTTGTTTTGGGGTGGATTAAATGATGTACATCGGCTATTTTTGAGCTCTTGCGCTCATAACTTCCAGAGGTGCAGATTGCCTCATTGGAAATTTCAATCGTTTCGATAATTTGTTCCTTTTGTTCGGGATGCTGAATGCCAATTCTCCAGGGATTCCCGCTTTCATCTGTCCCGCCAGCATACAGATCGCCGCCGGCATTGACTAAAAATCCAGCAAATTCCTTCAGCTCATGTGCAGCCAAATCGATGGCAAACCCTTTGGCGACGGCTCCTAAATCGATCACCAGCGGCTTCAGCAAATACAAGGTGCGATCTTGTTCATTCAATACAATATCCCGATAATTAACTGAATCCGCAGAGGGACTTTGGATAGATTGCCTTGTTAAATAATGGTGATTGAATCCATACTCTTCCATTGTTTTTCCCACGGTAGGATCGAATAAACCGTCCGTCCATTCGGCGATTTCCAAAGCAAACTTGAGAGGTTCGAATAAAAACGGGCTAACCGGAACCGGGGTTCCAATCTGCCGGCAGGCCACCATCAACTCGCTGTCCAGGCTAAACCTGCTGCAAGCCTGCTCCACTTTGCGAAAGGCGTCAAAAGCCCGATTGATCTGTGCTTCAGCTTGATCCTTAGATTTCCAGGCGACTACCTGTATATCTACAACTGTATCCATAAATAATCTGGTTTTTTTCATTTCTCCGCCCACTAAGTGTTTTGTGCTTGGGAAAGCGCATCTTGAACGGCATCTTCAAAAGCTTGTGTACTATATGTTGCCCCAGATACATTGTTTACTTGCGCGCTTTGACTTTGCAGAACCTCTTGAGGCAGTCCTACTACATCGTCTTCCGTATAATGCATCGCGAAATTGATGATTTCCACATTCGTTATTTTATCATTCTTAATCGTTACGGCTGCCCCCATCGATCCGCGTCGATTCATTCCCGAACCCTGATAGGTACCATCTTTATAAAGTTGTTTATTCGAATTATTTGCAGTCTGCAGGATAACTTGGGCATGTTGTTGGGATTGCTGCATCATTGCTTGCGTTTCCGTTGCGAAATAGTCGGCAGCGTAAATAGCTCCAATCGCTGTCGAACATAAGATAATCCACTTTTTACTCATATTTGCCATAGGAATCCCTCCAATCTGACTCCAGTCTACCATGTAAATGTTAAATTAAAATGAAAAAATCTAGGTGATTTTTTCCGAAAACGAAGTCTGTTCAATTTGAATCTTCACTCCTTGCCTAAACTCAATACTATAAAGGGAAACCCCATACCCCTGAGCAGAGAACTCAGGAACATGGGGAATACTTCTTATCCATTACTTGCTGGTTAACGTTGATCTTCCATTCTTAGTTCTGCGCAGGAGATGGGGCTTTGCTTTCTGGTTGTTCTGCAGCTTCATCAGGTGTGAGAACCTTTTGATCACCAGGATACGGAGTATCATATCCTTTTGTAGCGTACCAGATCACATGATTCAGCATATTTGCATTCACTTTGTCTGGAGCTGCATTTTTTCCGGAAAAGCTATCCTTGTTCTTATCGGACCATTCCGACCACTGTTTCTCAAGATCCTTCGTCTCTGGTGTTTCTTGCTTCGCAGGAGTCGCTGACGGCGTTGTGGGAATTGCCGGCACATTGGATCCGGGCTGCCCGTTTAAAGAGTCGAGCGCGATGCGATTCGGCGCGAACTCGTACGGCGTGAAGTCCGGTTCGTCGGTAAAGAGCTCGCTCATCGGAGCTGCCGCAGTATCGTTCTGGTTCATCGGTGAAAGCCCCAGAATTTGCTCGATACTTCTGATCATGTTGAGGACAGTCCAGTAGTGGCTGTCGGTGATCCCTCTTTTGATCCACGGACTAATCAGGTAAGCGGGCGCGCGGTGACCGTCCACATGATCCAAGCCGTTTTGCGCGTCGTCTTCCGTTACGACAATGAGAGAGTCTTTCCAATAAGGGCTATGGGAGATGAGATCAACGATTTTACCGACTGCCAGATCATTGTCCGCAACCTGCGCCTGGGGCGTTGGAAAATTCTTGGCGGTTCCGGCGGTATGGTCGTTCATCACCCACATCTGTACGAGCTGCGGCAAGTTTTTGCTTTTCACGTACTCGTCAAACTTCTGTTTGAAAATTTCATAACGATACTGATCCGGAATCGACGAATCAAACGTAGGGAACGGTTTGTACGTGATCGGATCCAGGGATGGAATATCGGTTTTTGCCTGGTAATGCCCAATGGGCACGTGAAGATCGCCTTGTTTTTGACCCGAAAGAATTAAGTAATCGTTGTACCAATCCGTCCAGGTGCCAGCCTTCTCCGGACCGCTGAACCCCGTGGTATCTTCACCAAAGTTAACCACCGATACGTTGTGTTTCAGAGCATTATCCCAGAGGTGGCCGGTCGATGCGTAAGCCAAGGAGTCACCCGCACCACCCGGGTAGCTCCGAACGTTGGCTGTGTCTGTTTCCTTATCTTCATAGTCGTTATTCGTCGCCTGCATCACCCATTGGTGACCGCTCGCGGATTGAATGCCGCTTATATAGAAGTTGTCCAGAAGCGGGAAGGTGTTGGCAATCTTGTGGAAGTTAGGAGTGACATTCTCACCGAACTGGGTGAATGCCGGCTCCGAATTCCCCTTGCCCATGTCGCCATGTATTTGGTCATAGGTGCGGTTCTCTTTGATGATATAGAAAACGTGTTTGATGGGGGATGGCTCTCCGATGCGTTCAGGCATGGCAGCCGGTTTTTTATTGTTGCGCGGCTTGGCGTTTTGGCCCATAACATTGAACCAGTTGTTATTAGCGTAAACCTCGTCTGTCCCATGAACCAGTTCTTCGGTTGAAGGGAACGGGATCATCGATAATGAGCCTTGCTGCGCATAAGCGGAGTGACCCGTTACGCTTATGCCTTGGATGGTTAAATTGCGATTAGGACCGAGAGAACCAACCCCGTCCGCGTTAGCAACCAGGAGACGATTATTGGAATCCGCAGCAATATCAACCGGGAACCAAGCGGTCGGTATGAGTCCGGTAAGCCGAGGTGCAGTTTCTGGGCCCTTCCATTCGTAAACAGCCAGCGCGTTGTTTCGGCCAAGACTAACGGCCAATTGGTGATCATTAATCATCTTGACCGCATTGGGTGCAGAGCCTTTCGGCGCATTCGGATACGGCTCGACGTTAATGGTCTGAACAAGGTCATCGGACTTCGTGTCGATTACCGATACAGTATCACTATTGGTGTTTGCAACGAAAACGTACTGTCCGGATACGGTCAACCGTGCTGGTTGAAGTCCTACTGAAATGGTTTTCTTGACTGAATTAGCCAAGAGATCAACCACGGATACGGTACCCGTCGCAGAACTTCCCGTAGGCTCAGCCACAATGGGAGTTCCTGAAGAATCCACTGTTAATTCCCCCGGCTCAGCCTTCTTACCGCCTACGTTCGTCACGTACGCCGTTGTGCCGTTCACGATGACGCTTGTTGGGGAGTTTCCGACGGGGATACGGGCGGTGAGCTGATTCGTCTGCAGGTCAACAACGCCAAGGCTGTTATCGCGGTTAAGCGCGACAAGAAGGGTCTTCCCGTCCGGCCCCATCACGATATCTTGGGGATTGATATTACCGCCGACATTAGCTAATGGTAGGTTGATCGTATTTTTCACTGTAATCGTCCCATCTTCAGCCACGGACATAACGACAACCTTCCCTGTCGAACCTGATGAGCCCGTAGCGTAGAGTTGACTTCCATCCGGTGAATAAGCCAATCCCCACATATGAGAAAGTTTTAAGGAGAAATTCGTTATAATCAGTTTCCCCGTCTTCAGATCAATGATGTTGATTCCATTGCCGCCATAATCATTCCGGCCAATCAAAACGGCAGCGGTCTTTCCATCAGGACGAACTTTAACGGAAATCGGATTCCCTCCAAATTCGACCTGCTCCCCGGAAGGTGTAATGAATTGGTTCACAGGCGTTAAGACCGAATCATTGGACTGACGTCCGACAAGGCTGCCTCCAAACGGATTCCACACATTTGCGGCGTAAACACCACCTGCGCCGAGAAGCAAGGTTCCCAAAAATACTAATGCCACCACTTTCCTTTTTCCAATTTTGTTCCACAGTTTTTTCAATTTGCTCATCCTCCTAATCCTGAATAGGGTACTTCCCAACTGTAACAAAGAAATGTAAGGTGAATGTACGAGGGACATGTAGATCATATGAACGAAGAATTTTCCTACTATGTACTTAGTTCTTTTGGAGCGTTTGGAAGGAATAAACCTTATTATTCCAAAATTGATGTGACTTATTTACTATGCGCAAATAGATTCACCCCTTACTGAAACAGCGGAAAGAACAAGATAGGCGCCTGTTTTTGAAGCATTTACTTATTTATTTACAAATAAAACACGTACAATTCACAAATTCCACGAAGTAAATTAACATTCGATTCGCTATAGACAAAAAAAGAGCAGCCTGAGGAGGCTGCCCTTGTTTATAAACTTGCTTTACCATTTATTCTTCAAAGATTTTTTCTTTTTCCATTTACTTTTTTGCTTCCTTTAATCACATAGAATTCACATAATGGAAACTCTGCAGTTGCCGTATCAACGAATAGCTTGATCGGTCTGGTATGAAGTCCAGACGGATTTAAAACCTTAAAGGTATTGCTCACATATTATCATCACTCCCAATTTAAAGTTGATTAGATCAAGCTCATTAGCTTATCCTTCACCATTTGTTCTACTTCTTCTTCCGTTTCGAGGTTCAATATTTCGGCTATGACGCTAGTGCAATCTTGGAATGAAATTTTGCTGAGCAGCGCTCTGGTTGAGGGTATGGCTGCCGCACTCATGCTCAATTCTTTGAGACCCATGCCCAGCAAAATCGGAACTGCTACTCGATCTCCAGCCATTTCACCGCACATACCGACCCATTTCCCTTCTTGATCAGCCGCCTTAACAAACATGTGAATCAGTCGTAGTATGGCAGGATGATAGGGTTGATATAAGTAAGCGACGCTTTCATTCATGCGGTCTGCCGCCATGGTATACTGAATCAAATCGTTTGTTCCAATGCTAAAGAAATCCACTTCCTTGGCAAATTGATCTGCCATGATTGCAGCCGCAGGAATTTCAATCATGATGCCCAGCTCGATATTGCTTGAGACAGCGATATTCCTTTGC
>JAQBPR010000235.1 GCA_028287395.1 Bacilli bacterium
TATATCTATTATTATAACTATCAACGGTTTCAAGCAAAATTTAAACAGCGCGCACCGATTGAGTATCGGCACGCGCTGGCAGCTTAGCTTTTTTCATCTGTCTACTTGACAGGGGTACGACCAAAGACGAGTTTAATGCGATTGATTTGATGAACAAAAAGTCCTTTGATAGCCTATAAAACAGGCAGAAATGACTTGATGTTGTTCTGAAGTAATTATACCATGTGACAGTAAAAGGAATATATCTGAGGGGGAAGCGTATGGCGAAAGTATTAAAAAATGTCGTGGTTGTGCCTGTGAAATCGCTGGAATTAGTCGATGGCATGTTACAGGTGGAAAAAAAGAAAGTAGCAGCGTATTGTCGGGTTAGTACAGATTCGGAGGAACAACTCAATAGCTATGAAGCACAGATGACGTATTATGGAAAATTGATTCATGAAAAAGCCGAGTGGGAGTATGTTGATGTTTATGCGGATGAAGGGACAACAGGAACTAATACAAAGCATCGGTTAGAATTTCATCGAATGATAAAGGAGGCTTTAGCAGGAAAGACGGATATGATCATTACAAAGTCAATTTCTCGATTTGCTAGGAATACGGAAGACTGCTTGAAGTATGTAAGGCAACTCAAAAATAAAGGTGTTGCGGTATATTTCGAGAAGGAGAACATTTATACGCTCGACTCAGCCGGAGAAGTATTGCTTACCATTCTCAGTTAACTCGCTCAAGATGAGAGTCGCAATATTTCAGAAAACAGCAAATGGGGTATTGTACGCAAATTTCAGGAAGGCAAAGTGGTATGTAATACAACTCGCTTCCTTGGCTATGATAAAGATGAATTTAGGGAATTGGTCATTAAGGAAAAGGAAGCTGAATTGGTTCGCAGGATATATCAAGAGTACATAGACGGTAAAAGCTATCAGGCGATTGCTAAAGGGTTGATGGCGGATGAAATTAAAACCGTCAATGGAAACGAAAAGTGGTGGGATTCATCTATTACATTGATCCTAACCAATGCTGCAAACTTTCCTGAAACCAATCCGGCCAATCTGCCATAATACCAATCCCCTTCCCATTGTTCGAGTGTGTGTATGTTAACTCTGATGGGAAGGGATGGCAAGTCCATGTTTAGATAATTCTTTGTACTATTATGGATATAACTGGTATTATTGTATTTATGCACAACGCCATGAATGTAAGATTTCGTAGGAATGTGTACATATTAAATGCAATTTGTGTGCTGCATTTGCAATGAAATTCAAATAAACATCATGTCTTAAAAATAATTAACTCTTAACTATATATTTTTTTTGATATACGGGATTAATTTGTTCCATTTTTGGATTAGCAAACATGAAATTGCAGAGTAATTAGCACGAAAATTAATACAATATTTCACATATTTTTTAACGCGATAAAAAGGGGAATGCAAATGTTTAAACAAAGAAACTTAAGATTGGTTTTCTTATTTACTTTATTGTCTATGATTGCAGGTTTAGCAATCGTTCCTTACGAATTTGCATTGATGGGAACGACTCTTGGAAATACACATATAATCACTATATTAATCATAGTAGCTCAAACATGTGTTGAAGGATTTATTGCAAGTTATATTGGATTAACACTAGCGAATAAAGTAGGATTGGATGCTCACATTTTTAGAGCATGGTTATATCGTTTAGAAAAACCGTTAATTTCTAAGAGAGGAATCATTCAAGCAATAACCTTTGGTGTAATTGTTTCGGTCATTATCCTAACCATTAATTATTTTGTTAGACCGTTTATTCCGCAAATTACAATAAGCACTCCATATATGGTTTGGTGGAAAGGATTATTGGCATCTTTTGATGGTGGTATATTTGAAGAGATTTTGTGTCGTTTGTTTATTATGTCGTTTCTTGTTTGGGGGTTATCTAAACTTTTTTCTAAAGGACAAGTAATACCCCAAAATTTCGTTTATTGGATTGGAATAATTGGTGCAGCACTTGTGTTTGGTGCATTACATTTACCACTTGCTAACACTATGTTTGGTGCTTTAACACCACTCTTGGTTATAAACACCTTGTTTTTGAACGGACGTTATTGTAGAAGGGAATGGGAAAATGTTGAATATAATTAAGAATTTGATTTTCAAGATTGGTTTCTTATTTGCCAAGCTGGAATATCTGATCATGACCATCGTCATACTGGGCATATTGGATTACATGGTTTACTATGAACTAGCCGTTTTCTTGACGACTTTACTCGCTCCTGAACTAGCTCCAGTAATTTTACTCATTTTTGCATGGCTCATATATAAAGGGATTAAGAAATTCATTCGGAATAGGAGAAATAAGAAATATAGCTTTTTTCTAATATAGGATGTCAAAACATACCAACATAATTAAATTTGGGTAAGGTATTTAACATGAGATAAAAGTAATATTTTAAAGGGAGTCAAGGTAATGATAACAATACTACCGATTGAAAAAAAGGATATGTCTTTTTTGTGGGAAATGTTATATGAAATGATCTACATTCCAGAAGACAAACCCTCAAAAGAGGAATTAGTAAACCGTCCAGAAAATAAAAAATATTTTGATGGTTGGGGAAGAAATGGTGATAAAGGATTGATAGCATTTAATATTGAAGGAAAACCTATTGGCACTGTCTGGTATAGGTTGTGCACTTAGAATAAATACTAGACACTAAGAATAGAGAATGCAATGATAATACCATTCTAATTCAGAGGTGTTGAGCACATGACGAAAAGAAAATATTTGGACAAAGAATTTAAAATGAATGCCATTCGATTAGTGGATGAGGGGCAGCCAGCTGCCAAAGTAGCACGTGACCTTGAGGTTTCTGTAAATTCCCTATATCGCTGGAAAAGTGAATTACAACAGGATGCTGGGAATGCTTTTCGTGGTAGTGGGAATCTAAAGGCCGACGAAAAGGAACAACGTGAGCTGCAGAAACGTA
>JAQBPR010000131.1 GCA_028287395.1 Bacilli bacterium
GGGCGGTTTTCTATTTGAAAAGGAGGTATAAGGCATGACAACGCCAATCGCAAATGTGGACAATACTACACTTAACAATCTAACTCCAAATTTGGACATCAATGATGTAGCAGACCCAGCCTTACGAAAGTTGGCATTCCAGTACATCTATACCGAAATGCAAGTCATAATTACCGCCTACAACGCCTTTATTGCGGCAGGAGGGATCGCAACTGGTAACCTAGCTGATTTATCCGTAACCTCTGCAAAACTCGCTGACTTAGCCGTTACAACAGGTAAGATAGCAGACTTAGGAGTTGTCACCGCAAAGATTAACGATCTAGCCGTTACCGCCGCGAAGATTGCTCTAGGCACAATCACATCAGCGCAGATTGCAGACTTATCCATTGCTACAGGCGACTTAGCAGACGCACTCATTACAACGATTAAACTAGCCGACTTAAATGTAACCACAGGTAAGCTTGCAGATGCTTCCGTCACCCTAGGCAAGATGGCAGCAACTTCCGTAGGTACGACACAGCTAGTTGATTCGTCGGTCACGGCTAGTAAAATAGCAGACTTAGCAATCACAACAGCGAAGTTGGGAGAATTGTCGGTCACTTTAGCGAAGATGGCTGCGGCATCCGTTGGAACAACACAATTTGTTGATTTGTCGGTCACTACTGGTAAGATTGCCATAGGAGCCGTAGGAGCAAGTCAGCTAGATCCTGCATTAATGACGACAGATGTTACACTGAATATTCATAGACTTAACGCTGTCCTAGACCACCCCGATGGAAGCGTGACGGACAATAAGTTAGACCCAACAGGCATTATAAAAAGAGTTGCTTCACTAGAAATACTATACTGGATGGGGGGAATATAAATGAACACACCTAAAAAACTGTACGGAGCGCAACCAAGCACCATATTAGCAACACTTTATACTGTACCTGCGGCAACAACTGAAATAATAAAAGAAATTGTTTTAACCAATACAACGGCAACAGATGCTACGATCACCCTATATTTAGTTGATAGCGGTGGAACGGCAGGTGCTACAAATATGCTATTAAACGCATATCCAGTCAAAGCAAAAGACACAGTTTTTATTAGCATGTCCGAGGTTTTAGCAACAGGTGGAACGATACAAGGATTACAAGGCACAAGCGGAGCAGTAACAGTGAGAATAAGCGGAGTGGAGGTGTCTTAATATGGGTATTCAAAGTTTGTTGAATAGTGGTGGAAATGCGATTGATGTTACTATTTTGCAACCGTTAGCTAGTGAAGCTGCTGGAACAGGTACGGGAGCATATCAGACTATTTTAAGCGTTACAGGAAAAGGATTTTTAAAAACGTTTTATGTACTTTCTCCAAGTGCTTCTTTTAAAGTAACCATTGACGGAGTTGTAAAGATATTAATGGCTACTAGTAGCGGTAGCGCATTATCCGGATTATTTTCAAAAGAGGACATGATTCTATCCTCTACTGTGGTGGGATTTAGGAAACCAACTAATGATAATATTCTAGGTGTTTATGGAAATGTATTTAAAAGTTTTCCATTGATTGATAGTTCCGGAGGAGCTGTAGCTGTTGATTCACCTATTTATTTTAAAAACAGTTTATTGTTAGAAATTAATGCAACTTCGGGCGGTGCTTATTCTTACCGTTATGATGGGGGGTCGTAAAGATGGAATACGCAATCGAAGACGGTTTTGTTTATCGGTCATACAAAACAGATCACGGTTCTAGTATTAAGCAAATGATAGGCGGAACAAGTAAAACGGAAACCATTCGTATCGACAGCAACACAGTTACCGATATATCCTATCAATTCGATATTGATTTAGGTATGTATACGGAATTAAGTCGTGCTAATCGGACGGATGTAGATACTACACCGTTGCCAGAAACAATCGAAAGTTTGAAAGTGAAAATGACTCAAATGAGCGAGGAAAATCAAGCGTTTATGGATTTTTATTTTGCCGCTAACCCTGAGTAACTTCCTAGAATCAGCGGAAAGGGGGTGAAAAAATGCCATTATCCTTTCGTATTACAAGTTATGCACGAAACATCTACATTTTCGGGACAACAAGTTTCAGTTTAATTGATCCCGCTTATGTGAACCCTGTCAAAGTATATGCTGCCACAGGCGTAGCAAACGGAGTACATTCGCCAGCTGACTTCAATGGTTACTCGGACGCTGAACTAAATAACGCATTAGCGCAAGGTTGGATCACGCAACAAGAGTACGATGATACGATTGCACTTCGTTAAGCAAATGCCCTGCTAATATAGGGGGCTTCCTTTACCGATATATCCCTTAAAAAGAAAAGGGTGAAACTATGAAAAAGAAAATAATTATAATTTTCCTGATCCTAACGATGTTTTCAAGTGGCTATGCGTTTTCAGAAAGCGTTAATGGTTCTTGGAATGGAATGCCGATCGTTAATTTGTTCAATCAGGGTACTGCATTGGAATCTACCGATAGTCCAGCCGTTATTTTAAACAATCACGTATACGTACCTTTAAAGGCTTTAAATCCAATAGGGGCAGAGTTAACTTGGGACAGCAGTAACTACAGCGTAGACATTAAACTACCAAAAAGCAAAGATATATCAGAATTGTCAACTCAATTCGGTTCTGCTGTTATTAGTAACGTATCCATGAGCATTGATAGTAAAGGTAAGCAAATATTAACGATAACCTCACCTTTGGATTTTAGTAAAAAGGAAACAAGTCAGACTTTTAGTGACATATTATTTGCTGTAAAAGGGTTCAATATAACTGAATTTAATTTATTAAGTGTGTCTGGGAAAATAGCTTTTAATATGTCAGATATAAGAGAATATGATGATTTTAAAATTAATGGTGATGAACTAATTAAGAGAGCTATTTCAAATACATCCAGCGAGAACACAAAACCTATTCTAACGGCTACCGATATTGAAAAATTAACCAACAGCATTGGGGTAATTTACACTTTTGATAGAAACAATCAGCCTATTGCTCAGGGATCAGGATTCATGGTAGCGCCTATAGGTTTAATAGTTACAAACCATCATGTACTTAATGGAGCGAATCATGAAACCATAAAAATTAACGGACAAATATATCAGTCGAATTTTTATACATTTGACAATCCAACTACAGACTTATACGGAATTGCCCTTAATACAGATGATCAAGGGAAATATAAAAATGATATTCAGTTTCCTTACCTTAAACTTAATACGACTCTACCCAAAGTTGGAGATAAAGTTTACGCTGTTGGGAGTCCTAAAGACTTGGAGAATACGATAAGCGAAGGCATTGTATCGGGAATAAGGAACGTAAATGGGGTAACGATGATACAGCACACAGCTAATACAGACCATGGAAGCAGCGGCGGGGTTTTATTCAACGAATATGGAGAGGTAATAGGGGTAACGTCTTCTGGATTTGATGGAACGTCATTAGATTTTGCGATTTCTGCAAGTTACGTGCAAGATGAACTTAATAAATTAAAGTAAAGCCCTTCGGGGCTTTTTATTTTGAGGGGGTATTCAAATGGCAAACATGCCTTTATCAGCACCACCGGTGCTTCAAAAAGTATCGGGAATTCCAGCAAGTCAGGCTGGAATAAATAAAGATGGTTCTGCAAATACAGCAGGAGTTAAAAACTTGGGTTACGGATACTCATCTACTGGTGATATAAATACCGCACCGTGGCACGCAAATACGTACCAAGATAGCGTTAATAACATCGGGAAATACTCAACAGATCTCAATGCAAATCGTGAAGCTTTA
>JAQBPR010000251.1 GCA_028287395.1 Bacilli bacterium
CGTATATTTTTGCTTCAATTCCTCCATGTTTTGATTAAAAAAGCTATTGCTATCCGGGATTAATCCCCATTTATGCGAACCAAGGATTGTCATCATTCCCCCATTCGCAAGGTCCGTATCCTGCAGCGCGATCCATACTGTCATCATGTTGTTTGTACTTGTGCATTGCCAATATCCGTAATCTTGATGCCAGCCTACATTGCCAACATTGGTTTCTTTATTTCCAACGTTCGGCTTATAAATGACCTGATCATGCCAAAGTCTAATTTCATCGACCCCCAGCAAATCTGCGGAAAGCTCACCAATGAATGGATCTGTGACTACATTTCGCACCTCATCATTGATCCACCAGCCATTGTCGAATTTACGAAGCGCTTCCGGGTTTCGATTAACCCAATTTCCACCCATCGGATACGCACTACCATCATAATCTCCCGACCATATCCGTTCATGTGCATGCCGTAAGCGTTCAATTTGCTCGTCATCGATTAATTTCGGACTAATCCAATAGCCATCCCGCTCAAATACTTGCCTGTCTTGCTCTGAGATTTTATAATTTTTTAACGCAGCTTCTGTCATTTGAAAGCCTCCTTCATATATTCTGCAATCATCATATCGAAAAATATATGCTTTGACGTTCGTCAAATGATCGAATAGAATGGGAAACATAAGATACGATAGTAAACCTTGCAGCTTAAAACTTTCAATTTCAATGAACGGAGGCAGGTATTATTGAGATGACCAGATGGACTTATGATACTTTGATTGAGGGGGAAATTGCCGATGTGCCTGAGTTTGTATTGCTCGGAAAAGACCAAATTCGGACGGCAATCGGTTTAACTCAGCACGACCATCCAGGCTGCTTTGAATTTGTAATCGTAGAGCGAGGCAAAGCCGGCTGGGAGATAGATAACACGAGCTACGAAACCTTTGCAGGTCAGTTGTTTCATACGCGGCCCGGTGAGCTTCATCGCGGAAATTTAGATGTCATCGAACCAAGTAAATTTTGGTGGATTATTATAAAAGCCCCACTTCAGGAGGGGTGGTTAAACTTGACCGCAAGCGAAAGAACTAAAATAGAAAAAGCTTTATACAATCTGCCACGCATTATTACGACAGGTTTGAAACCGATTGAAACACTTAGGCGGCTAAAATATGCTTTGGAAAAACCGGGTCCTTTTCAAAGCATCCATATACGACAGTCTTTGATTGACATCCTTTTACTAGCCCTGCAACCCGAAACAGCGTCTTCTGCGGTTGCTGACGACTTGCACCGGATGTTTAATCTGTTGATCGATCGCATGATGAAATTTCCCGATTGGCGGCCTACTGTTCAGGAGTTAGCAGCTTTTGCGAATGTCAGTTCAGCTCATTTCTATCGCACCTTTCAAAAATATACAGGACTTTCCCCTATGTCATTTATTGAAAGAAATCGGGTCAAAGAGGCTTGCAATCGACTGACCGTTGGTATTTCGACGATTACAGAAATATCCCATGACCTTGGTTACCAATCGAGCCAGCATTTTGCAACAGTCTTCAAACGATTTACCGGAATGACGCCAACCCGTTGGAAGAAGGGTTCCGATTGAATCAAACCAGAGTATTACTTCAAGTCGATTCATATTAACATAACCTTTTCAGATTTTATTGGAAATGTGGTAAAATAATTACGAACCTATGAAGGCTGAAAAGTATCTTAAAGAAACAACGGCATTAGGGATTCAGAAAGACTGCAAAACAAGCAGCAAAGCAAGCGAAGAATAATACTTAACCATATAGAGGTCGTTCATGATGAAGAAGCTAGCCAAGGCGCCTGTTCACTTTTATCGAAAATTCATTTCGCCGCTTAAACCGCCTACGTGCCGGTTTTATCCGACCTGCTCGGAATATGCATTGGAAGCGATTGAAGTGCACGGCCCTTGGAGAGGCTCCATTCTTGCAGCAAAACGCATTGGTAAATGCCATCCGTTTCATCCTGGCGGGATTGATAAAGTACCTCCATTGAAGCACCCGAAGCAGCCGACTTGACATTGCCAGTCGGTTTTAGGTATATTTTCTATAATCGAATGGTTTGTTTCAATGAAGGGATAAGTACATCGCATGGCCTATAACAGAGAGCCGGAGCAGCTGAAAACCGGTATAGGGGACGCTTTAGAACATGGTCCTGGAGAATTCGCTCATGAGCGTAAGCTGTAAACTGTAGGCTGAGGTAAATGAACGACGTGTTCCGACGTTAAAAGGAAGATCAATATAAGTTGAATTACTTCAGCTTATGTAGACCGTTGAGCCCTCCATTCGCGAGTTTGAGGGAAATCTGGGTGGTACCGCGTGAGCCAAGCTCTCGTCCCAATTAGGATGAGGGCTTTTTGTGTTTAAATCGCAGCTGTTTTCGTTAAATTTGAGGGGGTCAAGACGATGTCTATAGACAAAAAAACATTTTATATTACCACACCGATTTATTATCCAAGCGATAAGCTTCATATTGGGCATGCTTATACAACGGTTGCCGGCGATGCCATGGCGCGATATAAAAGACTTCGAGGGTATCAAGTGCTATATTTAACCGGAACAGATGAGCATGGTCAAAAAATCGAACAAAAAGCAAAGGAAAAAGGAGTTAGTCCGCAGCAGTTTGTCGATCAAATTGTGACAGGAATCAAATCGCTGTGGCAGCAGCTTGATATTTCATATGATGATTTTATTCGTACTACAGAAGGACGCCATAAAAGCGGCGTGCAGGCAATTTTCCAGCAATTTATCGATCAAGGAGACATCTATCTAGGTACTTATGAAGGCTGGTATTGTACGCCTTGTGAGTCGTTTATTCTCGAGCGCCAGCTTGTGGACGGCAAATGTCCGGATTGCGGAAGAGAAGTGCAAAGAGTGCAGGAACAAAGCTATATGTTCCGCATGAGCAAATACGCGGATCGCTTGCTCCAATACTATGAAGAAAACCCCGAATTCATTCAACCGGAGTCCCGGAAAAATGAAATGATCAATAATTTCATTAAACCGGGTTTAGAGGATTTGGCAGTGTCACGAAATACATTTGACTGGGGCATCAAGGTTCCTAATGATCCGAAGCATGTAATCTATGTATGGATTGATGCGTTATCTAATTATATTACGGCACTCGGATATAAAGCTGCGGATGATCGTAAATTTGCTGAGTTCTGGCCGGCAGATGTTCATTTAGTAGGCAAAGAAATTGTGCGTTTTCATACGATTTACTGGCCAATCATGCTAATGGCGCTGGGGATTCCGCTGCCGAAAAAGGTATTTGGTCACGGTTGGTTATTAATGAAAGATGGAAAAATGTCCAAATCCAAAGGGAATGTTGTTGACCCTGTCACGTTAATTGAACGTTATGGATTGGATGCGCTCCGTTATTACTTATTGCGTGAGGTACCCTTTGGTTCAGACGGGTCGTTTACGCCGGAAGGGTTTATCGAACGGCTTAACTTTGATTTGGCCAATGATATAGGTAATTTACTGAATCGTTTTGTAGCCATGGCTGACAAATATTTTGGCGGAGTTTTACCTAAATATATAGCGAATGCAACTTCGTTTGATGAAGGATTAGTCGACGCTGCCCAAGCGACCATACCTAAGGTTGAAGAAGCGATGGAGAAGATGGAATTTTCCGTAGCGCTAAGCGCCATTTGGCAATTAATTAGCCGTGCGAATAAATATATTGATGAAACGCAGCCTTGGAACATTGCCAAGGATGAAACACGTAAAGCGGAATTGGGCTCAGTGATGTATCATTTGGCGGAGTCTTTACGAATCGTTTCCGTATTGATCCAACCTTTTCTGACAAGAACGCCGAATAAAATATGGCAGCAGTTGGGGATTACAGCAGGGGAGCTAACCTCATGGGAAAGTGCTTCACACTTTGGATCATTGCCAACCGGTACACAGCTGCAAAAAGGCGATCCGATTTTCCCGCGTCTGGATGTTGAGCAAGAGGTGGCGTACATTTCCAGCCAAATGAGTGGAGGCGTAGAAGTGGCTGCTGCTGAACCTGCGAAAAAGGCGGAGCCAACACAAGCGCTTGCGCAATCCCAAGCAGATGAAATCTCCATCGACGATTTTTTCAAAGTTGAGCTGAGAGTCGCTCAAGTTATTGCAGCCGAACCGTTGAAAAATGCCGACAAGCTGTTAAAGCTGCAGCTTGATCTGGGGAGTGAGCAGCGTCAGGTGGTTTCGGGCATTGCCAAATTTTATACACCTGAACAAATGGTTGGACGCAAAGTCATTTGTGTAACCAATCTTAAACCAGTTAAGCTGCGCGGCGAATGGTCGCAGGGGATGATTTTAGCCGCTTCCCATGGCGATAAACTGACTTTAGCTACGGTGGCGGAAGACCTGCCCAATGGCGCTATTGTGAAATAATTGTTGACTTGCGATGCAAGGTTCTCGAGAAAGCTTAAGGAGTGTTTACTTTGGCACATGTGAATGTATGGTTTGCTTTTTGGGCAGGGATTGGATCGTTTGTCTCTCCTTGTTGTTTGCCGTTGTATCCGTCATTTCTTTCCTATATCACCGGTATTTCCGTCAATCAGCTTAAAAATGGTGAAAATTCGCGAGAAATCAAAATTCGCACGATGACGCATGCCTTATTTTTTATTCTCGGATTTACAATCATTTTTATGATTATAGGTTTTGGTGCGGGTACGATAGCAGATAAATTTCTTGATTACAGAGATCTCATTCGCCAAATAGCTGCTGTTTTAATCCTGATGATGGGATTAGTGATGCTTGGTATTTTTCAGCCGATGTGGCTGATGAAGGAAAGAAAGCTGCAATTCAAAATCAAGCCGGTTGGATACTTAGGCTCTGTTTTGATCGGAATGGGGTTTGCAGCTGGTTGGTCTCCTTGTATGGGCCCGATGTTAGCTGCGATCATTGCATTGGCTGCAACCGAGCCGGGAACTTGGTTTTTTATGATTGCAGCTTATTCACTCGGATTCGCGATTCCATTTTTTGTGCTTTCATTCTTTATAGGTTCGACCAAATGGATATTGCGTTATTCTGCTATATTGATGAAAATCGGTGGAGCCTTAATGATTCTCATTTCTATATTGCTTTACACGGATGAAATGACGCGAATTACGATTTGGTTCAATGCGAACACGCCAAGCTGGCTGAAATTTTAAGTGAAATAGTCGATGCGGGCTTCGGGAAATTTGGCGAAAATGTGCTCCGTTAGAAATTCGCGTAATGCGGTCGCTTGCTCGTCGGGATATACATATTTACCTCGGCCGTACTTTCCCCATTTATACTTTCTTTTGGCTTCGTCCATCTCGAGCTTTGTTTTTGGATAACGCTGTTCAATGACTCTTTTAGCTGTTTTCGTAAAGCGATGCTGGATTAACTCAAAGGTTAATGTCGGGATTGCTGTTTTAGGTACAGATGCTTGTAATTTTTCTAACAGGTTTGCATAGCCTTCTTCCCAGCCCTCATACCAGATAATAGGCGCAATGATGAATCCCAGCGGATAGCCAGCGCCAGCAATTTTCGCCGCACCTTCAATCCGTTCCGCGAAACTTGATGTTCCAGGTTCAAAATGGCGGATGACATAATCAGCATTTACACTAAAACGAATACGTGTATGACCATTATGCTGAAGATGAAGCAAAGGTTCAACATGCTGGAACTTTGTAACAAATCGCAAACGGCCCTTTTCTTGCTTGGCCATAAACTCAATTAATTCTTGCAGCGAGCCTGAAATATGCTCAAGTCCCACGGGATCAGACGTACATGCTGCTTCAAAACGAGTTATTTCTGGAAGACGCTCATCAATATATTTTTGCGCAGCTTCGATAATATCCTCGGTATTTACGTATATCCGTATATAAGGCTTGGCCCCAAGCGTTGTCTGTAAATAACAATAATGGCAATGGGCCATACAACCTGTTGCGATCGGAATCGCATATTCTGCTGAAGGCTTGGATTGCTCGAATTTCAATGTTTTACGTATACCAACCACTAGAGTTCTTTTGGCTATACGGTATTTTTCTAATTCTGAATCACCTGGTAAATTTGTAATTCGATTATGTGAAGTCGTTTGGCGAATGGGAAGTCCCTGCTTCTGAGCCCAAGCATAAATGCGTTGTCCTTTGGGATATTGCAATGCATCTGGTTCGAAATATACAATTTCCGGCATAAATAATGACGTGCTTGTGGATCGAGTTAAAACTTCTGTAGTCACGAGGTTTAGCCCTCCTTATATTTGAGCTTATACCCCTTTATTCTGCCTAAGTATATAAATTGCGACACATGGGAAATTCAGCTTTCAAAAACTGGATTCGCATTGGAATATGTCTTGCTTTGTTTCACTTAAATGGTTTATCATACATAGAGTGCTTTTTAGTAGAATGCGAATGCTTAACTTTTAGGAGGAACACGGATGGCCACGCCAAGTATGGAAGATTATCTAGAGCGTATATATAAGCTTATTGATGAAAAAGGCTATGCGCGAGTATCCGACATTGCTGAGGGTCTGCAAGTTCATCCGTCTTCGGTAACGAAAATGATTCAAAAGCTGGATAAAGACCATTATTTGGTCTATGAAAAATACCGCGGTTTAATTCTTACACCAAAGGGCAAAAAGATGGGCAAGCGATTAATGGATCGCCATCATTTGCTTGAGGAATTTTTGACCGTTATTGGTGTTCAAGAAGGCAATATATATGGTGATGTGGAAGGAATTGAACACCATCTTAGCTGGGATTCGATTACTTGTATTGAGACATTACTGGAGTTTTTCCGCAGAAATCCAACACGAGTTGCAGATTTAAAGCAAATTCGTAATGAAATAGAACAAGATTAATCTATACGGATTTCCTTTAAGAGTGTAGTACAAAGTATAGCTAGGTTGCGTTATGAATATGCTTTCCAGCCTCAGTTGAAAAAGACTGTTCTTCAAGTAGTTTAACTACTTAAAGGACAGTCTTTAATTTTGTACTGGAAATTGTTTTATAATCGTTTAATGGAATTTCGGTGTATCATCGTCCGATGGGTTTTTATTGCCCTGTATGACACGAAAAGGCGTCGGTTTTTTCTTTTCGCGCGGCTTTCCTTGGTACGAATAGGATGATTGATTCGCGCCACCTCGATCATAACGCTTGGGCGGAAATTTATATAAAGCAAAAATAATGCCGAATACAACAATCGGAATAATATAGCTCGATGGTGAAGAAATAATTTTGGCGAGAAGTCCAATTGCGATTAGCGCAAGGATAATGTAAGCCGATACTGAAAAACGACGTTTCATTTGAAAACCCTCCCTAAAGTTTTGCGTAAGCATAAACTAAGTTACGCGATTTTTGCAAAACTGGCATCGTAAGCATAATTTAGCTTTGTAAGTCAATTTCTCGCATGCGGTTAAAGGAAGCAATGGAAACCTCCACTTGTGCGTCTAACGGTTGTTTAGTTGTTAGCTTTTGCAACCATAAGCCCGGATATCCTAAATAACGAAGCACGGGAACATCACGAAGCGCATTTGTGAAGCGCAACGCCTCATAAGAAACACCGATTACAACTGGCAATAGCACAATTCGCTCAATTAACCGTTCTACAATGGAATGATATGGCACAAAAGAATAAACAATGACACCAATGATGACAGAAAGAATAATAAAACTGCTGCCGCAACGGTAATGCAGTGTGTTGAATCTTTGCACATTGGGAATGGTCAGTTCAAGGCCTGCTTCATAGGCACTAATTACCTTATGTTCTGCGCCATGATATTGGAACAATCTTTTGATTAAAGGAGTCAAAGAAATGACGTAAATATAACCGACCAGAAAAATGATTTTTATAATGCCTTCGATAAAATTATGCAGAACCTGTGTATCAAAAAGGTTTTTAAAAGAAATCTCTTCAATAAGTGTGGGAAGAAGCGTGAAAAATAACATTCCAAAAGCGAATGAGATGACACCCACAACCGCAACGCCTAAGTACAATGATATTTTTCCGAAAAAAGAGGGCTCTTCTTCCTTTACCTCGCCTTCATCTTCCGCATAAACTTCCGCAGAAAAATTCAAATGCTGAGAGCCTTTGGCGCTGGCTTCGATGATCGCGACCAGTCCGCGTAAAAAAGGGACCTTTTTCAAATTGCGTACCCAAGTCTTTTCTGTCTTTGGTACTTCCAAGAAGCTTATTTCATTATTTTTATGACGAACCGCTGTTACATGCACCGACCGTCCAGCGAACATAACCCCTTCAATCACGGCTTGTCCTCCATAAATGCTATTGCTTTGAGACAAAAAGCTCACCTTCTTTTCCAATGATGTTCTGAAACCACTGCTCTGATTAGAGTCCATTAGGCTTCTAATATACTATTGTAACGAATTTGCACTTGAAATGCCACTTGTTAATCGTTTCCGCACATCTCGTGCATACTAATGGCAGTTATGGATTAAACCGAAGGGAAGAATGGGATGGTTAAAAAGACCAATAAAGCTTACTACGCGTTATACATAGGTTTTTTTGCCGGCATCGTTTGGGGTGGATTAAAGCTAATCGAATTTGGGATCAAATTTACAAATATACCTCCCGGCTTTTTACTGGATCCATTCTTTAAGCATGCCTATCTTGCTACATGGCCTGGGATGCTCTTGGGATGGGGAACCTTTATTTTGTTTTCAATTATGGCTGCTGCTATCTATATGGCACTGTTGAGAAAAATGAAAGGACCTTGGATTGGTGTAGCCTATGGTGTGGTTTGGTGGCTCTTGATCTACCAGCTGATCGGACCGATTACGGGTATGGTTCCGAATTTGTTTGGGATGGATCGAAATTCTTTTGTCACTGATTTATGCTTATTTATTTTATGGGGATTGTTTATAGGTTATTCTATTGTGATGGAATTTACGGATGAACAAAGCCGCGAGCCAATGAGCAAATAAGAAAAGCTATTCAAACCGTGGCTTCCTGTGGTAAAATGTCTACGTTAAAAAGAAGCAGGATCGGTCGGGTGGTTCCGCATGAAAAAAGTATTGGTTTTGCATGGTCCAAATTTAAATATGTTGGGAATTCGCGAACCGGCTGTTTATGGTTCTGTTACATTTGCGACAATTGAGCATAACCTTGTCCGTTTGGCTGAGCAGCATTCCATTGAATTGGAGAGCTTCCAATCGAATCATGAAGGTGAGCTGATAGATCAGATACATAAAGCTTACGGCGTGAAGGATGGAATTCTGATCAACCCTGGCGCATTTACGCATTATAGCTATGCGATTCGTGATGCGCTTAGCGCAGTGAGTTTACCCGCTGTTGAGATTCATTTATCGAATATTCATAAAAGGGAGGCTTTCCGACACCAGTCGGTCACTGCCCCTGTAGTAGTCGGTCAAATTGCCGGTTTTGGAGCTTACAGCTATGAACTTGGGCTGCTGGCACTATTGCAGCACTTACACGAAAATGGGTGATTGAGATGGAACAAGTAAGATTAAAACGTTTGCGGGCAGTAATGAGCGAGCTTGAGCTTGAGGCCGTTTTGATTACAAATGCTTATAACCGCATGTATTTAACGGGATTTACAGGTACCTCCGGCTATGTATTAATCACGCAGGAACGAGCCATTTTGTTAACGGACTTTCGTTATATGACACAAGCACCGCTGCAAGCGAAGTATTTTGAAGTTATGGAGCATGCTCCGAAAATGATTGTTACGGTAAAAGAACTTCTCACAATTCTCAAGATTGATCGGCTTGGTTTTGAGCAAAATGAGCTGACCTTTGGTACACATCAAACCTATATGATTGAGCTTGCGCCCATTCTTTTAGAACCTACAGACCAATTGATAGAAAAACTGCGTATCATTAAAGACGCCGCAGAGCTGCAAGTGATCCAAGAAGCGGCTGACCTGGCAGATCAAACCTTTTCTTATATTTTAACGAAGCTAAAGCCGGGTGTTTCCGAAAGAGAAATTGCTTTGGAAATGGAAATATACATGCGTCGGCATGGAGCGGTTTCATCATCCTTTGATACGATCGTTGCATCTGGCGAACGTTCAGCACTTCCACATGGGGTTGCAAGCGATCGATTGCTGCAAGCGAATGAATTTGTTAAGCTCGACTTTGGTGCTTACTATAAAGGATACTGTTCCGATTTGACACGAACCGTTGTTTTGGGAAAGCCATCCGAGCGGCACAAGCAAATATACGATATTGTACTGGAAGCTCAGCTGCTTACATTGGATAAGCTAAAGCCAGGAATGACAGGTAAAGAAGCGGATGCAGTGGCAAGAGATGTGATTAAACAGGCTGGTTTCGGCGACCATTTTGGTCATGGAACGGGTCATGGGCTTGGCATGGAAATTCACGAAGCGCCGAGACTTTCGCAGCTAAGCGAAGCGGTATTAGAAGCGGGCATGGTGGTTACCGTGGAGCCTGGCATTTATATTCCCGGCTTTGGCGGTGTACGGATTGAGGATGATGTAGTTTTAACGGAAAATGGCATTCGTATCTTTACTCATTCAACCAAAGATTTTTTGGTGATTGATATATAAGAGCGTGTTCAAGAAGTGATGAAATGGAGTAATGGATGTGCTTGTAAAGTCGAAAGTTTTGCTTTAGCAAAACTAGCTTCGTAAGCATATGCTTGTGCCGACTTTGAAAATGAGTTTCCCCCTTCGTCAATTCAAGAAACTCATTTTCAACTGAGGCTGAAAGCACATTCATTTCGCAATGCAGTTACACTTTTGAACACACTCAATAAACATCATATTCTAGGAGGAAATACAAGTGATATCCGTAAACGATTTTAAAACAGGCGTAACTATTGTAGTAGATGGAGATTTATTTTCTGTCACAGATTTCCAACATGTAAAACCAGGAAAGGGCGCTGCCTTTGTCCGTTCCAAATTGAAAAATCTTCGTAATGGGAATGTAGTAGAGAAAACATTTCGTGCCGGCGAAAATCTTGTGCGAGCGGTTGTAGAAACGCGTGAAACACAATACCTTTATAACAGTGGCGCTGAATATTCATTTATGGATACAGAAACATACGACCAATTCACTTTATCTTCCAAGCAATTGGAATGGGAGCAAAAGTTTTTGCAAGAAAACATGATAGTGAATATTGTCAATTTTCAAGGTGAAATTCTGGGGATTAACCTGCCGAATACAGTTGAATTAAAGGTGACTGAAACCGAGCCGGGCGTAAAAGGCAATACAGCGCAAGGTGCAACGAAAAATGCTACTTTGGCAACAGGTTTAACGATTCAAGTACCGATGTTCATCAACGAAGGCGACGTATTGTTGATTGATACTCGTGAAGGCAGATATATTTCGCGTGCTTAATTTTTTGCAAATGCAAGGTTAGGAGTGAACAAGTTGTCTCTTATCGTAATGAAATTTGGCGGAAGCTCTGTTGGCGACGCAGAACGCATACAACGAGTAGCGAAGCGAATTGTAAAAAGAAAGCGCGAAGGGCATCAATGTGTTGTCGTGGTTTCAGCCATGGGTGATACAACCGATGAACTAATTGATTTATCTAAACAAATTTATAACGGCGCTCCGCCTGCACGTGAAATGGATATGTTATTGTCTACGGGAGAACAAATTTCTGTTGCTTTACTTTCGATGGCTATTCAAAGCAACGATGAAAAAGCAATCTCATTTACAGGCTGGCAAGCAGGAATGTTAACGGAAGCTGTACATGGCAAAGCACGTATTACGAACATTCAACCCGTAAGAGTAATGGATGCTTTGGCATCCGAGCATGTTGTCATTGTTGCCGGCTTTCAAGGAATGACGGCGGATGGTGAAATTACGACATTGGGGCGAGGCGGCTCAGATACGACGGCAGTTGCATTAGCAGCGGCTATTCGCGCGGATGTATGCGAAATTTATACGGATGTGGATGGGGTGTATTCAACCGATCCTCGCGTAGTCAAAACAGCACGTAAACTAAATGAAATATCTTATGACGAAATGTTGGAATTGGCTAATTTGGGAGCCGCTGTTTTGCATCCAAGAGCCGTCGAATATGCTAAGCATAATCAAGTTTCCTTGATGGTTCGTTCAAGCTTTAACGAAAACGAAGGTACACATGTAAAGGAGGAAGCCTCCATGGAGCAAGGGGTCGTCGTTCGCGGCATCGCTTTTGATAAGAATGTAGCTCGCATTAGCATTATTGCCGTACCGGAAAAACCAGGTCAGCTGGCTACTGTATTTTCATCTTTGGCTAAAGCACAAATTGATGTGGATATCATCGTCCAAAGCGGTGTGCAAAGTGGTTTAGCCGATTTTTCATTTACTGTTTCATTATCTGATGTGGATAAAGCAATGGATGTGTTGAAAAAAATTCACGCGCAAGTAGGCTATAAAGAAGCGACTTCACAGGTGAATTTAGTGAAGGTTTCTATTGTGGGCGCGGGAATGGTTAGTAATCCTGGTGTTGCCGCAACCATGTTTGAAACCATTTCACAATTGGGAATCAGCATTAATATGGTCAGCACTTCAGAAATTAAAATGTCCTGTGTGATTGATGGTTCACGATTAACGGAAGTTGTTCGTGCGCTGCATACTGCATATGGCTTGGATTCCGAGCAGCAAGCTTTTGTAGGCGGTCCTTCTGAAAGAAGGTAAGCATTTATTTAATTAATTGTGTCTGCTTGAAAAGTGGCGTAGGGGAATGAAAGAAAGGCACATTCTTTCATGTACCGTAGGTAAACTTTTTAAACGGGCAATTACACGGATTTGAAAAAAAATTGCACTATTTTTAATATAATTGCGGTTATTCCAGCTGCCATTAGAGGCCCAACCGGAATACCGCGCATAAATACGACGCCAAGTATAGATCCAAGGACTAGACCCGCAATAATTTGCGGGTCTATTTTTAATAGCTCCAGACCTTTTCCGTTCATGTAGGTTGCTATGGCGCCGCCCGTTAAAGCAATGATTCCCGGCCAAGAGGTAAATACCGCCAGAACATCACGAATTGTTATTTTCTCACTTGCAAACGGTACTAAAACACCTATGGTTAAAAAGAGCAATCCTAGCTCCAATCCACGGCGTTCCAAGCTTGGAAAGTATCGATCAAGACTGAGAAGCTTGAAAATGAGTAAGGTACAAGCGGCTGTTGTAATAATATTGGAACGACCAACCATGCCTATGATAATTAGTATGACCAGTAATATATTGCCACTCATCGTGATGACCCCTTGTCCTCATAAAGTTCTTTTTAAATTCTATGAGTGACAAACGTTTTTAGAACGTTGGGAGAGGATCACCCCTTGATCGAAGATCGGAACCAATTCTGTTAAATTCATCTGCGCGCAATAAGCGATATCTTCCTCAAACCCCAATCCTCTTAATTTTTTTCCGTTTGCACATTGCAGTAAGGCTTGTGGAAGTAGATCTTTTACTTGAAGGAAGCTGCTCTGCATACAAAGGCCAAAATCATTAATGTCTGGTCTTGCTTCTGAATAATTAACCATTTCATTGACAATACAACCTGCACATAAGCCATCTTCCCACGAAAATAGATCGTTTGTTCCAGCACACAGCAAGCTAATATCTTGATTTAGTTTAATCGCTTCCTTGGCACAGGCTTGTGCATTAATAAAAGCGCCAATCAATATATGATTGGCAAGCCGCGCTTGTCGTATTACGCGGGTTCCATTCGTCGTTGTCAGTAAAATTCGTTTCCCTCGAATGATGGATGTCCTGTATTCTAAAGGTGAATTTCCAAGGTCGAAGCCGGCAATTTTACGGCATTCCCTTTCTCCGCAAAGCAAATCTCTATGCGTGTATATGGCTTTAGTTTGCTCAATGGTTTCGAATGGAATGACACATGCACTACCGTACTGTAATGCCGTTATAATATTGGTGGTTGCTCGTAAAATATCGATTACAATAACCGTTCTATTCAATAGCGAATCTGGTTGAGCTTCTTTTATACTAGAAAGAACCGTGATTTTCAAATATTCACCGCCTTCATTTAAATCTCATAATTTATTTCATAGACGTTTTCAGATGCTTGCATAGGCTCACCTGGAAACACAAAAGTGTCAGAACGCAGTCCTCTCCGCAGAGCTTCCAATGCTAAAATGTCTTGTGCGCTGATGTTTCCTAGATTAATCTCCGGTCCAAGCATATGGATGAGATGTACTTGCTGTGATTTTTGCGGAGCTTCCCACAATAAAAAATTCTGGTTCGGAATATGGGTGAGTACAGAGAGAATTTGATCGTCTTTACATTTACCATTCTTATCAAATATACCCACACCCTCGCCCGATTCTCTGCCTTCAATGGTGACTAATTCCGCGCCAAGCCTAATGTCCATAGTGACGGTTTGAATCAACGCTTTCATTTCAATTGTTGACCCCCAACACTTCTTGCCGTACTCCGTGATCACGTTCAATCCTTCATCCAATCCTTTTAATATCAAACGACTGCGGATGTTACGATCCAGTTCAATGGTCCCATCCGAAACTTCTACCGCAGTAAACCCCAGTTCACGAACCGTTTCAAAATATTCATTCACAAGTTCATTTGCTACAGCCACTTCTAAAAATGTTCCGCCGGGATAAATTGCAATTTTTTTTGATTTGGCTAGTTCAATTTTTCGTTTCAGCAGGTTTTGCGGATAGAGAGGTGAGGTACCAAAACCGATTTTAATCATATCGATATGGGAGGCTGCTGTTTCTAATAAATCTTCAAAAGCATGATATCCAAGCCCTTTATCAATGATCATTGTTTTCCCGTTTGTTCTTGGCTTTTCTACTCTTCGCCCTGTAGGATCGAGCAAAGTTGGATGCCAATGAGATAATGTGGTTTTTTCCATTCGGATATCTCCTCGCTGTCTTAAAAAGGTTTTGTTATGAGACCATCATATGCCAATCGCTAGGGATTGTGCCCATTATGCCTAAAATAAAACAAGCCTGCATAGAGTAATAGAGTGTATTAATAAGCGCCATTTATTAAATACGCGCTAATGTAGAAGCTTGTTCCAAGGCTAGTTAGTGGAGGTGAAAGGGTTGATTAATAAATTTGTACTAAGTATGGCTGCGATCCGCATTATATCAGGAAGCTTGGAGGTACTGGCAGCGCTGTTAATGATTCGTTTAAACCAAGTAGAGAAAGCATTGCTAGTTAATTCCGGACTTGCGATGGTCGGTCCATTCGTATTGTTGACAACGACAACCATTGGGATGCTGGGTATTGCGGATAAGTTGTCTTTTGGCAAAATGGCATGGGTATTGCTTGGCGTTAGCTTTATATTTTTTGGCATTTTAAAAAAATGAAATGGTATATTTCGTGAATTCAAACATACATATGTTGTAGAGCATATTTGGACAACTTGGAGGCGGGTGTCATGTTTGAGTCTGTATACGCTGTTTTACCGTTTCCCCTAAAAACGGTAATTCAGCAGCTTCCAACAGATGTTTTAAATGAATTAGAAGAGATTCGTATTCGAGAGTGCCGTCCTTTGGAAATTGTGTTTAAAGGTCGTTATGCATTCATTTCCTCACAAGGCGAATTGTGTGAAAACGATACAGGCGCTCATCGACCGACTCGTGAAGAGTGCGTTAAGCTGTTGGATCTGCTGACGAATCATTCCGTATATTCTTACGATGAGGAGCTTAAACGCGGCTATATTACGATTGTAGGCGGTCATCGTGTTGGACTGGCAGGCAGAACGCTGCTAGAGCAGGGGAAAGTAAAGCATATTCGTGATATCAGCAGCTTTAATATTCGCATTGCGAGAGAAGTGATGGATTGTGGCAAAAAAGTGCTTCCAGCGCTATTCGATTCCGCAGCACGGACGATCCATCACACGCTTGTCATTTCACCTCCGCAGCGGGGGAAGACGACATTAATTCGCGATTTAGCACGCCTGATCAGCTATGGTTACTGGCCCTCAAATATGCATATGAAGGGATTGAAGGTTGGCATAGTGGACGAGCGTTGTGAATTGGCAGCATGCGTAAGGGGAGTACCCAAATTTGATGTTGGACCGCGTACGGATGTGCTCGATGCTTGTCCGAAAGCAGAGGGAATGATGATGATGATTCGCGCGATGTCGCCTGATGTGATTGTTGTCGATGAAATTGGCCGCGAAGAAGATGCGGAGGCGATTCAAGAAGCGCTCCATGCGGGAATTCGTCTGATCGCAAGCGCCCATGGCAACGATCTCAATGATATTCGCAGACGGCCTGTACTGCAGAAGTTAATCTCCGCAGAAATTTTTTCTCGCTATGTTGTTTTGCATAGCAAAGATGGAACGGTTGCTATTCATTCTGTTAGCGACGCAAAGGGCAACCAAGTGCCATGCTGAAGCTCATAGGTGCATTATTCATTTTATTCGCAGCGACGATGATTGGATTTTATCAGGCCTTGCAGCTAGCAAGGCGGCCAAGGCAAATCCGACAATTGATTCAAGCATTGCAGAGGCTGGAAACAGAAATTTTGTACGGATTCACGCCGTTACCTGATGCACTCCGGTCGATCAGTCGACCGTTGGATTTACCGCTTGCGAAGATATTCTCTCTTGCTGCAGAGCAGCTTACCAATCTTAGTGGTCACTCTACAGAAGAAAGCTGGCGATTTGCGATTCAGACAGGCTGGTATGAAACTGCAATGAAGGTGACGGAGCAGGAAGCGCTGCAGCAGCTTGGATTAACCTTAGGGATTACAGATCGCGAAGATCAAATCAAACATTTGCGTTTGACGATTAGCCAGCTTCAAGCGGAGGAATTGTCAGCATGGGAGGAACAGAAGAAATACGAAAAAATGTGGAAAAGCTTAGGGGTTTTAACCGGGGCGCTCGTTGTTATACTAATGTATTGATCGTGGTGAGGTGCCAACAATGAACGTAGATGTGAACGCCATCTTTCAAATTGCCGGCATCGGCATCATCATTGCGATGATTCACACCGTGCTTAAACAAATGGGAAAAGAAGATATGGCGCAATGGGTCACGCTTATCGGCTTTGTCGTTGTGATGTTCATGGTCATTCACATGCTGAACGACTTATTCAAGGAAATTAAAACTATTTTTTTATTTCAGTAGGTGAGCAGACTGGAGATCATTCAAATTGTCGGACTTGGTCTTTTGGCAACCGTGCTGTCATTAATTATAAAAGAACAAAAACCATTATTCGCTTTTTTATTAACCACGTTTACAGGAATAGTTATTTTCTTTTTTCTGATTGGCAAAATACATCTGATCATTCAATTGCTGCAGGATTTAACCGAGAAATCCAAGATCAATCCGATTTATTTGAAGACGGTTTTAAAAATTATCGGGATTGCTTATATTGCTGAATTTGGTGCTCAGATTGTCAGGGATACAGGGCAGGAAGCGATTGCTTCCAAAATAGAGCTTTCCGGAAAAATTCTGATCATGGTGATGGCTGTCCCGATCATTTCCGTCATTATCCAAAGTGTCATCCAACTCATGCCGACGTAAAATGGAGGGAAATATGAATCGAATGTTTATCCGCTCGATCATATCTCTAATACTGATAATGGTCTTTTTTAGTATCGGAAGCATTGCCGTTGTTACAGCTGCCGGACTTACGGACCCTATCATTGCTGAACAGGCCAAGCATGTACCGGCAGATCAAGTGGAAAGCTATTGGCGCCAATTGATGAATGATTACGGCGGTCTTTTTCCGGACAACCAAGCGCCCAGCTTTATGGAGATGATAGTACCTGGCGGCAAAGGACTGCATCCTAAACAAATTTTTAATGCTTTATTCGAATTTTTTTTCCATGAAGTATCGGTTAATGGAAAATTACTGGCAACCATCATTATTTTAACCGTATTCAGTATGATCCTTGAAACCCTGCAGAGCTCCTTTGAGAAGGGTGCAGTTAGCAAAGTGGCTTATGCGATTTCCTATATGGTGTTGATCGTCATCGCAATCAATAGCTTTAATATCGCGATTGGTTATGCGAGAACGGCGATTTCCGGAATGATTCACTTTATGCTTGCCATTGTACCGTTATTGCTTACATTACTTGCTTCAATGGGTAACATAGCTTCCGTGGCCATTTTTCATCCTTTGATTGTTTTTATGATTCATACGGTAGGTACAGCAATCTACGCTATTGTCTTTCCATTGCTGTTTTTTTCTACCGTTTTACATATCGTCAGCTCGTTGTCCGAGCGTTACAAAGTGACACAGCTGGCGAATCTGATGCGATCTGTTGCCGTTGGCTTACTTGGCTTATTCGTTACTGTTTTTCTCGGTGTCATGTCGGTACAAGGAGCCAGTGGCGCGATTACCGATGGAGTGACGATAAGAACGGCCAAATATGTGACCGGCAACTTTGTTCCCGTAGTAGGCAGGATGTTTTCCGATGCATCGGAAACCGTTATTGGCGCATCATTGCTAGTGAAAAATGCAGTAGGCTTATCAGGCGTGATTATTCTATTGCTGCTTTGCGCGTTCCCTGCTATGAAAATATTAGTACTTGCCTTGATTTACAAAGTTTCCGCAGCAGTGCTGCAGCCGCTCGGAGGCAGCCCGATTATCCAGTGCTTGCAAATGATTGGACAAAATATGATTTATGTATTTGCAGCATTAGCGGCAGTGGGATTTATGTTTTTTCTGGCAATCACAATCATCATAACGGCCGGAAATTTATCCGTCATGATGCGTTAATTGCCTGAGCGGAAAGCGAGGCGCTTGCGTGGGGTGGTTGAGTAGTTGGATCAAGGAATTGATCCTCATCATATTAGTTGCCGTTTTTGCCGATCTTTTGCTGCCAAGCCATGCATTACAGCGATATGTGAGAACCATCATTGGGTTATTTATCTTGCTTGTGTTACTTTCACCGATCTTCGAATTTTTCCATAAAAGCTGGAATGCAGATCGCTTGGTCCAAGCAGCAATGGATGCGCAAAACACAGATAAAGCGACGATGCAGCCCTTATCGGCCATTGTTCGTCAATCAGACGAGCTGAAAGCAGAGAATCAGAAGCAAGCCAAACAGCTGTTGGAGCAGCAAATCGGCGCAAACATTAAAGCTGGCATTGAGAACCAAGCGCTAGATTCTGTAGAAAGCGTAGAGGTTAATACCCAAATCGATGGGAACGGAAAGCCGAGTATTACAAGCATACATGTGTTTTTATCAGCTAATAATGTAAACCCATCTGTTGTTGTTTCGAGCAGCGTGGAGCAAGAAAAATCCAGTCCGATTTTCACTCCGATACAATCGATAAAACCTGTTGTGATTGAAATACAACCAGACTTTCAGAAGGATAAGAAAAAAGCTGCAACTACGCCACCCATGGTTAGCGATAAGCGGAAAAGTCAGATAAAGCAATATATTGAACAGCAATGGCAAGTAAAAACCAATCAAATTAGCGTAGAATAATTGAATTATTTAGGGGAGGAGCAGAAAAATGGGGAAATTTTTGAAGATGATCGAGCAATGGCTTAGCGGTGGGCCGGGCGCTTCAAAAAGAGTCAAAACGTTTCGTTGGCTTATGTTGATTGGACTGGTTGGCGCGGCCTTGATGATTTTCAATTCCTTTTCCTTTTTATCGGTGAAAGAGGTAGACCCCATCGGTACTGGCAGGGCTTCCCCACAAACGAATCAAACGCAAACGACCTTTTTGGGTGGCGGCAATAAGGAAAAATCCGCATTCAGTGATTACGAGCATGAATATGAATCGCAGCTTAGAGAGATTTTGCAAAAGATCGTTGGTGTTGGCGTGGTTGAAGTCATGGTGACGATCGATTCTACGGAGGAAGTGACCGTTGATAAGAATGTGAAGGATTCGCAGCAGGTAACGAACGAAAGTGATACAAATGGTGCCACACGTCGGATTACTGATGTTACACGCAGCGGAGATACCGTGGTTAACCAAAATTCAGGCAATCAAAATCCGTTTGTATTGAAATATACGAAGCCAAAAATAAGGGGGGTCGTTGTCGTAGCGAACGGCGCGGAAAACTTGACAGTTAAAAAGCTGCTTACCGAAGCCGTGGAACGGGGATTAGATGTCCCAAGTAATCGCATATCCATTTTACCGCGAAAGCAATGAAACAAAAAATATAAAGGTGGTTATTCAAATGAATTCAAAACGACAAACGGTTTGGCTGGTATCTATGTTAAGCATTATGGTACTCTTATCCGCTTATTATTTATTTAGCCAAGACGCAAGTAAATTAGACACAACAAAGAACGCAGCGCAAACCCAAGAAATAAAAGTAGATACAAGTCAAATCTCACCTGATTCTGTGGACAAAACAAACACTGGAAAAACCACGACGGATCCAAATGCGGTGAAAAGTACAGATACGAATACCGATACAAATACCGATACAAATACCGATGCGAATACGAATACGAATACGGATGCTGCATTAAATGGGCAATCTACGGATACAAGCGTAACGAATAAGGCGGATTCATCCAAAACAGCAGTAAATACTTCAAAGGATAAAGTAACGGATGCGCAGGTTTTACAAAAAGTACAGCAGCAAGGCACAACAGGGGATGACTACTTTATCAATCAGCAAATGAAGCGAAACGACGATTTAGCAAAACAGACGCAAAACTTG
This sequence comes from Bacilli bacterium, assembly GCA_028287395.1. Taxonomy (GTDB): domain Bacteria; phylum Bacillota; class Bacilli; order Paenibacillales; family NBRC-103111; genus Paenibacillus_AC. The sequence continues at coordinate 20,540 of JAQBPR010000251.1, forward strand.
TTGACGATCATTACAGATTCGAAGCAAAACACCGAAGCCGTTAGCAAGGCTTATGATGATTTGCAGCTGATTGAAACTAGACAAGCAAAGCTCAATAGCCTGGAAGAGCAATTGTCCAAGGATTACCACAACGCGATTGTGACACAAGAGGCGAGCAAATGGAAGGTCATTGTCCAAGAAAATAAATTAGAGAAAAGCCAAGCCGTGAGCATCATCGATTTGGCCATGCAGGAACTAAATGTGGGACCCGACAGCATTTCGCTACAAGTGAAGCCACAGTAAGTTGTAAATGCCTTTTTAGTTAGAAGCCTGAGAGTCCGGTAAAACTGGGCTCTTTCCATTTCTTCGGTTTATGTTATAATACTAACGTTAGTCCTAACTTCAGGGATGACTATTTGAGTTTTCCAACGAAACCTTTAGGAGTGAGTTTCTTAATGTTCAAGTTAAGCGAAATTAAAGAATTAATTAAATTGGTCGATCAATCGTCTCTTCAAGAATTAGAGATTCAGAATGAAGGCTCCAAGCTGCTCATTCGTAAACCGAATAAAACAGAATCCGTCATCGTTACTTCAGCACACGCTGCACAGGCTTATGCAACCGCAGCTGTTCCAACTGCCACGCTGCAAACTGTAGATCATTCAGCAGCGTCTGCCGGAACGGAGACAGCCAGTGTTTCCATTGTGGCTGATCAATCCCATTTGCATCGTATCGTTTCTCCCATGGTAGGTACTTTTTATCATGCGTCTTCGCCTGAAGCAGGTCCCTTCGTTAAAGTTGGCGATAAAATAAAAGAGAAAACTGTAGTTTGTATCGTCGAAGCGATGAAGTTGATGAACGACATTGTTGCCGATACGACTGGAGAAATCGTCGAAATTCTAGTTGAAAACGGTCAGTTGGTTGAATATGGCCAACCTCTCTTTTTAGTAAAGCCGTAAAACGTAACTTAGCGTTTGCTTATGATGCAAGCTTGCTAAAGCAAGCTCTCAGGAGGATACATACATGAAGTTTCATAAGGTATTAATTGCGAATCGCGGAGAAATCGCGGTTCGTATTATTCGGGCTTGTCGCGAAATGGGGATCTATACGGTTGCTGTATATTCCGAAGCAGATCGAGATTCTTTGCATGTAAAGCTTGCAAATGAAGCGTACTGCATTGGGCCTACTTTAGCGCGTGACAGCTATTTGAATTTTACAAATTTAATGAGTGTTGCCACATTAACAGAATCCGATGGCATACATCCGGGCTATGGGTTTTTAGCTGAGAATGCAGACTTCGCTGAAATATGCGGGAAATGCAACATTACCTTCATCGGTCCTTCACCGGAAGCAATTCGCAAAATGGGTGATAAATCCGTTGCCAAAACAACGATGAAATTAGAGGATGTTCCGATTATTCCAGGATCAGACGGCTTGGTTGAAGATGTTGAGGATGCTGTTGCAATCGCTCGCGAAATCGGATACCCGATCATTATAAAAGCAACTGCAGGTGGTGGCGGTAAGGGGATTCGTATTGCAGAGGATGAAGAATCCTTAGTCCAACAAATTATTTCTGCACAGCAGGAAGCGCAAAAGGCTTTTGGCAATGCAGGGGTTTATTTAGAGAAATATTTGACCGGAATGAAGCATGTCGAAATCCAGATTATTGCCGATAATCATGGGAATGTTGTTCATCTTGGAGAACGTGATTGTTCCGTTCAAAGAAGAAGACAGAAGCTGGTAGAAGAATCTCCATGTCCAATACTTACTCCGGAAATTCGTAAAAAGATGGGCGATGCTGCGGTTCGCGCAGCCAAAGCGGTTCAATATTCTGGCGCGGGTACTTTAGAATTTTTGCTTGCACCGGATGGTAAATTTTATTTTATGGAGATGAATACGCGTATTCAAGTGGAGCATCCGGTAACCGAGATGGTAACCGGCGTGGATCTGATTAAGGAAATGATCCGTGTTGCCGAAGGGGCTCCGCTTTCATTTAATCAAGAAGATATTGTGATCAATGGCTGCGCGATTGAATGTCGGATTAATGCCGAAGACGTAACTCGTAATTTTATGCCATCGCCAGGTACAATTAATTTTTATTTGGCACCTGGGGGACTGGGTGTACGTGTAGACAGCGCGGCTTACCCAGGTTATACGATCTCGCCTCATTATGATTCGATGATCGCCAAATTAATTGTCTGGGGCGCTACCCGTGAGGATGCTATTGCACGAATGAAGCGAGCGCTAAGTGAATTTTCGATTGAAGGGATTCATACTACAATTCCTTTTCACCAACGTTTGTTGGAGCATCATACCTTTATTAAAGGTGATTTCGATATTAAATTTCTTGAAGATCATGATGTCAATGATCCGCATTCTTAAGATCCATTTGTCATATTTTTGCTTGAATGATATAGTACTTATTAAAAAGACTATGTTTACGATGTCAGTTTTCTGACGAAAACTAAGAATATGCTTACGAAGTCAATTTTTTCAAAAAATTTCGGGGGGTGTTAATTTATGACTACCATAGCGGCAGATTATGAAAAAACAGATATGGGAAATATTCAAATTGCACCAGAGGTTATTGAAGTGATTGCTGGTCTAGCGACCATAGAAATTAAAGGTGTAGCTGGAATGAGCGGAGGTTTTGCAGGTGGAATTGCAGAACTTTTGGGACGTAAAAATTTATCCAAAGGTGTTAAAGTAGAAGTAGGTCAACGCCAAGCTGCGGTGGATGTTTCTATTATTATTGATTATGGCTATAAAATCCCCGAGGTAGCACATGAAATTCAGCGCAATGTAAAGCAAGCGATTGAATCGATGACAGGTTTAGATGTGGTTGAAGTGAATGTGCATATTCACGATGTGCACTTTAAAGCAGCGGATAAAGAACGAACAGAAGAAGAAGGCGTGCTATTAAGAGTTAAATAGTTGTGTAAATATGTATTTTAAGCAAACCCCCTACAGGATGCAGGGGGTTTGCTCTATAACTGTTATATAGGAAGGGGACAAGCATTGTGGCGAAAATTATCGATCGGTTTCTTCTATTTATATTTAGCTTAACCATGATTGGTTGTGCCGGATACGTACTGTTGGCTGCTTTCGGCGTCATTTCATATGTGGATTTCGGCGTATTGCTGCATAATTTATATTATGATACGGATACAGCGGTATCGTTCATCGTTACTTGTTCGCTTGCTGTTTTAATTAGTTTACGATTTTTATATATTGCTGTACGTCCAGGAAGAGTCAACAGCCCTTCCATTGATCAACGCACGGAATATGGAGATGTCCGCATCTCGCTTGAAACGGTGGAGAATTTAGCGTTAAAGGCAGCGCTTCGTACACGCGGTATCAAGGATTTAAAAGCAAGAGTGTCGGTAAATGAAGCTGGATTGGAAATAGTTATCCGTACATTGATTGATGGTGAACATGCGATACCTGTACTAACCGAAGAAATTCAAAGTACAGTGAAAGCACAAATTGAAGAGGTTACGGGCATACCGGTTGCAACAGTTTCAGTTTTTATAGCTAATGTTGTACAAGCAGGTCATGTCTTTAAAAGCAGAGTGGAATAAAAGGTGGGATTCCCATGTGGAATGAATGGTTCAACAATCATCAAGGCAAAGTAGTTGGCGTGGTCGCCGGGATATTTTTCGGCTTTATTTATTTAATTTGGGGTTTGTGGGATATGTTGATTTTTGCCTTTATCGTTTTTATTGGCTATTATATTGGGAAAAGGTTTGACCACAAGGAGCCGTTTAATGGCGTCGAAAATTTGTGGAATTGGCTGACAGATCGATGGAGAATGTTTAGATGAATTCCTGTGAAGGGCAGCATCCTCTCGTCATGAGGTTGTTCTTTCATAGGTTTTTTTGCGATAACAGAGTCTATACTAACGAAGCGAGTTAACATGAGGGGGATTTACCAATGAGACGTAGATTAGCCAGAGAGATTGCATTGCAGAGCTTATATCAAATGCAGATGAATGAGGTTACAGCAAGCGAAGCGATAGCGATGGCGATTCACGAAGCTGAGAATGATAACGAGAGCGCATTGCTGCTTCAGAACGAAAAGATAGAGCCTAAATACATTGAAGAGCTAGTCGTAGGAACAGAGCAGCATAAAAAAATAATTGACGAGCTTTTAGTTGAATATTTAAAAGGCTGGCAAATCGATCGTTTGTCCAAAGTTGACAAAGAGGTGCTTCGATTAGCGGCATATGAAATGATTTTCCGTGATGACGTTCCGCCGAAGGTTGTGGTCAATGAAGCGATTGAGTTGTCCAAGCATTTTGGTACAGAAGAATCAGGCAAGTTCGTCAATGGTGTGCTCGGTAAAATGATCAAGGAATTGGATGACATTAAAACAAAGAACCAATTGCCTCTTTAAGAGCGTGTATAATAAGTTGCGATTGGGAGTGAGACATACCAATCTCACGCACATAACAAAGGAGCGGATAAAATGCCAGCACAAATCATCAACGGAAAAGAAATTGTAGGCGAAGTGCGCGAGCAAATTAAACAGGAGGTTGAGGCATTCAGATCCCAAGGTATTCAGCCTGGTCTTGCGGTTGTATTAGTTGGAGATGATGCGGCATCTGCAGTCTATGTTCGCAATAAAGCGAAAGCATGTGAAGCTGCCGGAATTTATTCTGAAGTGCACCGTTTGCCTGCGGAAACCCTGCAAGTGGCATTACTTGATTTAATCGCACGCTTGAATGCAGATAGCAAAATTAACGGAATTTTAGTCCAATTGCCGCTGCCTAAACATATTGATGAAGATACAGTGATTGACGCTATCAACGTAGATAAAGACGTGGATTGTTTTCATCCGATTAATGTCGGAAATCTGATGATTGGCAAGGAAAGCTTTCTTCCTTGTACGCCTTCAGGTGTCATCGCTGTGTTGAAGCATCTAAATATTTCATTATCAGGCAAGCATGCCGTAGTGATCGGTCGCAGCAATATTGTCGGTAAGCCAATGGCGATGCTATTATTGCGAGAAAATGCGACTGTGACAATATGTCACTCCAAAACGGCCAATATGGAAGAAATCACGCGACAAGCGGATATTTTAATCGTCGCAGTTGGCAGGGCGCAAATGGTGACACGCAGCTATGTTAAGCCAGGCGCGGTAGTTATCGATGTAGGCATGAATCGTTTGGAAACAGGCAAGCTTGTCGGAGATGTTGATTTCGATGATGTGGCTGAAGTTGCAGGCTATATTACTCCTGTTCCTGGCTGTGTAGGTCCTATGACGATAACTATGTTACTGCGTAATACATTGGAAGCGGCGAAGAGGGCGAAGTTGACCTCCTCTCTGGTATAATAAGTCGATGATGAACCGCGAGAAAATTTTGACGATTAAGGATTTAAATCGCTATATTAAAGCTATTTTGGAAAACGAAGATTTAGTACAGGATGTTTGGGTTCGCGGCGAAATTTCGAATTTCACCCATCATTCCAGCGGACATATGTATTTTACATTGAAGGATGCGGATAGTAGAATTAAAAGTATTATGTTCGCAAAACAAAATCAACGATTGGCCTTTATGCCGCGGGAAGGAACTATGGTTCTTGCTCGCGGCAGCATATCTGTTTATGAGCGGGACGGTCAGTATCAATTTTACGTGACTGAGATGCAGCCGGACGGTGTGGGTGGTCTATATTTGGCCTACGAGCAATTAAAACGGAAGCTTGAAGCGGAAGGTTTGTTTGCAGCGGAGCGCAAAAAGCTGATTCCGCAGTTTCCTAAGGCTATTGGCGTCATTACTTCACCAACAGGCGCTGCTGTCCGCGATATCATCATTACTTTACAACGCAGGTTTCCAACGGTTCCAATTCTGCTATATCCAGTGCTTGTACAAGGTACACAGTCAGCCCCTTCCATTGTTAAGGCTATTCAAATAATGAATGAGCGCTGTGAAGTCGATGTCCTCATTATTGGACGCGGAGGAGGATCGCTCGAAGAACTCTGGGCGTTTAACGAAGAGAGTGTAGCCCGTAGTATTTATGCTTCCATGATCCCGATTATTTCTGCGGTAGGTCATGAAACAGATTTTACAATCGCTGATTTTGTCGCTGACTTGCGAGCGGCAACACCTACGGCAGCGGCAGAGTTAGCCGTACCTCATCATTTGGAGCTTCGACAGCAGCTAGTTCAATATACTCAACGTTTGCATAGAGGACTGTTTCAAGGCCTTCAAGCTAAACGTGAGCGGTTGGAAAGAGCAAAGCGTACACCTTTCTTGCAAAGTCCGCATAAACAGCTAATTCAGCCAACAGAGCGGCTGGATCGTTTGACGGAGCAGCTCCATTTTCGCATAAAAAGCTGTTTTGCCCGTGCAGAGCAAATGAAGATGAAGCTAGAGCAGCGATTAAGCGGGTTTAATCCGACGGAGCAAGCCATATATGCGAAAAGAAGAGCAGGGAATGCTCATCGGCAGCTGCTCCAAACGATGCAAACTCTGTTAAAAACGCAAAAATTTCGCTGGGATTCACAATTGCGCCAATTGGATGCCCTTAGTCCTTTGAAAGTAATGCAGCGCGGTTATAGTCTTGTTTATGACGAGAAAAAGCAGAAATTAATTAAATCCATCGCACAGGTACAATTAGGCGATGTAGTCAATATAGCTTTAAGGGACGGTCGAATCGACTGCCATGTCTGGGCGATGGAGGAGAAAGCGGATGGTCAAGGAAAAGGAAATAACTAAGCTTAGCTTTGAAGAAGCAATGGACCAGCTTGAACAATTGGTGGCGAAATTAGAGGATGGCGATGTGCCATTGGAGCAAGCGATTGATTTATTCCAAGAAGGGATGAAGCTGTCTCATTTGTGCAGCCAGAAGCTGGAGCAAGTAGAACGAAAGATCGAAATGCTTGTTGAGGAAAATGGGGCTTTGAGTAAAAAGCCTTTCATAAGTGCAGCAGAAGAAGCTTAGTAGAGCGTATCAAGGATAAACAGCTACCCCGTCTTTTCAAGACGGTAGCGTTTGTCCGGATTTATAAAGTGGTTAAGGGAAATGAAAGGGTGTGTCCGGTAAGTTTACGGGTTGCCTTTGAAAACGAGTTTCGACCTTTATTTAATAAAGGAAACTTGTTTTCAAGAGCAACTGTAGGACACATTCTTCATGTACCGTAGCTATACTTTTTAAATCTACTCTACATACTATGAACGAATGAATGAAAAAGGGTGAGCAGCTTTGAGTATTCAATTTACAATAGCACAATATGTCGCGACACATGTAGCTGCGGTAGACAAGGAGCTAGAGCTTGCCATTCCCAAGCAATGGGATATACCTATTGCTTTGCGCGAGGCCATGCAATATTCTCTAATGGCTGGCGGCAAAAGGCTGCGTCCTATTTTTGTTATTGCTGCTGCTGAAGCATTAGGTGGAATGATTGATGCAGCCATGCCTATTGCTTGTGCTGTCGAAATGATTCATACCTATTCACTGATCCATGATGATCTTCCCGCTATGGATAACGATGATTACCGCAGAGGTAAACCTACGAACCATAAGGTTTTTGGAGAAGCAATGGCAATTCTAGCTGGCGATGCCCTGTTGACTCAAGCGTTTTATTGTGCTGCTCAAGTATTCCGAAATCCCGCTATTTCAGCTGAGCAAGCGTTGGCAATTATTGAAGAGCTAGCGATATTTTCCGGGGCAAAAGGCATGGTAGGCGGTCAAGCTGCTGATTCATTAGGGGAGCAAGGGATTACTCACTTGGAGGAGATGAATTATATTCATCGTCATAAAACGGGGGATTTGATCGTCTTTTCACTTAAATCGGGGGGACGGGTTGCTGGCGCAAGTGAAGAACAATTAAATGCGTTGGAACAATTTGGTTACCAAATTGGCTTGGCTTTTCAAATCCAGGATGATATTTTGGACATAATAGGGGATGAGCAGAAGCTTGGAAAACCAATAAAGAGTGATGAAAAACAGCATAAAGTAACTTATCCTTACTTATTAGGATTAGAGGCCTCACAGGATAAAATAAAACAACTGACGTTAGAAGCCAAGGAAGCGATTGTCGCAGCGAATTTCCCTTATCCGGATCGATTGCTTCAGCTCGCGGATTATCTTGTGAATCGAGATTCCTAACACTCTCCATTGAGCATCATTTGCAACCTGTGCTATAATGATCCTAGTGTAGCTTGTGAGTGGTGCAGTATTCTAGTCAGTCTACCATTCCTGAAGGCGGGCCTAAAAATTCGCCAAAGGGCACATCGATGAAGTTCCTGGTGTTGGCTTTCGACGCCCAGTCGGGGGCTGATGCTGGGAGTTAAGGTAGTAGGGCGATCCACAATGGCATGTGGGCGTTGACCCTGCCTCCGCGGAGGCCCAAGTGCGTGGCTTTTGCGCCACCGTGCGCTCGGTTACGGCTTGGGGTATGAACCTGCAAATACGAGTCTCACCTGTATAATGCTATTATTCTTACTTAATCCATTATGCTAAAATGACTTGTGTGCAGCGTAGCCTGCCTTGAGTGAGTCAGAGGGGATTATAGATGGTAGGAGTTTGTTTTTTAGGCCAAAAAAACATTCGCTGGATGCTATATGAAATCTGTATTGCAAAAGAGGCTAAGGGATGGTTCAAGGGCTGTAGAGGAAAACTCCTAGACTGTTCACAATGTGAGGCTTTTTGGGGATTATAGTGTGGACTAAGTGGTAATCCAGTCTGATGAACGGTAACGCCATCAAGACGAGTATAAAGGGAAACCGCCCTTCCGGCAACGCTAGGGTGCTTGTTTGGGAAAACCTACTGGACCTAAGCCACAGCGTTTACTCAAAAAGCTGCCACTCTCTCACAATACTGTTAACAGGCAACTTAGTTTGTTGCCAGTTACCAGTACTATTACATTACAGGAGAAAGTGAATTAAATGAAATTCTCAATTAAAAATTCCTTACGTTGGAGTGTACTCATATCGCTGGTCACTTTCATTATGGCATGCGCATTTACAGTTGCCTCCACCAGTATATTGGATGGGGTTAGTTGGGGCATCGGCATGTTGATTGTGATTTTTTTGATTTTAATTGGGATATTTTTCGATATTCTGGGCTTAGCCGCGGCGGCAGCCAATGAAATTCCTTTTCACGGAATGGCTTCAGAAAAGGTAAACGGCTCGAAGCAAGCGATTTATATTGTACGCAACGCGGATCGATTTTCCAATTTTTGCAATGATGTGATTGGAGATATAACGAGCGTTATCAGCGGCGCAGCCGTAACGGTTGTCGTGATTAAGTTATTCTCAACCTTCGGAGCTGGAGATGAGCTGTTACGCACAGTAGTCACTGTCATATTTACGGCGGTTGTTTCAGCTTTAACGGTAGGTGGTAAAGCGATGGGAAAATCATTTGCGATCCATTATTCAACGCCTGTCGTTCTACTGATCGGCAAAATATTTTTCCATCTCGAACGAAGATTTCATATCCGAATCTTTAACCCCAAACGTAAATCTAAATCGCCCAACGGAAAGCGAGGGAAAAATCATGCTCGAAACAATCAATCAACCTAGTGATTTGAAACAATTATCCGTTGCCGATTTGGAATTGCTTGCTGTTGAAATTCGTGCATTTCTTATTGAAAAGCTTGCGGCTACTGGCGGTCATCTAGCGCCCAATTTAGGTGTTGTTGAGCTTACCCTTGCTTTGCATTATTTGTTCGACAGTCCGCAGGATAAATTTATTTTTGACGTAGGGCACCAAGCTTATGTACATAAGATGTTAACTGGACGGATGCATCTTTTCGATACTTTGCGTAAATATAAAGGATTGTGCGGTTTTCAAAAGCGCAAGGAAAGCGAGCATGATGTTTGGGAAGCCGGACATAGCAGTACTTCATTATCCGCTGCCATGGGTATGGCGATTGCACGCGATTTGAAAGGTGAGCATCACAAGGTGATTCCCATCATTGGCGATGGATCAATGACCGGTGGAATGGCCTTTGAAGCGTTAAATCATATTGGTCATGAGAAGAAAAATTTAATGGTGATTCTCAACGACAATGAAATGTCGATTGCTCCGAATGTCGGCGCTTTGCACAATTATCTCGCAAAAATTCGTTCGGACAAACATTATTTGAAGGCGAAGGAAGAACTGGACCATCTATTGAAAAAAATCCCGGCGATTGGCGGTACTTTAGCGAAAACTGCTGAACGGGTCAGACATAGCTTAAAATATTTATTGGTATCCGGCGTTTTGTTCGAGGAGCTTGGATTTACTTACTTTGGTCCTGTGGACGGCCATAACCTGCCGCAATTGATCGATACCTTGAAGCAGGCTGAAAAAGTAAATGGCCCTGTTATGGTTCATGTCGTTACCTTAAAAGGGAAAGGATATTCTCCGGCCGAAGAAAACTCCATGGTTTGGCACGGTCTTGGCACCTACAAGATCGAATCGGGTGAAGTGGTTAAATCAGTGGGACATCCCATGTACACCGATGTTTTTGGACAAACACTCATTGAACTGGCAGAGAAGGATGAACGTATCGTTGCGATTACACCGGCTATGCCAAGCGGCTCCGGATTAATTAAATTCGGGCAAAAATTTCCGCAGCGCATGATCGATGTCGGTATTGCTGAACAGCATGCAGCTACGATGTGCGGAGCTTTGGCTTCCGAAGGAATGAAGCCTGTATTCGCCGTTTATTCTACTTTTTTACAAAGGGCTTATGATCAAGTGGTTCATGACATTTGCCGGCAGAATTTGAATGTTGTTTTTGCGATTGATCGCGCAGGCTTTGTCGGTCCAGATGGGGAAACGCATCAAGGTATCTATGATATTGCCTTTTTACGCCACATTCCCAATATGGTCGTGATGATGCCTAAAGATGAGAATGAGCTTCGCCATATGATGAAAACGGCATTGGATTACAATGATGGCCCGATTGCGATCAGATATCCACGGATTAATGGAACGGGAGTTAAACAAGAACCTTTATTGTGGCCGCTTCCGATTGGTTTGTGGGAGGTTGTCCGAGAGGGAGAGAAAATCGCTGTACTGGCTGTTGGGCCAATGGTCCAAATAGCTGAAGAAGCGGCCGATCAGCTCAAGCTGCAAGGGATTCATCTTCATGTTGTGAATGCGAGGTTTATTAAACCACTGGACGAAGGTATGCTTTCGAAGCTAGCCAAGGATCGGATGAATATCATCACGATAGAAGAAGCGACTTTAATGGGCGGCTTTGGAAGCGCCGTATTGGAATTTTATGCGCAAAAAGAAATCTATGGCATGCAAATTAAAACGTTAGGCATTCCCGATTATTTTGTTGAGCATGGTACCATTAAAGAACAACGCGCGGAAGTCAATCTAACCGTAGAAAACCTGCTTCAGCAAATAAAAACCATGATGCCGCTTAAAAGACAGCGCGCTTAAACGATGAGGAGCAAATATGTCATCCCCCAAAGAGCGCATAGATATATTGTTAGTCGAGCAAGGCTTTTTTGAAAGTCGGGAGAAAGCTAAAGCATCGATTATGGCAGGACTTGTTTTTGCAAATGAAGAGCGGATAGAAAAGCCGGGAATGAAGCTGGCTCGGGATTCACGAATCACTGTAAAAGGCGCATTGCATCCCTATGTCAGTCGCGGCGGTTTAAAGCTTGAAAAAGCATTGCGTCATTTTTCACTTCAAGTTCAGGACCTGATTATGCTGGATATTGGCGCATCCACAGGCGGTTTTACTGATTGTGCCTTACAGAATGGCGCCGCCTCAGTTATTGCCATAGATGTCGGGTACAATCAATTGGATTGGTCTTTGCGCAATGATCCGCGAGTGCATGTGATGGAACGGACAAACTTTCGTTTTTTGCAGTCAGCAGATTTATTGGGTATAACGCCTACTTTTGCAACGATCGATGTATCCTTTATTTCACTAAAGCTGATTCTTCCGCCATTGAAAGCATTATTCGTTTCAGGAGGCAAGGTGATCGCTTTAATCAAGCCGCAATTTGAAGCGGGTCGAGAAAAGGTTGGCAAATCAGGTGTTATTCGCGAGCCGGCTGTACATCGTGAAGTATTGCAGAAGGTGTTGGGCTTTGCAGCGGAGCAAGGATTTGATTTACAAGGCTTGACGTTTTCGCCGATTACGGGCGGTGAAGGGAATATTGAGTTTTTAGCTTATTGGACTGTAAATGAGGCTTCGACAGCTGAATTGGCGATGAATTCCACATTGAATGCCCGCTGGTTAACGGCGATTGACGATATTGTACTTGAGGCGACACAAACTTTTAAAAGTCCGAATAAATATAAATAGGATTAGCTTCGACCGCGAAAGGGATTTCTTGCGGTTTTTTATTTGTTTGAAAAAAGGGATTTATGTAAATAAAAGCGAAGTATAGTGTGAGGTGATTCGATGCAAGCAGGTGATAATTTTGTCCTTCTGCTGTTGATTGCTATACTATTAATAGTTGTTTTTTTGGGACTGCGCCGTTGGTTAATGAAACCTTTGAGCTCACCATGGAGTCTGACTCCCGATGATGAAATCCCGATCACTGAAGCCGTTGCCTTATTGGAAGATGCGGGCTATGAAGTTATGACATTGAAAAGAAAAGTGCCGATAACAATCCTGATTAACGATATGGAAGAGCTGGAAAGCCGGTTCTTTGTAGACCATTTTGTCAAAAGCGGCGAGGAATGGTATGTCGTTAGAATAGCTCGCTCACGTAAGCCTTTGGAGATGACGGGCAGTTCGATCCGCGATCATCTTCTGCCTTATCAATTATTATATCCCAAAGCAAGCGGTGTGCTTTATGTCGATGTCAATGTACGAAACATAGTGAAAATCGAATTTCAAATAGATTTATAAAGGGGCGCGTCTAACGATGAAAGGCCAAAGGCATATCAAGATACGTGAAATTTTAGCCAATCAAGAAGTGGAGACACAGGATGACTTAGTGAACGCATTGCGAAATGCAGGCTTTCAGGTCACGCAAGCAACGGTGTCGCGAGATATTAAAGACTTGCATCTTATTAAGACTCCCTTGGATAACGGCAGCTATAAATATTCGCTGCCGTCAGAACAGCGATTTAATCCGCAATTAAGGCTTAAGCGTGCTTTAACCGATCACTTTTCCAGTATTGATTATGCGGAGAATTTGGTTGTTTTAAAATGTATGCCGGGTACGGCTAATGCAATTGGATCGATTATGGACAATATGGAATGGAATGAAGTGATGGGAACGATCTGCGGAGATGACACCATTCTAATTATCTGTCGAACTAAAGAACACAGCACTTCGGTGGTAAACCAAATTTTAGCGATGATTAGTTGATGGGGTGAAGCGATGTTAGCCAATTTAAATATTCGGAATTTAGCGGTTATTGAAGCCGTTCAGCTTTCCTTTCGTCAAGGGTTTCAAGTGTTAACTGGAGAGACGGGCGCAGGTAAATCCATTGTCATTGATGCGTTAACTTTAATTGCGGGCGGGCGCGGTTCATCTGACTGGGTACGATTCGGTTGTGACAAAGCGGAGATTGAAGCTTTGTTTGAGATTTCAGACGACCATCCTGTATGGTCTGTTTTAGCGCGTCTAGGTGTTGAAGCTTCGACTGAAGAAGGCCTCGTCATTCGTCGTGAAATGACAGCCCAAGGTAAAAGCGTCAGTCGAATCAATGGGCAGATGGTCAATTTAACCATGCTGCGTGAGGTTGGCGAATGGCTGGTCAATATTCACGGTCAGCACGAGCACCAATCCTTATTGAAGGTCGAAGAGCATATGAATTGGTTGGATGCCTTTGGCGGAGCTGCGATTGAAGAAGTAAAAACCAAGTATTACGAAGCCTTCGAAAAATATATGACTTTAACCAAGCAGCTTCATGAGCTGGAGGAAACGAGCAAACAAGCGCTGCAAATGCATGATTTGTATCGTTTTCAAGTCGAGGAAATTACGGATGCCGAATTAAAAGCAGATGAAGATGAATTATTAGCGGAAGAAAAGCGCAAGCTAAGCTACGCGGAAAAATTATTTCAAAATGCTTCTGAGGCGTATGAGGCCATATACAGCGATAAAGGCGGATTAAATACGATAAGTAAAGCTATTCTGCGGCTTCAAGAAATTGAAGCATTGGATTCAGCTTTACTGAAACCGCTGCTTGAGCAGACACAATCCGCTTTTTATCAGTTGGAGGATGCGGCCTATCAATTGCGCGATTATCGCGAACAAATTGAATTTAATCCCGCGCGGATCGATAAAATTGAACAGCGTTTGGATCTTATCGCTTCCTTTCGTCGTAAGTATGGCAATACGGTCAAGGAGATCCTCGAATATTTACATAAAATCCAAAATGAATTGCAATTAATTGAGAATAAAGATGCCGTTTTACAAAAGCTTCAAGCAGAAGCAGAGGCTGAATTAAAAACCGCAGTAAGCTTTGCGCTTACGCTTTCTAAGCTCCGCCAGCAAAGTGCGGCTAATTTGTCTGTTGAAATTGAAAGCGAGCTTCGCGATTTACAAATGGAACGTACTCGTTTTGCCGTGAAGCTCGATCGCATTCTTGATCCGAAAGGCATTGAAATTGAAGGCAGCAAAGTGAAATTGACACGCAATGGATGTGATCAAGTGGAGTTCCTTATTTCAGCAAATCCTGGTGAACCATTGCGTTCGCTGAATAAAATTGCTTCAGGCGGAGAATTATCGCGGATCATGCTGGCGATGAAGACGATATTTGCTAAAGTCGATCGTATTCCTGTCCTTGTGTTTGATGAGGTGGATACAGGAGTTAGTGGACGCGCGGCGCAAGCGATTGCTGAAAAGCTTTCGTTATTGTCTGCGGATTGTCAGGTATTCTCGATAACTCATTTACCGCAGGTGGCTTGTATGGCCGATGCGCACTATTTGATCCAAAAGGTTGTTGAAGGGGAAAGAACCTTTACACAAGTGATCGATCTCGATGAGCAAGGACGGATTAGTGAGCTGGCAAGAATGCTTGGGGGCGTTGAGGTAACTGAAAAGACATTAGATCATGCCCACGAGATGCTGCGAATGGCTAATCAGAAAAAACAGGATATACGTCAAGGATGAGAAGGCAGCATTTTCAGTAATAAAACAATCGGAGAGGGGTTAACTTAAAGGTACGCATTTGACGAGCACCTTTTCGTCAGGCAGAAATGAAGGAGTGTGATCTGCTTGAAGCCCGCGAACACTAGAAGATGGATTGGTCTCATGCTTGTCTTCATACTTGGTATATTTTGCTGTTCTCCGCCTTTTCAGAATTTTGCTTCATTTCCTAATGAACTCCGATTATTTTCCGGACAAGGTAAAGAGCTTAAGCTCACAATGCCCGTTAGCGCTCAAGCGACGGTAAAAAACCCGAATATTTTACATGTGAACGGTCATACGCAAACGTCATTTCGCGTTAGCCTCAATGAACCATTAAGCCTTGAAACGGGCTCTACTGGGGAAACAGAGCTGAAATTAAAGCTATTCGGCGCAATCCCGCTCAAAACATTAAAGGTTAATGTCATTCCGGATTTAAAAGTTGTCCCTGGTGGTCAAACCATCGGTGTTAAGCTTAAATCGGCAGGCATATTAGTGGTTGGGTATCATTTAGTTACGATCGCAGATAATAAAAAGATTTCACCTGGTGAAAACGCAAAAATTCAGGTTGGCGATTTAATTATGAGTATCAATGGTCATTCAATAAACGAAGTATTGAAAGTAGCCGACTTGGTCACAAAAGCAGGCGAATCCAAGCATCCTTTGGAGTTGATCGTAAACCGCAATAATGATAAAATAAAAATTTTGCTTCAACCCGAATACGATGTGACTGATAAAATGTACCGTTTGGGACTTTATATTCGCGATTCGGCAGCTGGGATTGGAACACTGACGTTCTACGCACCGGATCAGCGAGTATATGGGGCACTCGGACATGTCATTACGGACATGGATACTCAAACACCTATAGTAGTCGGTGGCGGTGAAATCGTCCATTCCAATGTGACCTCGATCGCTAAAAGTCATCATGGTGAGCCAGGTGAAAAACGAGCGCAATTTTTTAAAGAAAGTAAGGTTTTAGGCAACATTGAGAAGAATACCGCATTTGGAATTTTCGGAAAAATGTCGCAGCAACCGGATCACAGTATTATGAATGATGCGATTCCTGTAGCATTTGCTGAGGATGTAAAGGAAGGCCCAGCGCAAATCTACACAGTGGTTAATGGTCAAAAGGTGGAAAAGTTTGATATTGAAATTACTCATGTCGCCCATCAGGACTTTCCGTCAACCAAAGGCATGGTGATTAAAATCACAGATCCGCGTTTGTTAGAAATGACGGGCGGTATTGTTCAAGGTATGAGCGGCAGTCCAATAATCCAGAACGGTAAAATTATCGGGGCAGTGACTCATGTATTTGTCAATGATCCAACAAGCGGCTACGGCTGCTTCATTGAATGGATGCTTCAAGACGCGGGGATCTTATTAAAGAAAAACGAATCCGAACTGAAGGCGAGCTAGTGGCCTTTGGTTTTTTAGATTATTTTGTCGAATAAAGTTGAAAATTGAAATAAAATATACATTATATATTATTTTTAAAAAAAAATAAAGAAAAATAATATTCGACAGAAGGAATTTAATTATTGATGTCGAAATACTTGTATTAGGAACAGAAAAATCCAATATGTACCAAAATGGGAGGGAATTATTTTGCAAAAGATTGAAGTATTGTTAGCGGATGACAACAGAGAATTTACTAACTTATTATCGGAGTTTATTGATGATCAAGAAGACATGACTGTAGCTGGGGTGGCCTATAACGGAAACGAGGTACTTCGATTCATCGAACAAACTCGCAAAATTCCGGATGTTCTCATTCTCGACATCATTATGCCGCATTTGGACGGACTTGGAGTTTTGGAGAAATTACGCGAAATGAATTTGCCTACACCGCCAAAGGTTATTATGTTAACCGCATTTGGTCAAGAAAACATAACTCAAAAAGCGGTACAATTGGGCGCAGCATACTACATACTAAAACCTTTTGACATGGAAGTACTTACGAGTCGCATTCGTCAGCTTGTTTCGAATAACCAAAGCGTGACTTCATCCGTTACCGCATCTTCATCGCATAAAGCCAATGTAGTGCCTTTGTCTAAAGGAAGAAACCTGGATGCGAATATTACCAGTATCATTCATGAAATTGGTGTTCCCGCGCATATTAAAGGATACCAATATCTTCGTGAAGCGATAACGATGGTATATAACAACATCGAAATTCTTGGTGGAATTACCAAAGTATTGTACCCATCCATCGCCGATCATTACAAAACGACTCCAAGCCGCGTAGAACGCGCTATACGCCACGCGATTGAAGTCGCTTGGACACGCGGCAACATCGACAGCATCTCGCACTTATTCGGCTACACAATCAATATCAGCAAGTCTAAGCCGACCAATAGCGAATTCATTGCGATGGTTGCGGATAAATTAAGAATTGAGCATAAGGTGTCGTAAAGGTGTAAAGAGTGAGGGTTCGTGGGAATTGGAATCTACTTCCACTCAGTGAATAAAACCCGATAAACTCATTTTAAAGCCAATAAACTTTTCCATCTCACCCGATAAACCTTTTTGGTTTATTGGGTTTTGTATTTGTAGAAATTGAGTTGGAGGATAAATATGAAGTTAAATATTGTCCTAGAATTGCTCTCATACATGGCTCAACGTGAACGTGAGGGGTGGCATGATGAATTAACATTGTTGGGCTAAGGGAAGAAGGTATTAAAATATAGGAGAAACTTAAGCATCTACAGTATTGTTTTGTGAATCCATTACTCTGAAATTTTTAACCATTTCTTCAAACGGTTGGAGAAAATCAAGGAATTTGCTCTCCTGTGACCATTCAAACAGGATATGAAAACGATCCGAGCTTTCTATAATAGTAACTAAGTAATGAAGTTTTAATTTATTATACTCACCTTTAACATCGTATTGAATTGCTTTGTTTTCATGGATAGTGAGATTCACACTATTACTATAAGCAGGATTATTTAAAATATTATTGATATTATTATGAGTATATTCAACAATATCAGAAAGGTTTACATTATCTTTAAGATCTATTTTGTTGAGTGAATCTACCTCTAAATAATGGTCTTGATCATCTGCAGCTAAAAAGTAGTTGGATTTAGCGGTTGTTGGTTCCCACTTCCCCCCTGTAACGAGATAAAATCTTCCTGATGCATCAGATAAGATGTTTTTTGATTCCACAATTGAAGAATTGGTATCGACATTTCCATTCGGACTTAAAAGCTCTATTAAGTTTTTGTCACTGTTCCATTTTACTTTTTCCCCAAAAGTTTCGCTGATAAATCGCAAAGGAACCATGGTAGTACCATTTTTGTTGATTGGGATCACATCAAGTTTGATGTCAACTCCATTGATTTGCGCGATTTTAGAACCCAAAGTGATCGAAATAGTAGTATTATCTTTATTCGCAACGACTGAATTTGTTTCAGAATTCCAATTAATTGTTGCACCTAAAGACTCAAATATTTTTCGCATCGGTAAAAGCGTTGTTCCCTCGAGTACAACAGGATGAATAGGAAAAAACAACTCCTTTTTGTCTTTTAATACTTTTACAGGTTCAATATTTGGAGTGATTGCCAGCAGTCCGATATAGGATAAAATATAGGCAGTTCCCGTAGAGTCGGTAATAATTTCAGATCCATCTGAAACATGATTCTGGATATATAGCACAAATCGTTCGCGGCCATCCTTATCAAGGGAGTATACACTTCCACCATTATTAGTAAAATAAATGTTGCCGTCAGTGTCGGATGTTAGATTATAGGCATCTCGATAGCCGATATCCCGAATTTCATATTTCCAAAGCTTGTTGCCGTCTTTATCAATTTTTTCTATTCCATAATTAGTTGGAACGTAGAAACCGCCCATATGATCAGTTGGTAATGCGATAGTAAGGGGAATTTCCTTTGGTGGCATATTACTTTCTTTTCCGGTTGAGTCATCCAGTATATAGAGTCCTTTATTCGACAGGGAATAGATCACATTTTCCGAAAAATACAGTTGACCCAAATCGAGCTGTTCAGTTTCCCATTTGATTTGTCCTTTCGCATCCAAACAGTAAATTTTATTATCTCGTGTAGTCACAAAAATATTTCCATTGGAATCTGCGTTTAATTGAGCGATATTGCTTTCAGTTAAATTTTCGGTAACTTTTGTTTCTTTTAATATATTCGTATTAGTCCAGTTAATAAATCCTTTGGGATTAATCGAAACAATCCCCGAGATGGTTTCGACAATGAAATTTCCGTAAATATCCCCTACAAAGCTTGAACTAAATTCAATTGTTTTCAGTTTGTCCAATTCATAAACCCATTTGACTGAACCATCTTTGTTAAAAGCAAATACGCTGCCATTTGTTTGGTAATATTCATCGCCTGCTTCAAAGGCGTAAATTGTACCATCTACTCCAAGGTTTACGTATTTAAGCCCATGTGGCGTAGGAAGTTTGTAAGACCATAGGGTATTTCCATATGGATCTACTGAATAAATTCCGTCTGTGTCTGAGTAAAACATGTTTCCACTATCATCTCGGATAATATGGAGTGGAATTGTAGAAGGGATTCGCCATGATATTTTAAAGTTGCCTGTTCCACGGAACTTCACTGGTTCTTTCGCATCGTTTACATAAGGTAATTCCTTATCAAGATCCGAGGAAAGGTACTGATCTAAAGTATTTGCATGAACATGGGCTGGCATTGCTATAAATCCGATTAAAAAGAAAAAAGCTAATAATTGAAAGATTATTTTTTTCAATGAAGTTCCCCCATAAATTTAAAATTAAGATTTTTCCAATACTATACATGTTACCATATTGATTGGATTCTGTAATTGTTGAATTTTGGAGAGAAACTATAGAGTGGATAAAAGTACTTTTATATAGAAACTTAATTTAAAATATAACGTATTTGTACTTAGAATAAATACTAGACACTGTGCAATGATAAAGTGATAAAGAAAATCAATTCACGAAAATAAGCAGCCTAAACCATTTATGGTCATAGTCTGCTTTTTATATTGTCCAAATATTGAAGCCAAACTCACTGCTTAACATTGGGTCAATCAAAATACAATCTTCTCCGTCTAGTATCATTTAGATATCTTGGAAAAACATTAATCAAAAGATAGAGCGTGAACGTATAAAATTAAATATATAACCAGATACTTCAGAGCTTTCTGAAATGATAGTTTTGTTACGACTTTTGCATGATCATCAAATACTTGAAATGGATTCAGATTAACTAAAATTACATTTTAGCGATGAACTTATTTGATAAAAAGACAAATCGATATTCTCGTTACATTGTCTGATTAATTGATAGGATATACTGAGCTCGTTCATAAACTCTGTATAGATCAGTTTCTGGAAAAACAGGTCCTTTGGCTTATATATTCGACAAAAAAACCCCCTATCTAATAATGCTTTTGTCAAATAAGATAATAATATAGTAAAAAAGTCGCTTTTTATCTAAAAATACTTGTTATTGTCTAAGGAGGATATTCATGCAAAAGTTTCTACGAAAGCTAATTGTATTTACGATCATTTTGAGTTTAGTTCAGACATCATTCTTGCTTACACCGACATTTGCAGCGGTAAGCGGTAGCTTTACCATTAATAATGGAGATGTCTTTACAAATAACAACAAAGTCACACTCTCATTACAGGCGATAGGCGCCAAAACAATGACAATTTCAGAATCAAGCAATTTTTCGGGAGCCAAAGCGGAGACTTATAAGACAAGCAGACTATGGACCCTTTCATCAGGAGATGGTTCAAAAACAGTTTATGTCAAATTTAAAGACGGAAGCGGAAACGAATCTCCGATATATTCTGAAACGATATATTTGGATACAGTTGCACCTTCAAACGGAAATATAACAATTAACAATGGAGATAACAGCACCAGCGATGCAAACGTAACTGTGTTACTTTCCGCTGCCGATGCGACGGCATTACAGATGATGATATCGGAGTCATCATCATTTACTGGAGCTGTATGGCAAAGTTTCGCGACAGTATCGTCGCTAACAATGTCGTCCGGCGACGGTCAAAAAATCGTCTATGCCAAGTTTAAAGACGCTGCTGGCAACGAATCCCTTATTGTCAGCGATTCTATTTTACTGGATACTTCCTCAAACCTGCCTACAGTGAAGATTAACAGCGCAAACGGATTCGTTACTTCATCAAACATTACTCTTACTCTCTTCAGTAGTGGAGCCACTGAGATGATGATTTCGGAATCGAGCGTATTTACAAATGCCGTGTGGCAGCCGTACAGTACTTCCAAAAGCTTCACCCTATCGTCATCAGATGGTTTGAAAATCGTCTATGCCAAGTTTAGAGACGCTTCGGCTAAGGTTAGTCCGGTTGTAAGCGATAGTGTCGATTTGGATACGGTTGCTCCAGGTAATATTGGCATTCTGATCAATAACGGAGCTGCGTCGACGAATAATTCTAACGTTCTACTATCTCTTTCCGCTGCGGGCGCTGTGCAAATGATGGTTTCGGAGTCTGCTTCATTCACGGGGGCAATCTGGGAAGCCTATTCCATTACGAAATCTTTTACGCTTTCAGGTGGAGATGCAACGAAAACAATATATGTGAAATATAAAGATTCAGCAGGGAATGTATCCGGCGTGGCGAATGCATTCATTATTTTAGATACAACCCCTACAACCGGTGTCAGTATAATCATTCAAGGGGGAGCAACTTTCACCAATAACCTTCAAGCTGCAGTAACATTAACGGCAACTGGAGCTACAGAAATGGAGTTATCCGAACAATCCAGCTTCAATGATGTGACTTGGGGGCCGTTTGCTTCTACAGCAACTTTCAAGCTTTCGCAAGGAGAAGGATTAAAAACAATTTATGCCCGATTTAGAGATGCTGCGGGTAATGTCAGCTTAGCTGTAAACGATACGATAACTTTGGATATGACGAAACCCGCGAATTCGTATGTATTCATCAATAACGATGATCTTTATACAAGTTCGGGGAATGTTACGCTCACCTTGTCCGCGATCGGTGCTGATGAAGTAATTATTTCCGAATCCAATCAGTTTACCAATGCGACATGGACCAGTTATTCAACAACAAAATCCATCACTCTATCAACAGGGGATGGAGTCAAAACGATATTTGTTAAATTTCGGGACCTTGCTGGGAACGAGACGAATATTGTGAGCGATAGTATTGTTCTAGATACTACCAAGCCTATTGGAAGTGTAACAATTAATGACGGATCATCTTACACGAATCAAATTAATGTAAAGCTGAATATTAGTGCAAGCGATAGCAACTCTGTTATTATTCAACTTTCAAACTCGAGTACCTTTGAGGATGCTTCCTGGGAACCGATTGTTTCAGAAAAGTCTTTTACACTTTCCGGAATCGATGGCACAAAAACGGTTTACGCCAAATTTATGGATGCCGCCGGAAATATTACTGAAGTAAATGACGGCATAGTACTGGATACCGTAAACCCACTCGTGTCAAATGTTTCGATCAATAATGACGCCGGGTTTACGAACTCAACAAATGTTATGCTTCATATTCAAGCTTCGGATGCGAATCCGCTGCTTATGATGGTTTCAGAGGATGCCGAATTCAGCAGCGTACAGTGGGAAACCTATTTGCCGAACCGCTCCTTTACCCTTTCTTCCGGTGATGGCGTTAAAACGGTCTTTGTTAAATTGATCGATGCCGCGGGGAACCAGTCCGTAATGGCCAGCGATACGATCACATTGGATACGTTGGCTCCATCAAATATAGGTATGAGTATAAATCCCAATACCGGATATACTCGGACAAATTTAATTGATTTGACTTTAAGCGCGGTCGATACCAATCCTATACAAATGATTATCTCCGAGAATGCCGCTTTTACAGGAGCGAATTGGGAAGCCTATTCTTCCAGCCGTTCCTTTACCTTATCTTCCGGTGACGGCAACAAGACGGTATTCGTGAAATTTAAGGATGCCGCTGAAAATCAATCTGCTTCGATTAGCGCAAATATCATTCTTGATACTTCAGCTCCAACAGGCTTAAGTATTCATATCAATAATGATGACCCGTATATTAACGACAAAAACGTAACGCTTCATCTCGCCGCTGAAGATGCCAATGCCATAGAAATGATGATGTCCGAAAACGCATCCTTCATTGGCGCACAGTGGGAACCTTTTCAGCAGACACGAAGCTTCACACTATCAAACGGCGACGGCAATAAGACCATTTATGTAATGTTTAGGGATAATGTCGGCAACTCCTCGGAAGCGATTAGCGCTCAAACCGTTTTAGATACCCAAGCACCGGAAAATATTAATATTAAGATCAATCAAGATGCAACGTATACGAAAGATAGAATTGTAGCATTGGGTCTGACAGCTGCGGACAGCCTTGTGATGAAGATGATGATTTCAGAAAATGATGCTTTTGCAGGTGCGCTTTGGGAGGATTATGCATCAAACCGCTCATTTACATTGTCTGCCGGTGATGGCTCTAAAGCTATATTTGTGAAATTTAGAGATGCGGCCGGCAATGAGTCTGCAATTATAAGCGACACGATTATATTGGACATGGCAGTGCCGATGGAAACATCCGT
This sequence comes from Bacilli bacterium, assembly GCA_028287395.1. GTDB lineage: Bacteria > Bacillota > Bacilli > Paenibacillales > NBRC-103111 > Paenibacillus_AC. The sequence goes on from JAQBPR010000251.1 coordinate 44,147, forward strand.
TAAGATAAACAGCGATGCAGAGTATACGAATTCAATGGATGTGTCGTTAACTTTGGCAGCCAAGGATGCTAGTCCGCTAGAAATGATGGTATCAGAGGACGTATTGTTCGCCAATGCGCAATGGGATGCTTACCAAGCTGCCCGATCATTTACATTAAGCAATGGCGATGGCACAAAACAAGTCTACGTGAAATTCAGAGACGCCGCTGGGAATATATCCGAGGCCGTGAGCGACAGCATCATACTGGATACAGCCGCACCGGGTAGCGTGGGCATTGTAATCAACGACACCGTTGCGTATACCAATACGCACACGGTGAATCTGGCATTAGCGGCAACGGATGCTCATCCGATTCAAATGTTGATTTCAGAGAAGGCATCGTTTGCAGATGCGGAATGGACAGCATTCCAATCCAATCTCGAATTTACACTATCCGCGACAGACGGAACCAAAACGGTCTATGCGAAATTCAAAGACGCGGCGGGCAACGAATCCGTTGTAACGAGCGACAGCATTGTATTGGATACGGCGGCGCCAAGTAATACGAGTGTCAAAATTGACAATGATGCGTCTTATGCTGTTTCAGCGAACGTCGTGTTGGATCTCACCGCAACGGATACCAATTCACTCGAAATGTTAATTTCGGAAGATGTTTCGTTTACGGGTATACAGTGGGAAGCGTATCAAACGACCCGTGTTTTCACGTTAAGCCAAGGTGACGGTACGAAAAGCGTCCATGTCAAATTCAGAGATGCGGCAGGCAACGAGTCGGCTGTAACGAGCGACAATATTGTACTGGACACAACCGCTCCAATAATCACAAGCATGAAGATCAATCAGGATGCGGAATATACGAACGCCAAGGCTGTGCAATTAAATCTTGCCGCAATGGATGCCAATCCTCTGAAATTTAGCGTTTCGGAGGACACCCATTCGATAGGCGGTGATTGGAAGCCGCTGCAGTCCGACAGTTCGTTTACCCTATCGGGCGATGATGGAACCAAGACAGTGTATGTGCAGCTTAAGGATGCGGCAGGCAATCTGTCCGAAGTGGCGAGCGATACGATTATTCTCGATACCGCTGCGCCAAGCGGAACGGATGTGAAGATCAACGAGGATGCGGCATACACCAATGCGGCCAAAGTAACTTTAACGCTAGCCGCAACGGATGCGCATGCGATCCAGTTGATCGTATCGGAGGATCAAACGTTTGCGGATGCCGCATGGGAAAATTATACAGGTCAGCGTGAATCTAATTTATCCGACGGAGACGGAACCAAAACCGTGTATGCCAAGTTCAGAGATGCGGCCGGAAATGAGTCGGCAATCGTAAGCGACACGATTATATTGGACACGATAGCGCCGATGGAAACATCCGCTAAAATAAACAGCGATGCGGGGTATACGAATTCAATGGATGTGTCGTTAACTTTGGCGGCCAAGGATGCTAGTCCGCTAGAGATAATGGTATCGGAAGACGCCTTGTTCGCCAATGCGCAATGGGAAGCTTACCAAGCCGTCCGAGCATTCACATTAAGCAATGGCGATGGCACGAAACAAGTTTATGTGAAATTCAGAGACGCGGCTGGGAATATATCCGAGTCCGTAAGCGACAGCATCATACTGGATACGGCCGCTCCGAGCAGCGTGGGCATTGTGATCAACGACGCAGCTGCATATACTAATACGCACACGGTGAATCTGGCATTAGCGGCAACGGATGCGCATGCGATTCAAATGTTGATTTCAGAGAAGGCATCGTTTGCAGATGCGGAATGGACAGCATTCCAATCCAATCTTGAATTTACACTATCCGCGGAGGATGGAACCAAAACCGTGTACGCAAAATTCAAAGACGCAGCCGGGAACATTTCCAATATTGTAAACGACTCGATAAATTTAGATACAATTGCACCAACTCAAATATCACTCAAGATTAATAATGGCGCAGGGTTTACAAATTCTCAAATTGTCACGCTAACCATATCAGCGGTTGATACGAGTTCGATCCAGATCATGCTCTCTGAGGATCAAGGCTTTGCTAATGCACAGTGGGAAACATATAGCAGTACTCGTACGTTTACATTATCCAGCAGCGAGGGAACGAAAAAAGTATTTGTGAAATTCAGGGATGCGGCTAATAATACGGCCGTTACGAGTGCGGGCATAGTTCTTGATATGAGTGCACCGAGCATTGCTTATACAGGGAACGCCGGGACGTATACCATTGATCAAATCGTCAACATTAAGTGTACCGCCTCCGACAATGGATCGGGTATTGCTTCCAATACATGCAAGGATATTACGGACCCTGCCTACAAGTTCAAACTCGGTATGAATAGTTTCTCAGCAACCGCTATGGATCGTGCCGGAAACACGGCAACAGGGACAACGAGTTTCACTGTCATTGTTACCATTGAAAGCTTGAGTAATCTAGTTCGGCAATTCGTGACAAATGATCATTTAGTAGAGGTACTATGCAAGAAATTGGAATCTATTGATCATCACAATATTAAGTCTAGAGATAATGTGATAGATGCTCTAATAAATCAAATTTCTGCTAAAAAGGGTAAGTCGATAGAGGATGACAAGGCGAATACGATCATTTCGTTAGCTAATGCTTTAAAAAATCAGTAAACAAGTTTAAGAAGGCACGGTTGTTTTATAACAATGGGGAGGTATTTATCGGATGGGTGTTATTGGAATGAAAAAAAGAATCGTTTCGTTGTTGTGTATCGTTGCATTAATAGGATCAAATTTTAATCTTGTGAGTGCAGATGCCGGAAACTCTGCGGGAAGCAACGAAACGATCACAAGCGCGGTTTATGGAAATACAGACACGAAAACAAATTCATATTTGATAGGATTGAAGAAAGATACGGATGCGGATAGCTTTATAACAAAGAAGAAATTAAAGGGCAAAAATCCGAAAAAAGCAAACAGTATAAACGTGCTTTCCGTACAGTTGGATAAGGCAGACATTGAAAGCCTGCAAAATGATCCGGGTGTCGCTTATTTGGAAGCCGATTCCACAGTTCGAATAGAATCGATCGGCAAAATATCCAAAGAAGATGGTTCCGTTAAAAATATGAAAAAAGATAGTGAAACCGTGCCATGGGGAATCCATGCAATTGGTGCAGATCTTGCTATCGATCAAAAGATTGAAGGGAAAAAAGTGAAAATTGCCGTCTTGGATACGGGGGCTGCCGATCATCCGGATCTTAAAGTGGAGGGCGGCGTATCCTTTGTGGATGGGGTGTCCGCTTACACGGATGATAACGGGCATGGAACCCACGTTACCGGAACTATTGCGGCATTGGATAATAAAACCGGCGTAATCGGCGCCGCACCGCAAGCAAGCGTCTATGCGGTCAAGGTTTTAGACGGCAGCGGTTCGGGTTCCTACAGCCAAGTAGTGGAAGGAATTGATTGGGCGATTCAAAACGGTATGGACATTATTTCGATGAGTTTTGGGGGCATTGAGCCAAGCCAAGCCTTGCATGATGCAATAAGTGAAGCCTATAAACAAGGAATCCTAATCATTGCAGCCGCAGGCAATAACGGCGCGGGCGTGGAAACGGAGCTGTATCCGGCGTTGTATCCGGAAGTCATTTCCGTTGGAGCGGTAACGTCATCGCTCAAACGGGCCAGTTACTCCAGTGAGGGCTCCCAACTTGACCTCGTTGCTCCCGGTTCAGACATTCTTAGCACAACCATGGATGGGGGCTATGGAGTATTATCCGGCACTTCCATGGCTGCTCCGCATGTAACAGGCGCTGCGGCGGCTTTATGGTCGAAAAACAAAAAATGGACCAATGACGATATCAAAAATAAACTATTCGATACCGCCACCCCATTAGGAAGCGCCCATGATTATGGACATGGGTTAATTAATATCGCCCATGCGCTTGGCTTGAAGAGTGATCCGATTGAGACGGTACCGGGTTCCTCACCAGAACCAATCCCAACAGAGCCGCAATTTGACGTCAACGTGAAGGATGTTCGCATTCAAACATTGAGCAATCAATTGGAGCAATTGAAAGAAGCCGCTCAAGCACAGGGAAACATTTTGCTTGCCAAAAGAATCAATCAAAAGCTGGTTCAATTAAAGGCGAAAAACAAGCAATTGCATATTCTACCCGATCCATTGAACCAATTCAACAAAGCGGACACGCTATCACAGAATTCCGCGGTAAACATGTATTTTCTCAATAAATCGGACGATTTCAAATCTTTAGAAAACGAGTATCTAGAAGCATTAAAGGAATATAGCGGCCAAATTAGTATTGGGAAAACCGATTCAAACGGAACGGCCATCCAAAGCTATGGTAAAACAGGGGATAACCAAACGATTACGGCGGGTGGATCCGCAACAGTATCCCTAGAGCTTCAGGGTGATCAGAATGGGAACAACATTCATACGGAAATTGATATCTCTGTATTTCCGTCGAACAATCCGTCCAATATTGTGGCTAGTTATATTTATCGTTATCCACAGTTGAATACGCCAATCAGTTATACCTGGAACACGGCATCCTATACGCCTGCCGGGACCTATACGATTAAGTATCATTATCCGGCTTCGCCGAACTTTGACGATAATTTCACCATATTCGTCCAGTCGCCTCCACCGCCTGCGCCAGATACATATGAACCGAATAACTCCACTTCATCGGCTGCGGCGGTGAGTTTAAACGCCGGACTAACTTCCTACATCTCATCCGCTTCAGATGTCGATTATTATAAATTCACACCTTCTACAACAGGTACATTAAGCGTAAGTATGTCAGTACCGTCCGGAGTCGATTTTGACTTATATGCCCTGGATTCAAGTGGAAATTTAATAACAAGCAGTACACATGGTGTAGGAGCTTCAGAGAATGTTACCTTTTCGGTTAATGCGTTTAACACGTATTACATCAAAGTATTCGGTTTTAACGGCTTTTACAGTACGTCGAGTTATTCCCTTAATTTCGGAGCGGTCAGCATACCCGCTCCAGGTACACCAACAGGGTTAAGCACAACCAAAACCTCTAACAGCATCACCTTGTACTGGTCGCCTGTAGCCAATGCTTCCAGCTATACATTGTTGTTGAACGGGTCTTATGTAGGGTCAACTGGCAGCACGTCCTATACGTATTCGTTTTTAACGGCGAATACTTCCTATTCGTTATGGGTAGCGGCCAATAATTCCGGCGGGACAAGTTCGTACGCGACGACATCGGCAACGACGAACCCGGCGGTACCGGGAGCGCCCATCGGGTTATCGACCAGTTCGGCGGCGAATAGTATTACATTGAGTTGGCAGGCCGTTAGCGGTGCAACCTCCTATAATGTTTCGATAAACGGCGGGTATTCAGGCAGTACAACAAGCACGTCCTATACGTTCACAGGTTTATCAACTGGTTCAAGTTATACGTTGGGGGTAGCTGGCGTGAATGCTGGAGGTAGCAGCAATTATACGACTACCACTGCCTATACGACCGTAGCTGCGCCATCCGGGCTTAGTTCCAGTTCAACGAGCAGCAGCATCACGCTATCCTGGAATGCGGTGAGCGGTGCCACCTCGTACAGCATTCAAAGAGATGGGACCTTCCTCACGACAACGAATAGCACAAGCTATACGTTTACCGGCTTGTCTGCGGGAACGAATTATACGTTAGGGGTCGCGGCCAACAACCCTGCAGGGTCAAGCGCTTATACGGCTGTGGTAAAATCAACGATCGTACCCGACACGTTTGAACCGAATGACAGCACGGCTTCGGCATTCAACGTCAGCAATGGAAATGTGTACTCTTCGTATATTGCCACCAATGCGGATGTTGATTATTACAAATTTACGGCAACCTCGACGGGGAATCTTAACGTGCAGCTGGGTGTTCCCTCCAACAAGGACTATGACATTCAAATACTTGATGCTAATAACAATACGATCATTACCGGCAGCAATTCGTTAGGCTATAACGAATCACTCTCTTTTCCGGTAACCAGCGGCGCCGTATACTATTTCAAGGTATATGGATACTTGGGCGCTTTCAGTACAACCAGCTATACTTTAACCGTGGGGATACCGGTGAACGGCAGTCCAGCCGCCCCAACCGGATTGACCGCAGTCGCCACAGGCACAAGCATCACCTTGACCTGGAATGCGGTGAACGGAGCGACAAGCTACACCCTGCAGAAAAACGGAACGACCGTCACTTCGGTTTCCGGAACGTCGTATACGTTTACTTTGTTGAATTCCAATACGTCGTATACCTTGGGTGTCGCGGCAAGCAACAATCAAGGCTCCAGCTTATTCGTGAATACAACCAAATCGACAACCGCGCCGCAAATTAATGCGATCTCGTTAAATACGCCGGTCAATGTGGATTTGCCGATCGGGGAAACGCAAACATTCAAATTCACGCCGACTTCAAGCGGGGCGTACAAAATTTTCACCGGTGCTTATGGCGGGACCGGAGCGGTCAACGATACCGTGCTCGGTTTATATACCGATGCGAACTTGACGAATAAACTCACGGAAAACGACGACTTAAGCAGCAGCAACCGTTTCTCCGAAATCGACTGGAATTTGTCGGCGGGCGTTACCTATTACGTGAAGATCAGCTACTATAATAACATTGCAGCCGTGCATGCGAGTTTGACAGTTACATTAAACATGCCGGCACCGGCTTCCAACCTATACTTAAATTCAGCCATCGATCAAGATATACCGGAAAATGAGCAAAGAATCTATACGTTCACGCCATCCGTTTCCGGTTCCTATACATTTACATCGAGCTATTATGGCGGATCATTCGATAGCGGGATGAGCGACACAATTATTTCGGGGTATCGGGATGCGGGGTTAACCGATGAAATCGATGAAAATGATGATATCGATACCGATGCGTATAATTACTTCTCGCAATTAACCTTAGCTTTATCCAGCGGGGTGACCTATTATATTAAGCTGGAAGGATATGGCGGAGGCTCGGTTCATGCCCGGCTAACGGCGGCAAGAGCCACATACAATTTCAGTCCGCTTGAAGATCAAATACCGATGGATGTATCCAAGGGTACGGGTGAGAACGAATACTTCCAGTTTACAGCTCCCGCAAGCGGAATTTACAGATTTTTCACTTCACCTTATGGAGACACAGGCCCGGTTAACGATACGGTACTGAGCTTATACAGCGATGCCAATTTAACCAATTTGGTGACGCAGCCGAATGATAATGCCAATGGCCCTTTTGGGGACCAATTTTCACTTATTGAAACGAACCTGTCTGCCGGTACGACGTACTATATTGTGCTTAGTAATGCAAGCAGCAGCGGAAGTTTGAATACCCGAATTAAGGTAGAGGATGATTTTGACAGCGTTAAAGGCAATGCGACTCTGGCCAAATGGGAGCAAATTCAAACCGATCAATTGTCTTCGAAATACGATGTCGATTATTATAAAATCGATGTTGCCGAACCTATGCAATTACATCTGAATATTTCGTCAAACACAGTTATTCTGGAAGATAGCTCTGGCGAATCGCTAGGAGTATTTCTGCCTAACAATCATGAGGAGATCGATCTCAATTCAGCGGGAACGTATTACGCAAGAGTGGAATATTGGCCGAGCTCTTCTGGCATAAACTCGCTAAGTGATGTGAGTTCAGCAGCTACAAGTTACTCGATATCCACTAAACAATCACAAGTAGCCTATATTTCGGATACGACAAGCGCGTCAGTGGGCGCACAAGTTCATCGCACAAATTTGGACCCTCTAGCACCCCATAATTATGCGGAAGTGTCATTCTACTATTACGATTCACACGATTACACGGATGTTGAGATAAAAAATGAAGATGGTGTAGTTGTTTACACCAAAACATTAGGTTACATGGAAGGAGGATACATAATTCCAGGAGGACCACCCACTAAGATAGCAAGAAAGTACCCTTTTACGTGGGATGGAGTAATGAATCGAAATACCGATAATATTGATTACAGTATAGCGGATGACAGCGATAATGATGGGATTGCCGATAAATTTATCGCGCGCAACGGATGGTTTACAGTTACAATTACTCCTAGAGATTATCCCGGTTTTAATTATCCGACGGTTGCAAGTATATTGGTCATCAACGAATCCAATTATTTAACGGATATAATCCCAGCCCCGCCAACAAGAATGGATGATGGCGTAACGAAGGTAACGGCAAGCAATAAAGACCATTGCGGGGTGTGCTTCAATTACTTCGTTAAATATGCATGGGACGCAACGAAGTCACATGCTTTAGGTTCATATGTGTTATGGTCGCAGCAAATGTACGGCTTGAACGGATTGGAGAAATTTTGGATTACGGCAGATAAGTTTATATATGATCCTAACGCAAGCCCATTAGATAATTTGCAAAATTTAATCGGTTTAGTAGGTATGGTTCCCGTATTCGGTGTGGGACCCGATGGGATCAATACCCTTATATACTTGGCAAGAGGCGACACAGTGAATGCTGCTCTTTCTGCTGTTTCCATGGTACCATTTGTTGTGGATGGGGTTGTAGGGGCTAAAATTTTTAGAAAAGTTCATAACATAACGCCTTGTTTCTGTTTTGTAGCTGGTACAAAAGTCGCCACGATAGACGGTGATAAACCAATCGAGCAGATTCTAGTTGGCGACCAAGTTTTATCGAAAAATGTCGATACCGGAGAAACCGCCTATAAACCAGTAGAAACGTTGTACCAAAAAGAAATTACAGAAACGTATAATATCCATGTGGGCAATGAAATCTTATCCACAAGCGATAATCATCCATTCTGGGTAGTTGGGAAAGGGTGGGTATTATCCAAAGATATTGTTCCCGGTGATTTGTTTGAAAAAAGCGACGGCACCCCAGTGACGGTTGATAAAGTTGAGGTCAAACAGGAGAATACGACCGTTTACAATTTCAGTGTACAGGACTTCCATACGTACTATGTGTCGAGTCTAAGAATATTAACGCACAACGCAGGATGCATCAATGCGTTTGAATATGCGAGCAAGGTAAGTTCCGTAACGAAAGTATCCAAAACGTACCCATCTTCTTACACCGACTCACATATTTTGTCGGATGAGTTACAGAAGGCTGGGATTGTGAAACCGACTGATATTCCAGGTGTGGAAAGATGGGACGCGCATCATATTGTTCCATCGGGTTCTTCCAATCCCGATGCCATAAAAGCACGTGAAATTTTAAAATCTAATAATATAGATATTGATGTTAACTCAGCATCAAATGGTGTATTTCTTCCAAATAAGCCAGGCCAAACAACGATTGAAATAGATAACCAAATTTTAGCGACCCATAATGGAAATCATACTTATGATTATTACAAGTATGTTGCAGATGCTTTAGAACCTGTAAAAACAGATAAAGTTAAAATAATTAAAGTATTAGAAAATCTTAGAGATGAATTATTAAATGGAACATTAGAGTTAGGTAGAAGTAACTAATTATATTGTTGATATCCCCTTTGCAGAGTATAAGATATAATTGCAAAGGGGGATAGAATAATTTGTAGGAGGCTATTATGAAAATATGGGAATTGGATAGCGAAAGAAACGGATATTTTACATTAACCTTAGTAAATTTTGAGCGAGACTATCCGATATATTTGAAAGACCGGTTCATAGGAAAACCTAATACTGAATGGGTGGAGTTAGAAGCAACGACTTATTCGAAAGGGAAAAAAAGTAACACACCATATTTTACTAGCGGTATACCTGTTTTTAATGATAAAGCAATCCAGGTTCTACACGATTTTATTAAAGGGAAAGTAGAAATACTTCCCCTTGTCTATAACGAAGATAAATTATACGCTTTGAACATTATTAATGTATTGGATTGCATTGATTACATGAAGGCTGAAGTGAAAAAATCAAGATCGGGAACAATTACTGGATTTATTAAGTATGCCTTTAAAATGGATAATGTTGAAAATGAGTATATTTTCAAAATACCTGAGTTATTAAGTACAAAAATATTCGTTACCGACGCATTTAGAAACAAAGTTATAGAGAATGGACTTAAAGGTTTTAAATTTATTGAAGTATGGGATTCGGAAGAAGATGTTGCAGCCAAAGAAGAAGCACATCAACAATACTTGAAGCATCTGGAGAAGATTGAACGGGATAAAGGGCAGGAGTATCCCTATATTGAAGCCATGCATATGGTAAATGCGGGAAAAGCGATAGTTAGTGGGAAATTTAAGCTTCAGCAAGACAAAACGGGAAATATTTTGTTGGGTAATCTACAAGAGGACGGTACATATGCATGGATTGATCCTATTGCCTATCCTCCTATATTTCATGATATGAAATGGCATATCGTCGAAAAGTCGGATATTTAAGACTCATAACCACAGGTGGCTATTACTGACATCTGGGGTTTTTAGGAGGCTATAATGAAAATATGGGAATTGGATAGCGAAAGAAACGGATTCGTTACGTTAACACTGGTAGATTATGAACGAGATTACCCCAAATATTTTGATGAAGAATTTAAAGGTAAAGCAAATACCCGATGGGTTCCAATAGAAGTGGAGAATTATTCAAAAGGCAAAAAAAGTGACACACCGTATTTAACTAGCGGTATACCTATATTTAATGATAAAGCACTCGAAGTTTTACAAGAATTAATTAAAGGTAATGTTGAAATACTACCTCTCATTTATCAAGAGCATAAATTATTCGCTTTGAATGTGATTAACGTCTTAGATTGCATAGACTACGAAAAAGCAAAAATAAAAACTTTTGATGACGGCACATTCTGGAAATTTATTAAATATGCTTTTAAAATTAATGCTATTCAAAACGAAAACATTTTTAAAATACCGGAGATGTTAAAAATTAGGGTATATGTTACAGACACATTTAGAGACAAAGTTATCGAGAGTGGACTCAAGGGGTTTAAGTTCATTGAAGTATGGGATTCGGAAGAAGATGTTGCAGCCAAAGAAGCGTTACATCAGCAATATCTGAAGCATTTAGAGAGGATTGAAAAGAATAAAGGGCAGGAATACCCCTATATAGAATCCATGCATATGGTGAATGCAGGAAAAGCGATAGTCAGTGGAAAATTTAAGCTTCAACAAGACAAAACGGGCAATATTTTGTTGGGAAATCTACAAGA